>CAZUBT010000060.1:0-21043 GCA_964618815.1 uncultured Desulfobacterales bacterium | reverse complement strand
GTACCGTTCTCACGCGTTTAGCCGTATGCTATCGTGAGATGTCATTACAACTAACCACTAACAACTAACAACTACCCCCTACCCCCTACTCCTTCTCCCTCGCGGCATTGGCCTCGGCCACGATCTTTTCCGCCAGATTGGGCGGCACTTCCTCGTAATGGGCGAATTCCATGTCATAGACGCCCCGGCCGCCGGTCTTGGAGATGAGGTCCGGGGCATAGAGCAGGACCTCGGTCATGGGCACGTGCGCGGTGATGATCTGGAGGCGCCCGTCGGCCTCCACCCCCAGGACCCGGCCCCGCCGGGAATTGAGGTCGCCGATGATGTCTCCCATGTTCTCTTCCGGCACAGTGACGGTGAGCTTCATGATGGGTTCCAGCAGGGTGGGCTTGGCCTGCTCCATGCCCTTCTTGAACCCCATGGACCCGGCGATTTTGAAGGCCATGTCCGAGGAGTCCACGTCATGGAAGGACCCGTCATAGAGGGTGACCCGGAAGTCCACCACCGGGAAGCCCGCCAGAATGCCCTCCTGCTTGGCCTCCACGATGCCCTTTTCCACCGAGGGGATATACTGTTTGGGGATGGCGCCCCCCACGATCTTGTCCGCGAACTCGAAGCCCGAGTTCTTGGGGAGGGGTTCCAACTCCAGCCAGGTGTCGCCGTATTGGCCCCGGCCGCCGGACTGGCGTTTGTACTTGCCCTGCACCTTGACGGTGCCTTTGATGGTTTCCCGGTATGGCACTTTGGGGGACTTGAGATTGACCTCCACCCCGAATTTGCGTTTCAATTTTTCCGCCACGGCTTCGATGTGCACCGCGCCCACCCCGGACAGCAGAATCTCTTTGGTTTCCGCCACCCGAGTCAACTTAAGGGAGGGATCTTCTTCCAGGAGCTTGCCGATGGAGGAATAGACCTTGTCCTCATCCCCCCGGCTCTTGGGCTCCACGGCAAAGGTGATCATGGTTCTGGAAGGCGCCAGGGGCGGTAGAATGACGGGCTTGGCCTCGCTGGCCAGGGTGTCCCCGGTCACGGTTTCCTTGAGCTTGGCCACCGCCCCGATGGCCCCGGGGCCCGCGGACGGCACGGCTTTCTGGCCCTTGCCTTCCAGCAGGAACAACTGGCCGTAGCGCTCCGGGACCTGCCGGCCGGCATTGAGGACCGTAGAGTCCGAATTCATGGTGCCCGAAAAGATGCGGAAGATGGAGAGGCGGCCGGCATAAGGATCGGCCACGGTCTTGAAGACCTGGGCCGCCAGGGGGCCGTCGGGGTCCGGGTCCAATAGGACTTCGGCCCCTTTGAGGTCCTTGGCCTTGAATTGGCCCCGATCCTCCGGCGCGGGGAGAAAGTTATTGATGGCGTCCAGAAGCAGGGCGGGCCCCACGTTGAGGGAGGCCGCGCCGCACAGTACCGGCACGATGGTGCCCTTCAAGGCCCCCAGCCGCAGACCCTGGTAGATCTCTTCCGGGGTGAGTTCCCCGGTTTCCAGAAATTTTTCGATGAGCTCGTCATCGCTCTCTGCGGCAAAATTCAGCAAGTCCCCCCGCAGGGCGTCCACCTCATCCTGGAGGTCGGCGGGGATGGGCCCGGCTTCCATTTTGCCCCCCGGTGGGGCGGTGTAGGCTTTCTGGGTCACTAAATCCACCACGCCCTTGAATCCGGCCTCCCGGCCGATGGGCAGTTGCACCAGTACCGCCTGGGCTTCCAGGATATTCTTGACGCCCTGGAGCACCGGGGCCAAGTCGGCCCGCTCCCGGTCCATTTTATTAATATATATCAACCGCGGCAGATTAGAGGCATTGGCCGCGTGCCAGACTTTCTCGGTGCCCACCTTGACCCCGTCCACCGCGTCAATGACCACCACCGCGGCGTCCATGACGTGTAAGGTGGCCCGGGTGTCCGCCAGAAAATTGTCGTCCCCGGGGGTGTCGGCCAGATAAACCGTGTGCTTTTTCCAGGAGTAATGATGAAACGCGGTGGAAATGGTGATCTTGCGCTTAATCTCTTCCGGCTCGTAATCCAGAACGGAACTGCCGTCATCTACCTTCCCCAGCCGGGAGGTGGCCCCTGCGGTAAACAGCAAGGCCTCGGCCAGGGAGGTCTTGCCGCAGCCCCCGTGGCCGATCAGGGCCAGGTTGCGGATCAGTGCGGTTTTACCAGACATCAACTTCTCCCTTCCCTCAAAGTTGCCTCCCCGTAAGCCTTGCCGCCGGCCCCAGGGTAACTTAATTTCATTATCAGATTTCCTCAAAAATCTCAACCGCTTTTCCGGGTCATTTCTTTTCCGGTTCACAAGTTGAGCTTGGAAGCCCGATTGGGCGCAAAGCCCAGAGGTTTCCCCGGTTACCTTGGAGCGGAAATCGGTTAAAATTTCATAGGAACCATCTTCCTTTTTCCATCTTGTGGCTATTAGGGCACAGCACGCGGTGTCCCTACAAAGGATGGACATATTTTCGGCGTCTCCGGATGGACACTTATTATTATGCACGTTTGCAAATCTCCCGGTCCCCGGGAGATTTGCCATTGACGAACCGGAGGGATATGTTATATTATAAATTCAACTGACGCGGGGTGGAGCAGCCTGGAAGCTCGTCGGGCTCATAACCCGAAGGTCGTAGGTTCAAATCCTACCCCCGCTACCAAGTAATATCAGGGGCTTAGATGAATTTCTAAGCCCTTTTTCTTTTGCCAAAAAAATCGTTCCCCACACTATTCCCCACAAGGCCGGGACAAAGAGGGGTAAAAAACAGGGTTGATCTTTATGGCGGTCAATCATTTACGCTCGCTGTCCTGAACGCGGTGTCGTTCCACGAAGTCATCCAGGGATTCTTGGGAAATTCGCAAAGCTGAACCAACCCTGATGGCCGTCAGTTCTCCTTGATATATCAGGTCATAAATCTGACCTCTGCTGCAATCCAGAAACGCCGCCACCTTCTTTAGCTTCAGAAAGCCCTTACCCATGGGAGCCATGGGGAATCATTATATCATTGTTCCGCCATTTTCTGCCGGATGGCATCAAAAAGCGCTTGGTTTTCCGCCCGTTTTTCCGGGGTGGCCCGTTGCCACCTGAGGGCCATTAAGGGAGCAATGGCCTCTTTCTCTCTCGGGGTGGCCGTGTCAAAGACCTTTAAGGCCGTGCCCAAGCCTTGCACCCGAGAAAACCGCAGCTTGAATTGACCAGATTCCGGATCTTTTAAAACTTCGGCCGCGTCCTTTTTCATCCGGTCATATTGCAGCCCTGTAACCTTACCATCCTGCCGGGCCTGGTTTAAAGCTTCCAGGAACTTAGGCCCGTCTTGCTCCTTAAGAGCGATCTCCATGAGCTTCCGGCGTTCTTGGGCTTCTTCCCGTTGCTTGGGGGTCAACTGCGGCGCCCGGAGGCGACTGTCTTCCATCATCAGCCTTTCCGCCTCACTCATGGGCCGGGCCGAAGAAGTCATGGTCCCGACGCCCTTAGAGATGGCATCCCAGGCGTCCATTTCCCCGGAAAGGAAATTCAAGACATTTTGCACCGGGATAGGCAGGGATTGCCGCGCCTCGTGGCCCAGATAAGAGGGAACTTGTGATATTCCAATGGGACCGCCTTTCCCCTTTTGCCCCGGCTTGGTAAATTTCCCGGTCAAGGGTGCCTGTTCCTCATCTCCGGTAGCTCCCAGGAGTTCCGGCAAATCGGTAAAAACGTTGCCCCGCCAATCCCGGCCAGCGAGAGCTTCAAAGAGATAGCGATAAAGCACGGACCCCTTGTGGTGGGCAAAAGTGATGGGGTGCGCCAGCATTTTCACCCCGTCCAGAAAATGCCCCATGGTCCGAAAATACTTGCGCTTGTCCTGGTCCCCGCCCAGAAGGGAATATATCGGGGTTACGTCAATATCCAGCCAGCGTAAATTTCCCTCATCCCAGGCGATCTTAAACCGTTCCCACGGCCCTTTGTCGTCTCCAAAGGCCAGCAGTAGGTTAGCCGCAGCGGTAATGGCGATCCCTTTAGTGAAGACCGAAGCCCAGAAACGGGTGAACCATTGGGCTTGCTCCTTGGCCCCGCCATATTTAAAAGCCGTGGTGAAGGCGTCAAAATTGCTCTCGGTCCAGTCCGGGGCCAGGAAAGCCAGGCGGAAAAGATGTTGCAGCGTGGGGTCCCGCTCCTTCATGGCCAGGTTGATGCCGCCGAAATTGGCGTTGACCAGCTTAGACACCATCTGGGCGCGTTCAACCGGGTCCATCCCGGGGAACTTCTCCAAGGAGTTGCGATATTCGATGATGGCTGAGGCCGCCTTGAGGCCGGCGCCCACTCGCCCGAAAACCCACCCGTGAAAGCGGTCTTGTATGGCATTCCACTTTTGCCGGAGGCTCCAATCTTCCGGCCCCAGGCGATCCACGAACCGCCCAAAAGCCGTGGATCCTCGGAGCATTTCAGATTCCCAATCTTGGATACGAAACAGGGTCAAGCCGCCGTCTTTCACCAAGTGCTGCAACACGGGATCAAGTTCCCGAATGGATTGTAAGCCCATCTCCATGGCCTGCCGGGGAGACCATTCTTGCATACCTTCCTTGCCCGGCACCCCCAGCCACCAGGATCGCAGAAAGGCTTGCGGGTGAAATAAGGCGGAAGTCAAGATGGTCTGTTTGATCACGGCATTGAAGACAGTCAGGGCTTTGACGCCGGGAATTTTATAGAGGGCGGAAGTCCCCAAAATCTTATTGATCCGGTCCGCCACCTCCTTGGGGGCGTAGATTTCCGCCCGGCGATATAAGTTGCCTTCCCCGTCTGCAAAGACATCCCGGCGACCTTTGTAAATCGTCAGGTCGCCCTCCGCCTTGCCGGTTAAAGTCCAGTCCCGAAAGTTCCCGTGCTCGATCTTCGTCCAGCCCTCATATTGGTTCGGGGAGAAGATGCCCATTTTTAAACCGGCGTTCTGAAAATTGCGGTCGGCTACGACGTTGCCCATTTCCTCCTGCAATATGCGTTGGGCTTCCGTGGCGGAACTGATTTTCAGTTTATAATCATTGGCCCACCCCTCGATGATGGTACTGAATACCGGCTCCCGGGCGTGTCGGGAAGTAATGCCGAACTTGCGCCCCGCTTCCTCTCCCCGCTTGCCTTCCAGGTCCCATATCCGGTTGACATGGTTTTCCATGACGCTTTTGATTACCCCGGCCTCCAGAGACCGCCGCCCAATGGCGTCCTCCTCCTGCCGGATGCGCTCCGCAATGGCCAGGAGTTCAGGGTTATTCGGGATCTCCCTGGCCCGCTCGATCTTGGCCCGTTGCTTATCGGAGAACAGGTCCCAATATTTCTCCACGTCCCCGGGGCTGCGCTGCAGGTCAATCCACAAATGAATCAGTTCGTCTGCTTCCCGTGAAGCTTTGCCGTACTTCTTCTCCCCCACCGCCGCGGCGATGGCGTCCCTCTGGTTCAGCCATTCAGAATAAGCCCGGACTGATGTAAGGTTCTTTTCTCCCAACCAGGTGATCTTTTCGGCCCCATAAAGCAGTTCTTCATGGGTGAGATTTCGAGGGGCCAAACCCAAAAAACCTTTCATGCGCCGGATAAACCCCATGGTTTCGGGGCCGCCGGAGTACCGTTTCTGGCTGGGAGAGGCATCGGGAGGCGCACTGCCGAATAAATCCCCACCCTGGACCCCTTCCAAAACCTGTTGCGGCCGGCCGGAGACTTGCGCGGCTTGAGCTTCGGCTTCCTTTGCTTGGGCAGCTTTGGCGATGCCGCTCCGGGCCACCTGGGTGAATAGCTCCGGGTCTGCCGCCATGATGCGAACCTGTTCATCCGTGGCGCCGGGCAAGGCGCGGCGCACCAGATACATCCGGTCGGCCAGAGGGTCGGCGGTCGCTTCATCGCCGTAGGTTTTGAGGCGCTTTTGGTAGGCTTCTTTCAGGTCAAGAAAGAGGGAGAGGGGGTCTTTGCCAGAACCGGATTCATCCAGCAGAAAAGACTTTACCTCAGAGGCTCCCACTCCCCCGCTTCCATCTGCTTGAGGTCCCGTTCCGCCAGGGCGAACATCTCCGGGTCCCGCTCCCTGGTCAGTTCCAGTAGGCCCTTGGCCAGTTCCGAAGAGGGTTCGGTAGTCGGCGGCGAGGGCTTCTTTGACCGTTTTATAGAACTCAGTGCGGATTTTCGCGGCTTCATTTTTCTCGGCTCCTGCCAGCTTGGCGGCGTAATTGTTCAAGGTTGCGTTGGTCTGAGTGTCGGGAAGATAGGCGATTTTATCAAACAGTTCCAGAAATTCCGCATTGCTCCGGGCGATCTGCTGGTTCGTTTCCGGATCCAGGACGTTGCCGGCCTCCGTGATTTTCTTTTCCTTGCGTCCCAACAGTCCAAAGAGACTTTTATCTTCCCGGAAACGCTTCTTGCCATAGACGATGAGGTCGGCCTTTTCCATCAAGGCGGATTGCGTGATGGTCTCCACCCCGAAAAGGCCCGCCTGGGTCGCCTCCACCTTAGGGGCCGTGGACCCCAGGCGCACCATCTCCCTGAATTTCTCGTTGGAAACCTCTTTCCCGGCCTCGAAAAGCTGGCGCATGCTTTGGTACAAGGCCCGTTGCGCCGGATAATCCCGGGGCAGATATTCCCCGATGACTACGGCCTTTTCCAGATCGAACCGGCCCAGGGTTACTTCATGAAACAGGCCGTCATCCAACTGAGACAGAGCCACGGCCCGGCGGGTCTTGGCCTCGTTAAGGGATACGCCCTTGTCGGCCAGGTCCTGGGCGGTGTATTTCATGTCCCGCATGAACTTGGCCGCGTCCACTTCGGTCCCCCGGCCCTCAGCGATATTGATTAAGGCGCCGTAGGCCCGGGCGCGGTCCTGGTTCCATCCCTGGGCTTCGTCCAAAATCTGCGCCCTTACCGCCATGGTTCCGGTCTGCCGGGCCAGGGCAAACCTCTGATGGCCGTTCACCATAAAGAGATTACCGCCCCGGTCCCTCCATAAGGTCATCACCCCTGAAAGCCCTTCTTCCCAGGTCTTCACATCTCGCAAGGCCAGCCCCGCCCCCGTGCCTTCTTCCGCATGGAGTTTGTATTGAAAGATTTCCGGGGCCAGCCGGATTTCCTGAGTCGGGACAACTTCCAAGGGCAGGGTCATGGTAAATTCTTCCCCGCCCGGCTTTACCTCCCGGCCCCCGGGAGGCTTGGTCGGGGGAGCTTGGCCCATCCCCTTTACTTCCGCCCCCGGCGCTTCCTGAGGCTTCTCCGGGGCCTGCGCCTGTCCTCTGGCCGCCAGGATCGCCGCTTCAATGTCATCGGCGTTCAGGGAGGCGAGATCCTTCACCATGTCGTTTTGTTGGGCAATAGCCTGCATTTGCTTCCGCATGGAGGGAACTTTGAGGCCGAAATACAGGTCCATGAGATAGCCGAAGGACCGTTCCCCCAACTGTTTAGGTGAAAGCGTCCCATCCTGCCATGCCTGGATCACATCCGGGATAGTGCTGAATTTCCCCGGCTCGGCCCGGATATAGTCCATCAGGGCCAGGGAGGTCGCCGCCCGGAGCGCCTTGCTCACCCCGCCCTCACCGGGAATGAAGCCCAAGGTGGGATAAAGCGAACCGATAAGGGTGCTGACAGCCGTGGTCTTGCCCACGTCCAGGGCCATCTTAGTCAGGGAATCGCTTTCCAGGAACGCGGGGATAATGCGGCTCAGGCCCATGGTCAGCCCCAGGGTGGCCCCGCCGTGGGCCATGATCTGCGCCGTACCCCTGAGTCCGGCCTGAGTCGGCTTAAGATAGTTCCCGGTGAGGCCGCCGATGATCTTGAAAGGTCCCATCATCAGCCCGGCCAACTCCGCACCGGCCCCGGCCGCCGCCCCGATCAGGGTTTCAGATTGAGGGACTTCCCCCTTAATCATGTATTGGGCCAGGTCGGAGACGCCGAAGGACATCCCCGATAAAAACTTGCTCATCACCCGGCCGTATTCCTCTACCCGGCCCGTTCCGAAAACTTCTTCCTGAATATCAAAGGGGGAAACATGGGCTTCCCTTTGACGCACCGCTTCCACCGGCACGCCCTCCAGTTCGGCCAGGGCTTGCGAACTGAGGTTCCGGCTTAACCGGGCCTGCCGAAAGGCCGCGGCCTGGGCGTCTTTATCCGCCGCTTCGATCTGCAAGGGCGTGGTCTTGGGCTGGGGCGTGATGCGCAGATAATCTTGCACCCGTTCATAGACGCTCGGCTCCGGAGCTTCATACATCCCCGGCGGACGCTTCCCGGAAGTTTTCTCCTGCCATTCTCTAACTTCATCATCGGCGGCCGTGGTAACTTTTTGCAGGTAGGCATCCCCCTTTGTTGTGGGACGGTAATCACCCGCCGGCCCGATTCGGCGGATGGCGGCCAGCCAGGGGTTCTCATACCCCTGCTTTTCGGCTTCGGCCTTAAAAGATGCCAGGCCCTTAGCGATGGCCATGATGTTTTTGCCGGGGTGCAGCCGGGGATCGTAATCATCCCTGGTGATGGGTTCCCCACTGCCGAAGTCGGCCCAAAAGCTCGGGGTAATCTGTCCCAGGCCGCCCAGGTCGCCGTTGGGGTCGGGAATGATGGGGTTCCACTTGGATTCGTGGCGGAAATAACCTAAAAGCAAATCACGGGGCACCCCTTCCTGATCTGCCGCGGCCACCGCCATTTGTTTCAGTTTGGCCGTGGAAATGGTCTGGGCCGCGGCCTGATAGTTAATGGGGCCTTCCGGTTCTTGGGGTGGCTGTTCAATCCATTCCATCTACTTTGCCCTCCACGAAGGATCAAAAATCTCATTTCCGGTGATGTCGCCCCGGTAAGGCGCCGGGCCGGTGGGTTTCTTCCCCGGTTGCGCTGCCTGGGGCTTGCCGGAAGACCAGAATTTATACCAGGGATCTTTCTGCTCCTTGGGGTTCCGGGTGAAGATGTTGCTGTGCAGCTTGTCAGCCGCCAGGGGTGCGATAATCTCCGCCGCCGCCTTAGGAATGGCTTCCCCGGTCAACCTCTCTGCTTCCACCCGCTTTTTCAGGGCAAAGGCGAATTTGAAATAAGCCGGGGTTTCTTCGGGATTGCCGAAGGGGTCCAGCTTGCCCCCGGCCAGCATCACCTTGCCCTGCTGCATGGCGGTCTTGACCCACCAGTCATCCGCCTTATCCTCTTTGGCGGAAAAACGGGCCTGGTTAGCCAAAAGATGTACGGTATCCTGAGAGCTTAACCGGCCGTCGGCCCGGGCCCTTAAAACACCATCCCGATCTCCCCGGCCCTGGAGAATATCATCATTCAGCTTTACCCAGGTGTCGGGGTGGCTTTTATTCTCCGCGTTCTTGGCTTTCCCTTCAATCAACGCCTCATAGGTTTCGGCGTGAGCCAGGGAAAGGTCCCCACGGTCCCGCATCTCCTTCACTTGGGGAGTGGTCAGGGTCCCGGCCTCAAACATCTGCATGGCCTTGACGTTGTTCGCTCCCTGTAGCCGGTGCAGTTGCCCGCTCGCCTGGCCGCTCAAGGATAAGGCGTCATCGTCAGACATGCCGGGAAAATGCTTCTCCGGCTCCCGCAGTTTTTCCAAAAGGGCCTGAGGATTGGCGACGGCCTCCTTCTGGGCCTGCCTGAGCAAAACCGAACGCCCAAACCCCTGCCGCAGTTTTTCCGCCTTGTCCGGGTGGATCAGCCCCGCGGCCTCGCCCCCGGAGATCAGCCCGAAGAGTTCGCCTTTGACCCGGGCTTGGCCCAGGTCATCGGGTTCCTGGAGATAAAAATCAATATACTGCGGGTACTTTTTCTCCACATTGCCGCCGAAGTTGAGAATCTCTTGCTTGGTCCCCGCCGCGGTGATCTGTTGTAACTTGTCTGGGTACAGGGTCGCCCAGTGCCGCTTAAACATTGCCAGGGCGTCAGGGCGGTCCGCCGCCAGTTCGCTAATTTCCCGGAATTTGTGTTGAGCGGTGACCATGAAATTCCCCTTCCAATTTTCTGCGTTGGCGGGGTCTTTTTTTAATTCATCCATGGCCTCGTTCAGATGCAGGCGCGATAGCTCCTGCATCTCCGTCAGAGTGTTATAGTCCCGTGCCTCGTTAATTTGGCGCTGAAAAACCCCGGCGATTTTCGCCCCCGTTTCTCCAAACTCACTTATCGCCTTCCCCACCTGGCCCGCCTGGGCCACATTCCCCATCACCGCCGGCCCCTCCGGGGACAGTTTCACCTCACCTTCATACGTTGGAACGCGCATCTCCCTATCCTCCCTATGATTTTTCTTGAAATCCGGATTGTCCGACCCTGGGGGGGCATATCGAATTTTCGGGCCAGTTTAACGCTTTCATCTGTCTTGCCTCCTATATTTTCCTGGTCTCTTTGGGTCATAGACCCAAAGGTATGCTTTTCGAGTTGCCATAACTTACTAAGTATTTTCAATGGGTTTATGTTAGCGACGGACCTTTTCTTTTTGCCATAAAACATCTTCCCCACACTATTCCCCACCCGACCTCCAAACATGACCCGGATTGCGACATATTTGCGACATATTTCCTATTGTAAACCTCTTGCCTTTAGTTGGTTTACATTCGCTTATAGTTCACCATCACTTAATCATGCGAACCTTCCGCCCTGTATCAAGAACTTAAACCGAACTATTATGAACCTTTTCCCTAATCTCTACCTTAATCCCACCTTATTATTGCCAGTTTCCCTTTTGTCGCTTCCGGGCCGTGCGTGCTGTTCACCTGCCCACTTTCTCCCGTTTTTGTGCAGGCATCTTGCCGTAACCCCTTTGTAACCACGATGTAACCACTTGTAACCAAAATGTAACCGCACCTGGTTACACTGAACCCCGCATGGTCATTGACTCAAATAGCCGTGTAACCGTTGTAACCGTTTTTTCCCATATAAGCGCACCCCTGTATGTTTCATGCTTCATATATAAGGTCCCTTCTAAGATACAATTAAGGTTATATAGAATAAATAACGGTTACAACGGTTACACGCCTTTCCCGGCCTTATCTGGCCTGCATTTCCCTGTAACCACCCCGCGGTTACATTTTGGTTACAAGCGGTTACATTTTGGTTACAAGCGGTTACATTTTGGTTACAAGCGGTTACATTTTGGTTACAAGGTGTTACACGAGGATTATTCCCGTTCATCTGCCGCCGCCTCATCATGGTCATGGGCCAGCATCTTGAGTGGCAGGAAAGCCACCCGCTGAACCCCCCCTTGAATCCGCTTCAGATGGGTATTCCTCCCAGCCTTGCCCGGTTCGATAAATCCTTCCCGCGCCAAGGCTGCGAACAGGTCGTTTTTCCCCAGGGATAGATAATCACCTTGGGCACGGATCGCCTCTTGGACCGCTCGCCAGGCCGTTTCCGGCAAGAGATAAAGGGTATTATCGTCGGCATACCCGACTTTATAGGCATTTCTGGCGGGCTCGGTTCCTTCCCACCCCAGGGTAGCTTTCTCCGGCGGAGGCATCCCTTTATCGTTGACCGATTCCACAAAGACCCGGCTCGTAATTAAAAGCTCCCGGAGCACCGCGATAAATTTCAGGGTGGGCCGCTCCCCCTCAATGATCCGGGAGTGCTTTTCCCCCAGGGCCTCAAAGACCTTCCAGGCGCGGTTCAACATGTCATGGGCCTGGTCTTCGGTTATGGCGCCCATGCGGCCCTGAAATCTCAGGAAAAACTCAAAGCCCACGGCTAACCAGGCTTGGATCTCCGGCATTCTCGCATGGCCGCCATTCTGGAACGCCCCTCGGTATGCCGCCCACAGCTCTTGAATTTCCTCTTGAGCCTCATCCAGCCGGGGGGCCAAGTCCGCCAGAAAGGCCGCCATTGCCCCCCGGTACAGGTGAGCCTCCCCCTGGGCGGCCGTCAGCCGGGCCATGTCAATGGGGGTCTTCTTCGGGTCCAGTTCCACCCCCAGGTATCGGGCCGTGGCGCTTTGGCGCTGGCCTGGTAACAAGACCTCACCAGTTGAGAGAATGAGGCCCCTCGGGTAGTAGTTCGGCCTGGCGCTCAGGTCCGGGGCCAGCCGACCCCTTGAGCTGCGGTTCCCCGCAGAATAAACCAGCCGCGCCGCTTTCTCGCTCATCCCGGTGAAGTCCTTGGCGGAGGCCGCCGGCATGAAATCATCAATCACTATGAGGTGATCCTTTAGGGTATGGCTTAATTTTTCTAGACTGTTCACTGTTGAGAGCCAGCTGCCCGGCAGGGCGAGCCTGGTAAAATTCCCGAAATGGCAGAGGGCCAGGGCCGCCAGAGTAGATTTATAGCTTCCTGTGGGACCATAGAGCCACAGGGAAAAGTCGATCTTGCACAGGTCCGCAAACGGGGCCAGGTAAGCACAGGCCAGCAAAGGGGCCGTAACTTCCCAAGGGGCGATATCCAGAAATCTCCTGGAAGCCTGGGCCGCCTCCATCCCCCCAGGTTCAGGTAGCCGGTAAAGATGCAAATTCTCCCCCAGATCAACCTCTACCGCTTCCCCCGGGCCGATGCCGCCGCCGCCGTGCAGGTAGCGCCAGGCCCCGGAAATCTTGCGCCAACCGCCGTGAGCATACACCGTGCGCCGCTTGAACCCCTGGGAATGGGCCTGGATCGCGTTCACCAGGTGAGGGGCCAGGGACCGGCCCGGCGCCACAGTTGCCGCCGCCCCCCATTCCCGCCTGATCCAATTCAGGGAATCGTATTCTTTGGCCGGTATCTGGGCCGGGGGTAGGGGCTGCCCGGTGTCCAGGCTCGCCGTGATTTGAAAGTCCTTGAGCCTCTTCAAGCCGTCATCACGGGTGATTTCCTCAGTTATTCGGGCCTGGAAATTCGCCAGATAAGTCGTCCTGGATATTCCCTGACGGTCGTAGCTTTCCAGACACAACCGCCCTCGTTCCACAAAATAGTAATACCCTACGCAGGGGATTTTTTCCGCCTCAGGCTCCCCCTGCCCCGCCTGGCGGTCCCGCTCCGGGGAAGCCGGAGCTTTCCCTTGCTTGGGTGCGCCCCCCCCCTTCTTGGCCCTCTCCGGCAACGTGCGAGGCTCTTTCATCCCCCCTTCCAGGCCGCTTTGGATGGTAGCCCGGGCTTCCGCTTCCCCCAGACCGATAGACGCGGCCACTCCGTAAAGGGCTGCGTCCACGCTCCCACGGTCCAGGACCCGGGCCCCCACGAGCGATCCCAAAGCAAAAGCCGCCTGATTCAGTGCGGCATTTCTCCCGCCTTCAGGGGTCCCGGCCAGCTTCGCCAGCTCATCGGCCAAGGCTCTTTGAGCGTAAGCCGCATACTCCCCGGCGGGCTGTCCCCCGTCCCCCTGGTGGCTTGGCCGTCCTCCCTGGGCCTGCTCCTTGGCCTCATACCGGGCAAGTTCGGCCAGCTCATAAGTCCGGTCTGCTTCGCACCACACGATGTTTACCGGCCGGGGATTGCCGGTCAGTTTCATATTGAAGGTCCCCGGCAACCGCAATATGCGGGCCGCGTCCGTGGCCGGGATATCTCCCCCCAGGGCCAGGACCAGCCCCCGGTTGATCCTTTCCAGGTGGGCCATGGTCTCCTGATTCAACTCCACGGGAGCCTTAAAAAGCCAGTAGCATTGATACCCCCCGCCCGAATCAATCAGCATAGAGGGCCGCAGGGGAAATTGCTCCACCGCGGCCCGGGCCTCATCCTTGGTCTGATACTTGGGCGCGTTCTTATGCCCCGCCGGGCCGCAATCCACATCGCAGAAAGACGCGGTCAGGGCCAGCAGATTTTCCTTGGCTCCTCCCGTGGTATCCTTCCTGATGGCCACGCCGATCCAGTAATTGAGGGCCGGATTCCACTTGACCATATCCTTGAGCAGGGCCTCCGGGGTCTGGTAGAACCGCCGAAAGGACAGCCCTTCGCCCTCTCTCTTGCCCCGAACCTCCAGGAAGGCTTTCCCTTGAGGTTGGGAGAAAAAGGAGCGGTAAAGCGCTACAAGAAACTGGCGGGCAGGAGCAGGATTGAGTTTGATTGGCGCCATAAAATGCTATCCATCCAGGGAGGATCGGCAGAAGGAGGCCACGGCCCCGCGCTCCCGCTTAGCCTTCAGCTCAAGCATGACCCGAGACAACATCTCTGAAATGTGAACCGGGCCGCCCACTTTTGAGAAGTTCGGGAGGGCCTCCATGTCCTGCAGGGCCGTGTCCAGTCGAAGCGACAAGACCGGCTCGAAGTGCAGGCCGATGAGGTGTTGCAGGAAGATGAGACGGCAAGCGGCTTGATACCACTGAGAAAATATGCTATTAAATAAGCAGAAGTCGCATTTCAGATTTACCGCCCGCCGCCCCTGGCCCGCCATGCCAGGGGCTTTATTTTTCATCCGGCCACCCGCCGGGCTTCGGGGTCGATGCGGCCCGCACCCATGTAATCGAACAAGTCTTGCAGCCGGTATCTGACCATCCGGTTTCGTTTATGGTAGACCGGACCTTTCCCTCCAATGCTGCGGTAGTTTCGAAGGGTTTGCGGGCTGACCGAAAGAATCTTGGCGGCCTCAACATCATTTACATAACGGTCTTGCGCTTCCATAAAGCCTCCTTAAAACCATAACAGGTATGAACAAATAGGTTCATGCCTGTTATGGTAAATGAGGAGAAAATGCTTGTCAAATGATAAGTAATTGTAATTATTAGTTAATTGTAACAGGATTTGCAGAAAATGGCGGTTTTGAGGATTTTTTGTTACAAAGGGGAGGGGAACGAGACGGTTTTACTCTTGGAGGTGGCGATATTTCCGCATTTTGACGATTCCAGGTTTATAATCAAACCCAAAAGGCTCGAGCATGGTTATTATTTGCTCATCAATAAAAACAATAGTTTCATTGGGAAGAAATTCCTCAAATAATCTCACCAATCTATCTACCACATCTGGCCGGGAGCCAGGCTTGATCTGTTTTAAATGCTTCTTCATCCAATTGTATAAGGCTTTTCTAACTTGGTTAAGTTCCTTATAGGTATTTATTGTTACTTTTTTTATGGTGATTTGCCCCTCGAACGGTATTGGCCCGACCAAGACAGACCGGGACCCTATATCAATATAAATTAATTCTGTTATAAATTCATCAATTTTGGCCTTTAACCATTCCTCTCTTTCTTCTTTACGCTCTGATTTAGTCATGGTTCCATTAATTATTATGGCCGCCCCTAAAACAAACTCCTCCAACTTTTCTGCGGTGTCAAATTTTCTAGATAATTTCAGGGATATACCTTGTTCAATTAAAGTGATGGCGGTAGGCCCAAAAATTTTATGTATCTGTAAGCCCCCGTATTCTCGCCGGACCGCCTCAAGCAAAAATAAGCGCGGCCACAAAAATAAGCGCGGCTTTTTTATGGGCTTAATTACTATGGGCTTAGGTGTGTCAGGGTGGGGTCTTCGAAATAAATATGCCAAAGCGATTGCCAAAGAAGGGTAAATCTTGGGGGCCGGATTTTTCAGACGGAAAAGTAAAGGCTTTAATCGTTCTGAAATCATCTTCCGCCTCCTGCCGCGGCCTGGGAGAAGTTCCGGGGAAGACGGCCCAGGATTGCCGCCGTGTCGGGATCGGGGATCAGCCGCCCCCTATCCCCGGAAATCGGAGGTTCGTTATCTGGGGCCATGAGGTTTTTAGGTCCCCCTGGCCCTGCCTTTATCTCAAAGGCTTCCAGCGCCCCGCCTTCACCGCCTGGCGGTGCGCCTTGAGATCCTTCCACACCTGGCCCACCACGTGCGGCGCGTCCTGCGACATCAGCCGCATCCTCCCTTGAAAAAAATCCGAACGAAACCCGGTAGCCGGCTTTGGTGGCTGCTTTGAATCTTCCATAGTCTCCCCCCTGTGTCTTGGCTGGAGGCTTAATCTTCGTCCAGAGACCCGAGGCCAGGTCTCCGGGGTTGCCAGGTATTGGAAAGAGGAGAGCTCCCCCGGCCTGGGGTGGTGAAACCCGGGCTTTCCGTTCCCAAGGGAGCGGGGTCGCCCAGGCGCTCGGGATAGCCCCCTAACGGGGCCTGATAGCCCCGTTCTTTATAAATCTCATACCTTTCCGCCGAATGGCGCTGCCGAGCCTGGTCAACGGTTTCAAGGGGCCGCCAGCTTCCTTGCGCCCATGCCGCCGAAACCGAGAAAGCCAGAATAAAGAAGGATAACCATGTTTTCCTCATCTTCCTGCCCTCCATCATTCATCTTCCTTCTTCGGTTTTAGAGCATCAAAAAGAAGGGCATTCTCATCTAATATTTCTTTCAATGTCCGCCCCCCTACAAACGTTAAAGAATCTTCTTTGTGGCTGTGAGCGCTAAATGCTTCAAACAATCCATAATGACGAACACTCAAGTCATTACACAAGGCTTCTCTTTTGATCATAGCCTTACCGAAGTCAATCATTCTTTCGTAAAGCTCGCCAATACAATAAGCAATCTTTGCTTTAAATAGTTCGCCATCAGCTTCCATTAGTTCCTTAAATATCAAATTCCCGATTTCAGAGTCTTCTTCGATAGCCTTTTTAATTTTCTCTTTAAGAATCTTTTCAAAATTTATGACGTTATTTTTTTTGGGCGGTTCCATTTCCTGCTCTCCTATATTACCAGGACCCCAAGCCCCGCCCAGGGTCCCGGTATTGGGGTTATGCTCCTTCCTCTTGCCCTTCCTGCTGCTGATCGAGCCTCTTGTTCCAAACATTTAACACAAAATCCAGCCCGAAACCCCGTTCCACCTTCCCGTCCAGTTCATGCCACGCCTCGCCCAATTTCTTGAAGATCATCTCATTTATCGCCACTTCCAGGCCCTCGGGAAGAATCTGGGGCGATTCGCCGGGGTTTATCCCCCAGGGTGAATCCTTATAAAGTTCCCGCCAGAACAACGGGGAAAAGTCCGATCCTCCCCCTTCCGCCGCCTTCATTCGCAACAGCGTTAAGGCCGCCATGCCTTCCAGAATCGCCTTTGCTCTCTGGATCGCCGCGAAACCCTCAATCTTTAACTGAGTCTCTTTATCCTGGTTTGTGGTAACATCCTGTTCAGCCATGACATGAACCTCCTATTTAGGTTTGTGTGGTGGTTGGGGCCGGTTCGGGTGGTGCCTCACCCGGTCGGCCCGTTATCTATAGGCCCGGCTTCGGGGCCTGATAGCCGCAATGTTGATGATCTGCTGTGCTTCCTCTACCTGGTAGATGATCCGCCAGTCCCCTACCCTGGATTTGCGGGATTCCGGGTCCGTTTCCTTCTGCTGGGAGATGCGGGGATTGAAAGGGTCCTGGGCCAGTTCGTCTATCCTGGCCTCAATACGTTTTATGGTAGTCCGGTCCAGGCGTTTTAGTTCCTTGGCGGCCTGGTGGGAAAATTCCACCCGAAAGCTCACAGGCCCAATTCCTTCTTCAAATCCTCCCAGGGGATGGTTTCTCCCCGGGCGATCTGCGCCTTGCCTTCCGCAATGGCGGCCTCATCTTCCGGGGAAAAGTATTCCGGCTCGTGCTCCTGGTACAGCAGGTCTATAAGCTTCTTAAGCAGGTCGGCATTAGGCCCTTGGGCGATGGTCTTCACCTTGGCGCACAGTTGCTCGATCTCGGTCATGGGTCATGCTCCTATTCTTGGCCCAGGGTTGCCACCTGGGGCAGTTTGCCGCCGTTCATGGCCTGAGTAATCAAGTCCCCCGCCAGGTCAGAGGCCCGCCGTAAGGCCCCGTCTCTCAGGTGGGCGTATCGTTGCGTCATGGCGGCGCTCTTGTGGGTCAAGAGCTTTTGCAAGGTGTAGAGGTCCACCTGACCGCTTGAGGCCAGCATGGAGGCATACACGTGTCTCAGACCGTGCAAGGCTCGGAAGTCCAGGGGAAGGCCCGCCGCCTTTTTGATCCGGCCCACCTGCTTGTTAATGTCGGTGCGCACCTTTCCCCCGCGCCCGGGAAACACGTAAGAGCTGTCAGTCCGGTGGTGGGCCAAGAGAAGTTCACTGGCCGCGGGGTTCAAGGGAATTTTGTGATCCTGGCCGCCCTTGGGGTCCCGGATATGGATAAAGCCCCGGTCGAAATCCAGGTCTTCCCACTTCAACTTGAACAGTTCCCCCCGCCTCATCCCGGTGAACAGGGCCATTTTCATGAAGTTGGCGGCCTGGATATTAGGGTCCTGGTCTATAGCTTCCAGGAGGCGGGCCAGTTGCTCTGATGTAAGGTCCTCGGTCTTGAGGTTGTTTATCCGGGGCATTTCTATAGTGAAGGAAGGCGTAGGACACAGGTGTTTCTTGGCGGCGAAGTTGATGAGGCGGCGCAAAAGCTCCAAGACGTTCTTTACTGTCCCCGCCTGGCGAGTCTTGCTCAGCTTGAGACGTAGGCGATCCACGTCAAAGGGGGCAAGCTCTTGGGGTTCCTTGGCTCCGAAAGAAGGCTTGATATGGTTCTCGTAGCGGTTTGTATCGCTAACTATCCCCTTGAGGCCCGGTCTCCTGGCCTTGTATTCTTCCCAGAGGCGATCAAAGGTCCATCGATTATTAGCCGCCTCAGTTTGATCCCTTTTTTGCGCCCTGGCTTCCTGGCAGGATAAGCGCTTCCCGGCAATGCGCTCCCCCCGTATCCTGGCGGCCCTGGCCGGGGTCATATCATCCTGGAATTGCCGCCCGGCCTTTTCCTCTATTAGCTTGCCTCCCTTCCGGTACCGGACATAAAAGATTTTCTCCGCTTTCCCGCTCCCCACCGCCGTCCCTTCGATATAAAAGACGCCAGGGTAATTCGTCTTGAATCTTTTCAGGCTGGGCATATATCCTCCTATTCCCCACAGTATTCCCCACACCTGAAATCAATATAAAGGTAAAAAGGAGGAAGTCAAGGGAAAAATGAAATCTATTTTATCTTAGATATTAAGGGGATTTGTGATAGGCTGGTAATAAGAGGTAAATGATTCCCTTAGTGCTCATAACCCGAAGGTCGTAGGTTCAAATCCTACCCCCGCTACCAAGTAAAATCAAGGGGTTGGCTCAAAAAGCTGGCCCCTTTTCTTTTGCCCTTGAAACCACTTCCAACTCTATTTCCAACCTGGCAGGGAAAAATCGGGGTAATAAAGGGAGGGTTGTGTGCTTGTGGAGGAAGAAAAGGGAGCGGTTTTGCCAGGATTCTTCCCCTCTACCCTGGCCCTCTCTTTAACCCGCTCCACCGTCTGAGGGTTCCGGGCAACCGTCTGCGCCTGGTGAGATTCCTTTTTCGTGATGGCGGGGGGGAGTGAGCGGGTTCCCGCTCCGGAACTCGCTTTTTTTCGGGGATAGCCGCCAGCATCCCCCCAGCTTGGCCTCGGCGTCTAAGAGAATGTCGGCCAAGTCCTGAGCATCTTGCAGGGCGGCCCCCTTTGCGGCGTGGGCCTCCGGTGTTTTGTCAATGGCCCGGAAGGTGGGGAAGTCTTGGCGGTTCGTGAAGGCCGATCTCCTGGCCCGGCTTCGTGGGAAGGACGAGGGGAACCAGGAAGAAAAATAAGAGGCCGACTGATCCGGGATTATTGGCTGGCCGTAACCCACAACCGGGGAGGGGCGAGGGTCCCCCTTTGACAGGAGAGCCACCATGTTAATTTTGACCTTGAAGGAAGACAAAAAAATCTCATTGGGGACAAAATAACTGTCATGGTGGTGGAAATCCGGGGAAATCAAATTCGCCTTGGGATCGAGGCGCCGGCTGGCCTTTTGGTTCTGTGGGAAAAGCTGGCGGGAAAAGCAAAGGCATAAAGGAGCACAGGGGGGTGGGTCAAGGCGAACCCCCTGGTACCCCGCCAGGCCCTTCCCCTACCTACCGCGCCCCTTTGCCCTTACCATTGCCTGCCCCCTGCCCCCGGTCTGGTTGAACGTTTCCGACGAGGTGGGGGCCGTGTCCTGGCCTTATCGATGCCAACCCTGCCCCCGCCACCTTGAGCCCTGCTGTGCCCAGCCCCAGGCCCCCGCCCCTACGCCCAGCACCCCACGTCCATATGATACAGGACTGGGTGACCCAGCCCGCAACCCAGTCCAGCCCCCAGCACCCCGGCTGCCCTGCCCAGCGCCCAGCGGCCCAGCCCCAGCACAAGCGCCCTGGGTGCCCGCCGCCGCCGCCGCTCCCCTGCCCCCTGCCGGCCCTGTGCGTCCCCCTCTTGCGGCCCCTGGAGGCAAAAGCGGAGACGGGTCCCATAAGCCCCCCTACTGTTTATGATCAGTGCGGAAGTTTTTTCATTTTTCAGTCCCGATAAATGCTGGTAAATTCGTACCCCTCTGAAAGCGTCTGGCACATCATCTTCGGGGAGCCTACCCCCCCGGTCTTCTTTTCCCCCAAAAAATTTTAAAATCAAAAATCCGGCCTGGGGGTGGCGAGCGGCGTTAGGCTGGAGCCGTGGCGGGGCTGTGAGTGGCCCTGTGCGCCGTAGATTTATCTTTCCGGGGGGAGGTCTGGGGGCGCATCTCAGGGGACCGGTGCTTTCGGAGGGCAAGGTCGGCCAGGAGAAGGGGGACGACACCCCATGCCGATTCCTTAATGCCTGTTGCTCCCAGTCAATATGACCGCCCCGGAGCAGGGCTTCCCCGACGTCGCCAGGGAACTCAGGGGCCGGCCACGGCCATGGCAGATTCCAGGCGCCCCAAGCGCTCGTCGATCTTGTTCAGAGAGGCCGCCAGGTGGTCCGGCTGCGCCTGGGGACTAAAGGCGGGGTTGGTCCTCCACCAGTCCATGCCCATCTCTACGGCTTTGTCCACCGAGCAGATCACCAGGCGAATCTGGATGGTCAAGAGTTCCACTTCCACCAGGCTGATCTTAATGTCCCCGGCAATGACGATGCCTTTGTCTAAAATTCTTTCCAGCAGGTCCGCCAGGGTCGTGCTGTCGACGGCGTGCTGCATGGTGCTTCCCTTAGCCATCTTAAGGCCTCCTTACAGGAGCTGGCCCAGGGGACCCAGATCGATATTCAGGTCCTCCTCTTCCAGGCCGAAATCCTTCCGCAGTTTGTCAATCTCCTGCGCCTGCTTCATCAAAGTTAACCCCAGCCGCTCGATCTGGTCGTCCGTAAGGGACCCGGCCTCGATGCGCCTGATTCCCTGGCGCTCTAGCAGTTCGTGCAGCAGTTTCACCAGGGTCAGGACCAGCTGTCCCAGGCCATTCTTGACCTTGTCCGGGTCCAGATCGATCCGGGCCGGCAGTCTC
>CAZUBT010000059.1:0-21779 GCA_964618815.1 uncultured Desulfobacterales bacterium | reverse complement strand
GGAACGAGGAAAAAAACAATTCCCTGTCAAAAAGTACGCTTAAACCGGATGAACCCCAAGACCTTCTCAAAGGGCTGCCGGTCAAGCTGGCCGTCGATCTTCTTCAGAAAGTGGCCTTCCGGCACCCGACCCGTGGCCTCCATGTCACCAAAGCCTATCTGCCCCCATTGTTTTCCCAGCATTTGCGACCTCCACCACCCGGCTTTGGTCGCATATTAGCATGTTATTTCAATATGTTAAAGTGTTTTTTTGCTATATTGAAACTATTTTTCAAACGACTTTCGCAGAGGTCTCAAGTTGCCATCAAACAAGTAACATTAGCCACAGGATTGTAGGGGCGGGGTTTCCCCCCCCGCTATTTGCTTGGTATAAGGTTCAGGATTGGGGTAAAGATGCTATAATGTCGTTGGTTTCCTTCTTTATTAAAGGAGGGTCAGGGGGGATTTTCCCTGACCCGGTTTCTCACCGGGAAACCGGTTGACTGCTTCAATTAATAACGTCCAATGCATATCAACTTTGAACTTTGAACTTTGAACTTTGAACCCACAACCCAACCCGCTACTTCATCGCGGCTTCCAGGGTTGCCAGGTTGTGCCGCATCATCTGAAGATAGTCAGTGCCGTAGGGAGGCCGGCCGCCCACGGGGTCCAGCATCAGGACTTTGACTCCCGCCTCCTGGGCGACGACTTCCGCCACCCGGGGATTTAATTGCGGCTCCGCAAACACCGCCTTGATGCCGTAATGCTTAATAGCCTTGATCACTTTCTGGAGATGCCTGGGGGTAGGCTCCCGGCCAGGGGCCGGCTCCAGCACCCCTACTTCTTTTAAACCGTATCTCCGGGCGAAGTAGGTGTACGCGGGATGAAAGGCGACATATTCCCGGAGACGCCAGGTTTTCACCCGCTCTCGGATCTCCTGGTCCAGCGCGGCCAGTTCCTTGAGGTAATTTTCCAGATTGGCCTCATATAACGCACGGCGGGCTGGGTCCGCCTGGATGAAGGCCGCGGCGATCTTCCGGCAGATATCCTGGGCCAGGACCGGGTCCAGCCAGATATGGGGATTGCCTGCTGCATGGCTATGGCTTTCCTCACCCCTCTCAGGTTTCCCGGCTTTCTGGGCATGACCCGCTTTCTCCCGGGGGGATGCCGGCTCCCCGTCGTGATGATGATCCACGTCCCGGAGCAGGTTTACCCCTTGGGCCGCCTCCACCACTATGAGGTTCCCCCTGCGGGAGCGCCGGAGTTTATCGGCCCAGGGCTCCATGCCGGCGCCGATGTAAACCAGGACCCGGGCGCCCGCAGCTCTGACCATTACCGACGGCGGCGGTTCAAAGGCATGGGGGCTGGCCCCCGGCGGGATGAGCACCTGGACTTGCACCATCTCGCCGCCAATCCGCCGGCAGAAATCCCCCAAAGGCACGATGCTGGCCGCCACCGCGAGCTTTGGGGCTTCCTGGGCAACGGCCGGGGCCGCCGGGAGGAGCCAAGATAAACCCACCATTATCAGGGCCGGAAGGAGGGCGCGGCGCCAGGAATGGGAAAGGACTGTGGTAAGTGATACTGCCATGGGCTTTCCTTGCAACCGAGTTGCCGAGGTTATAGCAGGTTGAGACCTCTGCGAAAATGGCTTAAGCGATGACAAATCAGCTTCAAAGGAAAAGAAACCAGTGGCACAGGCTTCCAGCCTGTGGGTAACTCTGTGGTAAATCAAGGTTTTTTGCACAGGCTGGAAGCCTGTGCCACCAGAGTTTCTTCCTGGGTTTTGTTTGCCTGTGTACCGGTTGATTTTCGCAGAGCTCTCAGGTCACGTTTCAAATGCTGCAAACTCCACGGGAACCTTATTGATAACCCCATTTTTTTACCGAAAACCGAAAACCAAAAACCGTCTTAAAGGTCGCGGCATTTGCAACACACGCCCGCGACCCGGATGTCGATATGGTCCGCCCGGTTTCCCAGGGGCCCCTGGATCTCCGACCACATGCGCTCCAGGGGCACCGGCTCCAGGCACTGCACTTCCCGGCAGGTGCGGCACTGGAAATGCGGATGAGGCGGGTTATGCTCGCAGGCCAGTTCATACATGGCGCCCCGCTCATCCACCGTCAGCCGGCGCAAAATGCCCCGGGAAGTGCAGTCCTCCAGGATGCGATACACCGTAACCTTGTTCACGGACCGGCTGAGCCGCAGGGTCTCCAGGATCTCCGGGGCCCGCATGGCCCTGGGGCTTGACCCCAAAATCTCCAATACCGCCAGGCGCAACCGGGTAGGCCGCACCCCGTGGCGGGCCAGCAACCGGGGAAAGTCGCACAGGTCGTTCATGGCCATAAAATAATTCAAAAGAAACCGAGTTGCAATTATAATATAAGACCAGAAGGCAGAAAATCTTTAAAGGGTTTTCAGGGTGCGCCCGCACAGGCGAGACGCTTTTGCCGCCAAGAGGTGGAAGCGGTGGTCCTGCGGGTGCAATTCCAGGGGGAGGCCGTCGGGTCCTTACCTCGGTTCCGCCCGGTGGCCGCGGCCGAAGTGAGCTTACCCCCCGGGGGGAGGTGTGGCTGCCCCAGGGCCGGGCCGCGGCCCGGCTTTTTTACCGCCCTGACCTGGAACCCGGCGCGGTCTTAACGGGACCGGCATTGATCCTGGATGATTATGCCACCGTGCCGGCGCTCCCCGGTTTTCAGGCCCAGGCCCAGACCCAGGGGCATCTGTGGTTGTACCGTTAATTGGAAAAAAACTGAATTCGGGCAAACGGCTGGGGCTAGTTTTTTAACTGCTATTTTATTGTGATATTAATATGATAGCCGGCAGATAATTTATTGGCCGGTTCTTTAGTAAAAAAAATTGTACCGAATGGCGGTGGAATGAAAACCATAAAAAGTATAACTTGCTAAAATACCTGCAAAAAATAATTGATGGGGCCTTGTGCACGATTATTGCATTTAGTTATTAGTGAAGTATATGGACCCTTATTAAGGAACCCACATCCCCCCCTTAATCAAAGTTCATATACCATTTTCTCCTTTCACCCATTGGCCGGGTTCCTCCCCCACCCGGCCAATATCTTTTTTGGGCCAGGGATCCTTTGGCCTCACCGGCCAGGCCACTGGAGGCCGGAAAATTCCCCCAAAAGTCGATAAAATTTTTTATACTTTTAAAAGCCTTTTAATAACAGTGAGTTAAGTCTTGCTCCATTTTTTCTTGCCAGTCCGGTAAAATTTCTTGAACCGGAGCCCATCAGGGCCGCAAGGTAATCATATTGAAATTATTGGCAATTTTAGATTCTGAAACTTGGCACCTTTCCTGCATATATAAAAAGCAAGTATATGGACCCTTATTAAGGAACCCACATCCCCCCCTTAACCAAAGTTCGTATACCATTTTCTCCTTTCACCCCTGGCCGGGTACTCCCCCACCCGGCCAGTTTTTTTTGCGCTCCGCAAAAATTCCAGCCCCGGCATCCTCAAGATTAACCGCAGATTAACGCAGATTCCATTGCGTTTAGCCGTGCTTAATCCCCTAGGCGGCCCGCCCCACCGATCCTTTAAACAGCAAGACACAATCAACCTGATATTATCCGCATCCGCAAGCTATTATAAGAAATAGCAAACCGCAGTCAGCTTTCAGCAAAAAGCCCTCGGCAACCTTAAGGAAATTTCATTCAGCGATAGCCTTCTTCTTCCAATTTTCTATCTCAGTGTAGCATTCTTCGAGAGTCAAGCGATTTGTAAAGAGCTGTTGCAAAAGGGTGGGCAATGGGTGGGAGGTGAAAAATTCCTGGAGCGCGATGCGGTCCCCCAGGTCGGGGAACTTTAGGGGGATTTTGAGTTGGCGGGCGATTTCCTTGAAGACTTCCAGTTGCTGAAGTTCCGCCTGGCGCATCTGCCCTTCGACGCTGAACAGCAGCTTGCGCAACCGAGCCAGGTAATCTTCACGTTCCTGATATTCCCGGCGCTTGTGATCCAGAAAATTGAGAACGTGCTGCCTGGCCAGATCTTTAAAAGAGATGATTTCCGCCACGGATTCGCCTTTGGACTTTATTATGACTGTATCATTCAATCTTGCGGAATTAAACGAAAAAGGTTATTTTCTTTGGTTATGGATAAGGAAAACTCCCTGGATTTCACCAAGATGGGGGGGCTGATCCCCGCCATCGTGCAGGATGCGGCCAGCGGCGAGGTGCTGATGCTGGCGTTCATGGACCCACAGGCCTGGGACCGCACCCTGGCTACCGGCGAGGCCCACTACTTCAGCCGCAGCCGCCGGACCTTGTGGCATAAGGGCGCCACTTCGGGCCATGTGCAGCGGGTTAAAGAGATCTACCTGGATTGCGACCGGGATACGGTGCTCTTGAAGGTGGAACAGGTAGGGGGCGCCGCGTGTCACACCGGTTACCGTTCCTGTTTTTACCGGCGCTACGACGGGGAAGACTGGCGCCTGGTGGGGGCCCCGGTATTTGATCCCAAGGAGGTTTACGGTGAGTAAACTTAGACTGGGCATCCCCAAGGGGAGCCTGGAGAAAGCCACCATTGATCTGTTCCGCCGTTCCGGCTGGCAGATCAAGGTCAATGGCCGGAGTTATTTCCCGGATATTGATGATCCCGCCATCACCTGCTCCATGTGTCGGGCTCAGGAGATGAGCCGTTATGTGGAAAACGGCACCCTGGATTGCGGCCTCACCGGCAAAGACTGGATCATGGAAAATGATTCCCAGGTAGTGGTGGTGGCGGATTTGATGTACTCCAAGATGTCCCAGAACTCGGTGCGCTGGGTCCTGGCGGTGTCCGCGGACTCTGAACTCCGCCACTTACGGGACTTGGCGGGGAAAAAGATCGCCACCGAACTGGTGAATTACACCCGGCGCTATTTCGAGCAGCGCAACATCCCGGTGACCGTGGAGTTTTCTTGGGGCGCCACCGAAGCCAAGGTGGCCGCGGGCCTGGCCGACGCGGTGGTGGAAGTCACGGAAACCGGCAGCACCATCCGGGCCCACGGCCTCAAGATCATCCATGAGTTCTTTCAGAGCAACACCCAGTTCATCGCCAATCCCCAGGTGTGGGAGAATGATGCGGTGAAGCGCCGGCAGATGGAGAATATCGCCCTACTGGTCCAGGGGGCCCTCAGGGCCGAGCGCATGGTGGGTCTGAAGATGAATATCCCGGAGAAGGGTTTGAAAGAGCTCGTGGCCTTGCTGCCCAGCCTCTTGGCTCCCACCATCGCGCCCCTGTTCGAAACCGACTGGTTTTCCGTGGAGGTGGTGGTGAATCAGGCCGAGGTGCGCACCCTGATCCCTCGCTTAATCTGGGCCGGGGCCCAGGGGATCGTGGAGTATCCGCTGCACAAGGTGATTTAGGAGGGGTTAGGGGCAGAGATTAGGGGTTCAAAGTTCAAAGTTCAAAGTTCAAGGTTCAAGGTTCAAGGTTCAAGGTTCAAGGTTTAAGGGTTAAGGGTTAAAGAAAAACTGAAAACTGACCCCTGGCTGCGTTTTCTCGACAAATCTCCATGACAGCTAATACCAGGTTCAGTTTCAGATGCAACCAAGCCCATGGCTGACTTATTGATAACCCAGTTTTTTTAACCGAAAACCGAAAACGCTATAAAAAGGCAGGGCCTTATGGGCCCTGCCTTTTATGTGAAAATAATTTTCGGTTTTCGTTAAAACCTGATGATAATCGGAGGCTCGTAGGGGCAACCCTGGGGGTCGCCCTTACCAGGCTCTCCGGAATTAATTATCGCCGTTTAATACTGACGGCGTCCCCGGCCAAAGCCGCCACCGCCACCGCCGCCGCCACCACCACCACCGCCGAAGGAACCACGGCCAAAGCCGCCGCCGCCGCCGGTTCTCTTTTCCTGGGGTTTGGCTTCGTTGACTTTCAGGGTCCGGCCTTCGACGTTGCGGCCATTGATGGAGGAAATGGCTTTCTGGCCTTCGGCTTTGGTGGCCATCTCCACAAAGGCGAACCCTCGGGACTGGCCTGTGGCCCGGTCCGTAATGATCTTGGCGGACAGGACTTCCCCGGCTTCGGTGAACAGGGCGTGCAACTCTTCCTCGGTCATCTGGTGGGGAATATTCCCCACATAAATCTTAATACTCATGGTCTCCTCGTTAGTCGGTCTTCTTGAGGTCTCTGGTGAGAAAAAGGTCTCTGCGTCCGGGGTGAGTTGAGGGACGGCCATCAGCCTGGTTCTTCCGCCAAGTCTTGATATTCCGCCGAGCCCTCTTCCGGGGCTTTATCCTGGCGGCGTTTCAGTTTCTCCTGGCTCTTTTTCTGCCGCGCGATTTCTTTGCCGCGCTTTTCCTGGCTGTAGTGGCTGCGGCGTCGGGCCACAATCCTGTCTCCCTGAGGGCTGAAACCTGCCATCCTCCGAGGATCGACAGATCCTCGGAAGATTATCCTCGGCCAAGCCTTAGAGCTTTACCACATTCTGGGCCTGAGGACCTTTGTGGCCCTGAACCACTTCGAATTCCACCGCCTGGTCTTCGCTCAAGGAGCGAAAACCTTCGCCCTGGATGGCGCTGTGATGCACGAAGACATCCGGGCCGTCTTCTTGGGAAATGAATCCGAAACCTTTGGCGTCATTAAACCACTTTACCTTGCCTCTTACTTTCATGCTGCAACCCAACCTCCTGATAATGATGAAGCCATACGTCTGACCAGCAAACGCTATAGCAGTCAGAAAAAAAACGGGACGGCTTAGCATACCGTCCCGATTCTTTTGGAGGACTTTCGCCCTGGTTCAGTCTGACATGCTACTAAAAATTTATGATATTTGGTTTTTTTATTTATGTCAAGCTTTGTTTAGCGCGACTGAAAGGGCCTTCAGCCGCTTCTCCTCACTTCCGGGAATGAGAAGCCATAAGCGCGGTTCGCGCCCGGTCCATAACCTGGGATAACCGCTTAATGACCTGCCTGGGGATACTGGTGTTTCAGGATAAAGCCCGCTGCCGGCCGCGAGGTCCCCAGGGCCGGCCCCCAACTCCATTTCCCCCCGCCTTATCTTTTCTGGGCGGCCTTGCGCTCCAGAGACTTGACGAAATCTACTTCCACGGGATACCCCAGGCTTTTGGCTTGCTTTACATCCACCGCGGCCTGGTCGTATTGCTGGCGGTTCTCATGGATCATGCCCCGCTGGTAGTAAGCCTTGCCGTGCTTGGGGTCCAGCTTGATGGCCTGTTCAAAATCCGCCAGGGCCGCATCAAGCTGCCCCTTGGCGTATTTGGCCACGCCCCGATAGGTAATGATGGCCGCATCATTGGGCTTCAACTTCAAAGCCGCGTCAAAGTCTTTGATGGCCTGGTCAAACTTGCCGTCATTGCAATTTTCCAATCCCCGGTTGATCAAGGTTTTACCATCTTCCGCGGCCCACGCGCCGGTAACCGTTAACGACAACAGGATGGCCGCAGACAAAAACGCCCTAAACAGTTTCATGCTTGCCTCCAAGGGTGATGATTCGTCATTAATCCGCCAAGGTCGATTCCTTCAATCTTAGCGAATAAGGTAATTTTACCAGATTTCTCCTTAAACGGAACACTGCCGACATTCTTCGGTGAATTCGTGGGACAAGGTCAGGGCCTCCGGAGGCAGGCTGAGGACCTGTCCCGGTTTGGAACCATAGCGATACACCGTGATGCCCTTGAGGCCCAGGCGGTGAGCCAGCCGGAAAGCCTGGGCGACATCCGCGGCGCCGGCCTCCGGGGGCAGGTTGATGGTCTTGGACACCGCGTTTTCCACATGGCGCTGGAACGCGGCCTGCATCCTGACCTGCTGCTCCACGCTCACCTCAAAGGTGGTGGGGAACAGCCGCCGCAGTTCCTCCGGGAGGCCGGTCAATGGCCGTACCCGTCCGGTGGCCAGCACCTTGGGCAGCCATTCCTGTTCATTTAGACCCGCGTCCCGCAACTTTTGTAAAAACAGGGGATGAATTTCGTCAAATTCCTCCCCTTCCAGGGCCCGGCGGCGGTAAGCCATGGCAAACAGGGGTTCGATGCCGCTGCTGGTCCCGGCAATGAGGCTGATGGTGCCGGTGGGGGCAATGGTGGTCACCGTGGCGTGGCGCCGGGGGGGCCGGCCCTCCAGGCCCCAGCGGCTGCGGGGAAAATTGGGGAACGGTCCCCGCTCCCGGGCCAGGGTCTCGGATTGGGCCGCGGCCACGGCCTGGATGCGGGCCATGAGATTTTCTCCCAAATCCAGAGCCTCGGGGGAATCGTAGGGGATGCCCAGCTTGATGAACAGATCCGCCAGGCCCATGACCCCCAGCCCGATCTTGCGGTTGCCGTGGGTGATGGCGGTAATTCGGGGCAGGGGGTAATGGCTCTGATCAATGACGTCGTCCAGGAACACGACCCCCAGCGCGGTGAGGCGGTCCAACTCCTGCCAGTCCACCCGGCCGTTTGCCACCACTCGGGAAAGATTGATGGACCCCAGGTTGCAGGACTCATAAGCCAGCAGGGGCTGCTCCCCGCAAGGGTTGGTGGCTTCCAGGCGGCCCAATTCCGGGGTGGGGTTGGCCCGCTCAATGGCGTCCAAAAAGATCAGGCCCGGGTCCCCGGTCTCCAGGGCGTAACGGCAGGCGAGATCAAAAACCTCCCGGGCCCGGAGCCGGCCAACCTCCATCCCGGTGCGGGGATTGATGAGTGGATAGGTCTCGTCCTTGTCCACCTGATCCATGAATTCGTCGGTAACCCCCACGGAGAGGTTGAAATTGGTCATGCTTTTCAGATCAGCCTTGACCTTGATGAACTCCAAAATATCCGGGTGGTCCATGTTGAGGATGCCCATGTTGGCCCCCCGGCGGCGGCCGCCCTGCTTCACTACCTCCGTGGTGACGTCAAAGATGCGCATGAACTCCACGGGCCCGGAGGCCACCCGGCCGGTGGCGCGCACCTGGTCGCCCCGGGGCCGGAGCCGGCTGAAGTTGAAGCCGGTGCCGCCCCCGGTCTGGTGAATCAAGGCCATATCACGGACGCCTTCCAGGATGCTGCGCATATCATCTTCGATGGGGATAACGAAGCACGCGGCCAGTTGGCCCCCGGGGAGTTCCGCATTCATCAGGGTAGGAGTATTGGGGAGAAACCGGAGGGAACTCAAGGCCTCGTAAAACGCCGACGTCCGCCGGGCCATAGCCTCCGCGCCGCCGTAGCGGGCTTCCGCCGCGGCTACGCCCCGGGCTACCCGGCGGAAGAGCTCATCAGGAGTCTCCATCACCCTGCCGTCCGGGTCCCGCCGGAGATAACGCTCCTCCAGAACCCGCAGGGCCATGGGGCGGAAGGGGGAAGGGTTTTCTGTTTTCTGTTTTCGGTTTTCTGTTGTCATCCTTCTGAGAACTCCCAGAGATTAACGCGGGATCAGTATATAAGAAAAGCCTGACCTGAAAAGTTCAAAGTTCAAAGTTCAAAGTTCAAGGTTATTCAGCACTGTCCGGTTAGGAAATTGCATGTGGTTCCATTTCTTCCCAAACCCATGGCTTGGGAAATCGCCAGGGGTCAGAGATTATAAAAAATGTGGAACAGCCGCCCCCGGCTGTTCAGGCACAGGCTGGAAAGCCTGTGCCACCAAGAAAATTTCCAATGCATCAAAAGGAATTTCGCTCTTGCAAAAACCTAACCGGACAATGCTGAAGGTTATTGTGGTTTTTATACCATTTTCGCATTGAAAAACGACAAACACCGTAGGGGCGAACCTTGTGTTCGCCCTTTGATGAAGCCGACACCTGGGACGGCCCCTATGATTTGTTTCATCTCAATAGGAAAACGGTATTATAGGGCGGCCCGTGGCCGCCGGAATTCAGCGCACCAGGCTGGCAGCGTGGCGTCTCGCCGGTGGCTCAAGTGCGGCGGGCACGGAGGCCCACCCCACGAACTTTTCATGATTTATGGGTGGGCCAAAGGCCCATGAGGAACTGCTCCCCTTTTATCTCACCCCCATGTATCTGGGTGGTTAAACCGTAAAACCGGATATTTTCGTTTACACAGAAAACCGAAAACCGTCATTCAATAATGCCCCACTTCTTGGCCCGCTCGGCGTAGGCTGCGGGGAAGACCGGGGTGAAGTTCTGGTACACGGTGATGGGATACCGGGCGCCGATCTTACACGCCGCCTCCTTCAGGCCGGTGAGAATCCCCTCCAGGAGATTGGCCGGGAAACTGATCACCAACTCATCATCCTGGGTCATTGAAAATATCCGGTCACCCATGCCGGGAATCACCACCCGGATCTTGCCGGTGCGGTAGGGGCCGATGAGATAGGAGCTGCATTCCACTTTGCCCCCGAAGTCGCCCTCCACCCGTTCTCCCAGATAGTAATTGGCGGCCTGAACCACACGCATGATTTGCGCGGGATTGCCATAGACCACGATGACATCCGGCTCCATCTCCAGGCGTTCCAGGGGACATAGGTAGATGGCGGCCACCTCTTCTTTCGCGAAGCGGGGCAGCGCCTCCACTTCTTTCAGGGCTGGGCCTATTTCCGGATAGAAGCCCACTTCACAGAAAAGCTGGGCCAATTCCAGGATGGGGTCCGACGCCGGGGTAAAGCCAAAGGCCAGGGCGCCGGGCACGCACACCACGTCTTCCCGGGTCAGGCCCACGGGCCAGCCGTAAACCCGGGCCATGGTGACCCCCTGGCAGATGGTGACTTTTTTGCCGAAGACCTTAGAGGGCCGCCGCACCTTAGGCAGGGCCGCCAGGTCCTTCAAAAAAGCCGCGCCGAATGGTTCCGTCCGGACCCGCAGGGCATCCTTTATTTGCCGGGCCGCGTCTTTATAGTCCATTATCTCTCCTTCCCTAAGATGCAGGAGACTGCTTGGCTGGATTTGATGGTTTGTTCAAAGATAGTAAGAATTAATATTTATAGATGCAAGTCAAACTTGCGGCCGCGGCAAAAGCGATGGTTTTCAGTTTTCAAAAAAAACCAGATGGACAGTGAGTCATCTTCTCGTTCCCAAGTTTAACTTGGGAACGCCCTTGGGTCCAAAGCTGCGCTTTGGCCAAATGACCGAGGCCACAGGTTCTCATATTTATGAAACAGCCTGCTCAGCTTGGGAACCGGAAGTGAAATGCGTTGCCCGGGTATTTTCGGATGAAACCCATTTATCTAATCTGTAATGGTTAAAACTTGACCATACAACCGCTCCATCAAAGTTTAATTTTATCCGACATGCTTTCTTTGGAGTTTTGCAGTGCCGGCCCCCCACCAAAGCCCCATTTCGCTATCCAGACCAAATCTGTAATTTTTCCGGGTAAGGCGATAATTGTCGAACATGGCAAGATATCGCGCCGCCAGGGTTAAGATAGGAGCCTGATAATTTTTTAGGCCCATGTCTGGTCCTGTGCTATGATTCCTTTCACAGCTGCACCGGACGGAAGCCGCGATTGATGGGCTTCACCCGGATGCGCCGATATTGCCTGACATCTGCACAGCGAGGGTTCGTCTGCTAGATTATGATTTGTCCGACACCACATCTAAAGGCATCCAAAATGAAAAACCTCTACCTGTTGAGCCTGCTTATTGTCCTGTGCATCAGCGGCTGCGTCGGTATAAGCCCCGGCCCGGGCGAAAGGCATGCGGATGCCGCGCAGGGAAGGAATCACAGCATGAGCAAGGAAGTTATACCCAAACTGGCCGGTTCCTGGAAACTCATATCCTTCCACAGTAAGGACTCAAGCGGACAGACGTCTTACCCCTTCGGAAAGGATGCCCGGGGAAGGCTCATCTATGAACCGGATGGGCGTATGGCCGTACAACTCATGAACCTCAAGCGGCCCCGGTTTACCTCGGATGACCCCATGGCCACGTCCGAGGCCGAAGTACGGGCGGCGTTCGACGGATATACCGCCTACTATGGGACCTATTCAGTCAATCCTGACGAACAGACCATCGTGCACCACATCGAGGCCGCCCTCCTCCCCAACTGGGTGGGGACGGATCAGCGCCGCGATTTCGAATTCGATGGGAAGTATCTGACTTTGAAAGGCCCCCTGCTCCTGGGCGGCGTCCAGGGGATGGTCAGCCTGGTCTGGGAACGCTTGCCTTAGGCGCAAACTTTGAGATACCTAGGGCTTGGCTCATTGCACCGAATGGTATTGCGGCCCTAAAAGAAAGGGGTATCGTGCAACCCAACTAATACCATTTAGTCATCAAATGTATGTTTTTCGTAGGGGCGAACCTTGTGTTCGCCCTGGAATGGCGGGCGAACACAAGGTTCTCCCCTACACTTTAATAACTTTTTGATAGCAACTCAGTATAGGGAGTGCATTTATGTTGAGAGGAATTCTCCTTGCTGCGTTGATGATTTTGTTATCCATAGGTTTTTCCTGTGCCGCGGAAAAGCAAGCCGGCAAGGGCCCCGGCGCCGACCGATGAGCGGATCAGAAAACCACCTATGACGCGCACCGGTCCTACGTTAAGCTCCATTTTGACGACCGGGAAATGGAATTCGCCTTTCAGTGGATACTCGGGAGCACCGCCAACGGTGGCTGCGAAATAGGCGAAGCCTTTTATGTGGCGGGCAACATCAAGGATGGCGACCCCCAAAGCTGGCAGGAAGAATGGGAAAAAATGGCAAAACAGGTGGAAGCCCGGGCGGAGAAATCCCTGGCCGCGGGACACCGGGTGAGCGCCAGGGGGGCCTTCCTGAAGGCTGCCAACTACTACCGCGCGGCCCTGATCTCCATGTTGCCGGATAATCCCAAGTTCAAAGGGATCGCGGCGAAGTTTCGTTCGTGCTTCAAGAAGGCGGGGACCCTATTCGAGCCGCCCTTGGAATTCCTGGAGATCCCTTTTGAAGGAACCGTGTTGCCGGGCTATTTCATGAAAGGCGGCCCTGGCGGCCAGCAGCGGCAAACCTTGGTGATGATCGGGGGTGGGGAGACCTTTGCCGAGGAAAGTTGGTTCCACATCGGTCCCGAGACCATAAAGCGGGGTTATAATTTCCTTACCGTTGATCTGCCGGGGCAGGGTTTGCTGCCCCTTGAAAAGCATTTCTTCAGGGCGGATACGGAAGCGCCCATGAAGGCGGTGCTGGATTACGCCTACCGTCGTCCGGAGATCGACCGCGGCCGCCTGGCCGTGTTCGGCATCAGCTTCGGCGGCTATTTCGTACCCCGGGCCGCGGCGTATGACCGGCGGATCAAAGGCTGTGTGGTCAGCGCCGCGGTGGTGGATAATTACCGGATGTTTGCCCGGATGCCCGTAGGCAAGGCTAGTCAGGAAGAAATTAACCACTGGCCGGCATTCAAGAGGTCTGTGGCCTCCACTGTTGCCTGGCGTTGGGGCCTGGACCCTGCCGACATCAAAGGCCAGGTGGAGAAGGGCAGAAATTACCAGTTTGATCCGTCCAAGGTTGCCTGTCCGTTCCTCAGCCTGGTCAGTGCAGGTGATTATGCCGATGAGGAAACCAGAAAACAGCAGCATGAATGTCTGGATAAGCTGCCTAATCCAAAGAAGAAAATGGTTATCGCCCCTGCAAATGAAGGAGCCTCCTCCCACTGCCTGGGCGAGAACCGCAGCCTGATGAGCCAGATCGTATTCGATTGGCTGGATGAGCTTTTCCCAGAAGCGCAGCCGCAACAACCTTAGAAGTGTAGGGCGGGAAAGCGAAGCGCATCCCGCCTTCAGCATCATTAGCTTCCTGCGGCGTTCCAGCACCAGGACTGTGAAAAGAACGTGCCGCCAGGAACAAAGGCGTGAATATGGTGCGGCATGAATTAGGCCTAACCCGATTGCCGAAGGCGGGATGCGCTTCGCTTTCCCGCCCTACGAGCTGGCGCATAAAAACGTAGAAAAAGATACCCATGGAAAGGAGGAATTATAATTGAATACTATAATAATCATCGCTTCAATAATTGGGCTTCTCTTTGTTATTTCCAGATATTTACGAAACGTCAAAAAGCATAGTGCTGCAATGAATGCTCTTGTTGCAAAGGCAACTTTTCCTCAGTTGCCTATGAACTTGCAGGCACAGGTTATTAATAACGCCGTGCTTATATTACAACAGGGTAGCCGCTATTCATCTGAGAAAGCCGAAGAATGGCTCCACCAAATGGATGAAAAGTCTAAGTACAGCTTTTATGCGTTGTCTATGATGGAACTTGGGATAGAACCTGTGTCTAAGAAGTGGCAATGGCAAATAGTACGTAACCCTTTTGTAGCATTGATTGGCGCTGAAAGAGAAATACAGATGGCCCAACTCGGACTTCAACGAGAAGGTATAGAAATTAGCTTTGCGGACTTAAAGAAGCCTTAATAAAGTAGGACATATGGAATGTTTAGATTTTGTGATTATTATTTCAACTAGTTCCCAAGTTGCACTTTGGAACGAAAATGAGCGCCAAGCTTAGCTTGGCGGTAATAAAGGGCGTTCCCAAACACAGCTTGGGAACGAGAAAAAAATAATGCCACTGGACCACTATATTCCCCAAGTGCACCTCAGGAAATTCTATTCGCCGGCTCTTGGCAATCGCATGTATGCGATCCGCAAGAGCGACCTCAAAGTCTTCACACCAAGACCGGAAGATGTGTGCAGAATCATGGATGGGAGTACGAACGCCTATCTGCTAAAAGATAGAGCGATTGAGGATTTTTTGGAGACAATCGAGCCAAAATACAACGCCGCTCTGGACAAGCTAATAGCCGGAGACATCGACAACACATGCATTTACACGATTGCCGGGTTCGTTGCCTCTGTCATTTCTTGTTCGCCGGCGGGCATGCGCATTGGCTCTGAACCAATTAAGAGAACCGTCGAAACCACAGCTGCCATAATAGAGGCACAGGGGTTGTTGCCACCACCTCCTCCCCAGTTAGGCGATACAACCCTCACCGAATTGCTGCGCGATGGAGCCGTCAACGTCACGATCGACCCAAAGTATCCCCAGGCGCTTGGCATCAGTTCAATCATTGAATTTACAGCCCGCTTCGGCAATTTTAAATGGGAGATTTTGCACAACGACCTTGACGATAATCCATTCTTCACGAGCGACTTCCCTGCTGCTATCGAAAAGACAGACGACCCGCGCATCGTGAATCGGATCGTACCTCTGGCACCCAATCTTGCACTTCGGATCAAACCTGACCTATCACTTGATAATGACCGATTGAACTTCTCCTTCGATAATTTTGGCTACCGCAACCGTAAAGTCGGCCGCAACGAGCTGATAAAGCTCAATTGTTTGATCGTGCGTTGTGCCGAAGACTCCGTATTTTATCGTGACGACCACTCATGGGTTCGGCCGTTTGTCACGAAGAACCGGCATTACCATGTTGAGGCGCACACTCAAAGGCTAACGACTCCTGCCGGCATACTTCAATTTGTTACGCAAAGAGTGGTAGCCAGAACTCCACAAGTTGAGCCAAGTAGATTGAACTCCAGATGATTAATGGTTGTCAGCTTAGATTTTAGTCATTACAGTTCAGCTTTGAACTCTGATAGAAATCCGAATTTTTCCAGGCGTGATTTATCATGCAAAATCTGTCTGATACTCAAGAAGCGCGGCGTCTCCGAGAAGCCCGGGAGCACCAGGTTCCTTGGGGGAAATGGGGGCCTTACCTGAGTGAACGCCAGTGGGGGACGGTGCGGGAAGATTACAGCGCTACCGGCGATGCCTGGGATTACTTTACCCATGACCAGGCCCGCTCCCGGGCCTATCGCTGGGGGGAGGACGGCCTAGCCGGGTTTTCCGATGACAAACAGCGCCTCTGCTTGGCCCTGGCCTTGTGGAACGGCCGGGACCCCATCATCAAAGAGCGGCTCTTCGGGGTGACCAACAGCGAAGGCAATCACGGCGAGGATGTCAAAGAATACTACTTCTATCTGGACAGCACCCCCACCCATTCCTACATGAAGTTCCTCTATAAATATCCCCAAGCGGCCTTTCCTTACGATGATCTGGTACAGACCAACCGGCAGCGCACCCGGGATGATTATGAATATGAACTCCTGGATACCGGCGTCTTCGACGACGACCGGTACTTTGATATTTTTGTGGAATACGCCAAGTCCTCGCCCGAAGATATTCTAATCCGTATTACCGTATGTAATCGCTCTCCGGAAGCGGCTGTGCTCCATGTGCTGCCCACCCTCTGGTTTCGCAATACCTGGTCCGGCTCTACCAATGAGGCCAAACCGGCTTTGAGACAACTCCCCGGTCAACCCGGCCTGAGCATTGTGGGCGCTGCTCATGCCGATCTGGGGGAACGTTTTTTGTACTGTGAGGGGGAAGCCCCCCTGTTATTCACGGAAAACGAGACGAATAATCAGCGCCTCTTCGGGACCCCCAACCTCCATACCTATGTGAAGGACGCCTTCCACAACTACCTGATCCACGGCCAAACTTTGGCGGTAAACCCGGAAAAGACCGGCACCAAGGCAGCCGCCCACTACCGCATCGAAGTGGCCGCAGGGGCAGAAACGGTAATACGCCTGCGGCTCACTGATAGCGCTCCGGCATCTCTCGCGGCGGCGCCGGCTGCGTCCCCGGACGGTCCCTTCGGCGAGCGCTTCGACGAAATCATGGAGGCCCGCCGGCAAGAGGCGGACGAATTTTACGCCGCCATCACCCCGCCCGGGGTGGGAGAGGATGCCGCCCGGGTGATGCGCCAGGCTTTGGCGGGGATGCTGTGGTCCAAGCAGTACTATTATTTTGACGCCATTACGTGGCTGGGCGAGCACGGGGCCCATCCCCTGAAGACTCACAACAATCACGTCCGCAACCAGGAATGGTTCCACATGGTGAATGACGAAATCATCTCCATGCCGGACAAATGGGAATACCCCTGGTACGCCTCCTGGGACCTGGCATTTCAAAGCATTCCCCTGGCCTTGGTGGATATTGATTTTGCCAAGAAACAGCTGGATCTCATGCTCCGGGAGTTCTATATCCACCCCAGCGGCCAACTTCCCGCCTATGAGTGGAATTTTAGCGATGTGAATCCGCCGGTGCACGCCTGGGCGGCGCTATTGATCTATAAATCCGAAAAAGTCCAGCAGGGTAAAGGGGATATCCAGTTTCTCAAGCATGTTTTCGGGAAGCTGATGCTGAACTTCACCTGGTGGGTGAACCGGAAGGATCGTTTCGGCAAGAATGTTTTTGAGGGCGGTTTTCTGGGACTGGACAATATCGGCGTTTTTGACCGCAGCGCCGCGCTCCCCACCGGCGGGTACCTGGAGCAGGCCGACGGCACCGCATGGATGGCTTTTTATTGCCAGGGCATGCTGGACATCGCGTTGGAGTTGGCTCCTGTTGATGGGGTGTATATAAATCTGGCGGTGAAATTCCTGGAACACTTCCTCTGGATCGCCTCGGCCATCAACCGGATGGGTGGCGAGCAGGAGGGCCTGTGGGATGAAGAAGACGGCTTCTACTACGACCTGCTGCGCTATCCCGACGGCACCTCCACCCGCTTGAAGGTGCGTTCCGTGGTGGGATTGCTCCCTTTATGCGCCACGGTGGTATTTGAAAAGTCCCAGAGGGATCTGGTGCCGCAACTAACGGATGGGGTCCGGGCGCGGATCAGGCGCATGCCGGAGCTTCTGGGAGCCATCCATCCCATCGGTCCGGAACATCGAGGGGTGGCCGACCGGGGCATCCTGGCCCTGGTGGGCCCGGACAAGTTGCGCCGCATCCTGGCCAAGATGCTGGATGAAAATGAATTTTTGAGCCCTTACGGCATCCGCTCCCTGTCCCGCTATCACGCCGAGCACCCCTATATTCTTACCGTCCACGGCGAAGAGCACCGGGTGGACTATACGCCGGCGGAGTCAAATTCGGGCATGTTCGGGGGCAACTCCAATTGGCGGGGGCCCATCTGGTTCCCCATGAATTCCCTGATCCTGCGGGCCCTGTTGATGTTCTACTTGTATTATGGCGACAATTTTAAGGTGGAGTGTCCTACCGGCTCCGGAAACCTGATGAACCTTTTCGAAGTAACCCAGGAGCTTGCCAACCGTCTCACCCGCATCTTTCTCAGAGATGAGCACGGACGGCGCCCGGTCTATGGGGGCGCGGCCAAATTCCAGAACGATCCCCATTGGCGGGATCACCTGTTGTTCTATGAGTACTTCCACGGAGACAACGGCGCCGGGCTGGGCGCCAGTCATCAGACGGGTTGGACCGGATTTATTGCCAAACAGATTCAGTTTTTCGGCCTCTTGGACGCCAAATTCCTGGAACGCGGGCGCTCCACCGGCATCTTCTATCCGGAATCAAGCTGATGCTGTCAGTGGACGATATTTTCATAGAAGCTGTTTGTTTTGCTATTACAGCCACTTAGCAGATACCCTTCCCTTTTTTAAGGACTTTTCATGAAAAATCCGAAGAAATCATTCCCTGATTGATTAATCTTGACCACCTGTGTTAACTTCTTTCTCGTAGCGATTTGCCCCGATTGCCATAAGATTTCGAATAGCGCATATAATGAAGACATTGCCCTTTTGAGAGGATAATACAATTGAAGATTGCCTTTGTTACGAACACCTACGAACCAATCATAGGGGGGGTCGCGGTGTCAGTAAAGAGTTTCTACGACAGCCTTTCTGAGATGGGCCATCAAGTCTATATACTAGCTCCGGAATTCTCTAATTATTGTGATACAAATCCAAATGTATTTAGAATACCTTCTATTATGACTAATTATAGGATGAAATATCCTATACCATACAATTGTAATGGTCAGCTTTCCCAGATTATGAAAAACTTACGTATAAATATCGTTCATTCGCATCATCCACTTTGGATAGGTATGTCTGCATTATATAGCTCAAGAGAGTTGAATATACCAATAGTGTTTACTTATCATACTATGTATGAGGAGTATGCGCACTATATGCCATTTCACAACATAATTGGCCTGAAAGATCGCCTACAACGAAGAGCTATCGAGTATGCAGACAGTTGCAATCTTGTTATTACACCTACTATTGCACTCAAAAATATACTTAAAAAACGAGGGTGTAATTCGGCAATAGCGGTACTACCTACTGGCATCTCACAACATTTAACAGTGCCAAAAGAATCATCTGTATTTAACAGTATTATTAATAGATACAGGATCACATTCCAAGACCCAATATTTTTATGTGTTACCCGGTTGGCGAAGGAAAAAAATTGTGATTTCTTAATTTCTGTATCTCTTGAATTAATTAATCGTATGCCAAAAGCAAAGATATTAATAGTTGGCGATGGTCATCGAAAGAATGAGCTAATAAGGGTGGTTCGAGAAAGAGGAAAACAAAATAGCATTCTATTTGGTGGAGATGTTCCCTACAGCGAGATGGCATGCTTTTATCGCATTGCTAACTTGCTGCTGTTCGTATCCGAGACCGAAACTCAAGGTTTGCCATTGACAGAAGCTCTTAAGTTTGGCTTGCCCATCGTCGCACTAGAATCTCCGGCTACAAATGAGTTAGTTGGCAAATTAAAAACCGGCTTAGTTGTAAAAAGAGATAAATGCGAATTTGTTAAAGCCGTTTTAGAATTGATGGACCAACCCCAACTGCTAAGACAATATGCTCAATTCAATATGTCCATGGCAGAGCGATTTCGTATGATTGACATGTCAATTAAGCTTATAGAAATCTATAAATCAGTTCTTAGTAACTAGATGAGGGGGAATCAACAATGAACGAGGTTGGGAAAAATGATGCGTTGATTGCCGAGTATAAAGAGATGAGGGATGAGATAAGAGCAGCTTGGACTCAGTACTATTCAACACTAGTTGGTATAGGATTGACCGGGATAGCCTCAATCTTATATCTCGCATTTGAACGCAAAGAATGGCTATTCATGACCATACCGCTACTAACCGTTTCTTATATAGCGTACATAACGACAATTAAAGCGAATATAAAGCATATTTCAAACTATATCGAGAAACTCGAGAAAGCCATAGGTTCCCCCAAAGTCATGTTTTACGAAAGTAAGTACGCTAAGAAACTTTGGGAATCCGCCCCGTTTATGTGGCTTCATATTTTGATTATTATTCCACTTATTGCAATACAATTTTATAGTATTTATAGAGGATGCCTTTTCTTGGTTAAATGTTGTATTAATTACACGGAGCGCTTTTTTTTAGTAAAAGCAATTCTTATCAGCACCGGATACGCCATTGGAATGTTGACATTAACAGGGCTTGCTTTATATTTGCTTATTTTCCTTCCCAAGAAAGTTTCGGAAAGAGTTTATGATGTAGAAAAAGCAAACAATAAATAATCTAATACATGCCAATAATTTACATACATATTCAATGGCCTACCCTGGATATAGTTTTCTGAAAGATATGTATCCAAGCATTACAAGTAAAAACATAAGATAATTCCTTATTATTGTACCAACAAAAGCCCCTAAAGCGACCAAAATACTGTTTCTAGCGGTAAATGAATATATATATATACCCGTGCGCATTGGCATGAAGGGTACAGACTGTATTAGAAGATATGCCCAAAACCCTTTTTTGAGGATCAGACTCCGAACGCGTGGACTAATCATTAAGAAGTGAGCAATATGTAATCGTTTTAAAAGCACCTCCAAAATATCATAACCCTTACATACTACATATGCCCCGAATCCTTTTCCCAATGCGCATACAAAGTTTATTGTAAAGAGTGAAAACCTCGGATATAAAAGTAATGGAGCTTCAGAGGGAGTAGGCCAAAAAATAGCACATAAAACCTCATAAAAGAAAATATATAAAAAAATTACGATTGGATTTGTTTGTCCAAATAGGTTATGCAGAATATCAAAGGAAAAGTTCATTGGCGAGTTCCTGCACTGGTAGGTTATCAAGAAAGCTCTTTTTGCCCTAAGTTTGACCGCTAAAAAGCCCCTCCTATGAAGGCAGCTCTACTCGAGGGAAATATTAGTACAATATTTCGTAAGAAATCCTTTTTATTCAGAAATCTCTGCACGTCCCATTGATTCACAGGTACTCAACGCCCTAAGAGCCCCAGGTCATCACCGCCCATAGTAGTGCGCCAGGGGAAAAGCCAAGGCCATATCCACATGCCACCATAGCAGGTTACTGCTATAGTTACGCAATTTAAATAAATTTAATAGATATTCTGAGTGGTTATCATATCTGCACCTCACATCCAGGCGGATGGTAAATATTGGCCTTCAATGTCAGATTTAATCTGACCTCGCTTTGATGATGGTCAGCTTAAATCTTGGTCATTACACCTTGGGCTACCTGGAAAAAGTGGAACTGCCAGCCCGCCAGATCGATGAATAAACCGGGCTGGCGCAGTTCCAGGCCGTCTCGTTCATAAATCTCCCCGGTGAAGGCATCGGTGAGGCGCCAGGTGCGGCCGGGCAAGTCCTCCCAGGGGAGAGGGATTAGGGCCTGGGACCTGTGCTCGGAAAGATTGACGATGATGAGGCGCCGTTCCTCCCCGAGATGCCAGCCCCAGGCCGCCAGGTTCAGATAGCTCCGGTTATCCGGCCAACCATACCGCGAACCGAGACGCCATTCCCCTTCCTTGAACACCGGCTGCGCCACCGCGGCCAGCAGGGTCTGGTAAAAGTCCTGTAAGTCCGAATCCACCGGCTCCGGGGGCCGACGGTTGAGAAACACGGGCAACCTGATCCTCCGGCCCTCAAACTGCCCCTCGTGAAAGAGGCTGGCGCCGGGCAGGGTAGCGATGGTGACGGCCGCGGCCCGAGCTTTCCGGTCATCAAAAGCGGCCGCGGCCCGGGGTTCGTCATGATTCTCGATGAAGCGCACCAGCCTTTCCTGGTAACCCAGGTCGGCCAGCAGGTGCTGCCGTACGGCGTCGGCGCCGGCGTGCCGCAAACGG
>CAZUBT010000058.1:1367-21876 GCA_964618815.1 uncultured Desulfobacterales bacterium | reverse complement strand
TATGCATGCCATATTATTTGCTAAATGTCAAGCTATTTACGGATAAGCTCTTAGTTAATATACTCTCTTTGTCGGCCGGCCCCGACGCTTTTTCTGTCGTTTTTCGGCTTCCGTTGTCCCAACGCCTGTGGGGGTAAACCGGAGGGGCCAAGGCGAGAGAGGTAGAGGTAGGGGTAGAGGGGGGGACCTGATCGTTCACCCAGGGCCGTCTCAGGCGCTCCCAGAGAAGTTGTGGGGGGGGGTCATGGGCCTTCACCTGGTGATGGGTCCCGCCGCATGATCTCATTTGTCGGACCGCGGTCGGGCAGGTGGCCTGAGTGGTTGATTCATGGTTAAGGGGTTCCCTTGGAATCGGCCAGGGGCCCGGTCAACCCGGCATGGCCCCACTCCCCAAGAACTCCCCGAAAGAGGGGGCCAGCCTCAATGCCGTTCAAGAACTCTTGGGCCATGCGTCCATGGCCATGACCATGAGGTATGCTCACTTGTCGCATGAGCACCTGAAAGACTCGGTAAATCTGCTTAATAATATGCCGAGTGGTAAACAAATGGTAAATATTGGCCTGAAATCAAAAAGGGCCGACAACCTACCGATTGCCAACCCCCTGTAATCCTTCCTAATCCATGGTGGAGATGAGGGGACTTGAACCCCTGGCCTCCTACATGCGAAGCAGGCGCTCTTCCGGCTGAGCTACATCCCCACGTCCCTTCAATTATGGCGGGGAAATTCTTGATGTCAAGAGGAATCACCCTCCCCCGCGGGGTTGTGGGAAAGCTCTTTTGAGGGGAGAGCCGGGGTAGGTTTCACCGCCGAGACACCAGGGGCGCAAGAATATGTCAAGGTTTTCTTGGGGGGGTGGAGGCGCTTATACCAAGTTGAGACCTCTGCGAAAAAGAGCCGGTACGCAGGCAAACAAAACCCAGGAAGAAATTCTGGTGGCACAGGCTTCCAGCCTGTGCAAAAAACTCTGATTTACCAAAGAGTTACCCACAGGCTGGAAGCCTGTGCCACTGGTTCTTTTCCTTTGAAGGTGATTTGTCATCGCTCAAGCCATTTTCGCAGAGGTCTCAAGTTCTGTTGCAAATGCAACCAACTTAAGTTTCAATTTGCTGATAAACAAAGTATTTTTACCCGAAAACCGAAAACGGTATTAATCATCGTCAACCCCCAATAGCGTTATGGTCTCGCTCAAGAATTAAGGTAGTCGTAGAATCCCCCCTCCCCCAGGGGAGCCGGCGGTCACTGTCCTACGAGGAGCGAAGGCTTGTATGATATATTCTATTGTAATCAATAGGTTGCCCTGATAGATATGCAAGATGACCTTGATTATTAACCATCAATGTGTTACATAGGTCCCCGAACGCTGGCGGTTCATCTCTCCGGCATAAAACTCTCCTCAAGGGGGAGGGAAATATGAGGTTTCCGGATGAGGGACGGTTAGCTTAAAATGTGTAACTATCTTAGCTTCCGAGGAAGGTTTTATGGCTAAATTGAAACCCCGACGCCGTTCAGCGCTTAAGGAACCCGAAGAAGTCTTGAGCCTGGCCCAGAGCCTGCTGGAACCTCTCAAACGCTACTGGCAGTGGCTCCTGGCGGGGGGCCTGATCGTGGCGGTGACGGCCGCCGCCTGGGGGATCAACGCCAACCTTAAGGCCCAGCGGGAGGTCCGGGCCGCCGCGGCCCTGGCCCAGGTGAAAACCAAGACTTCCGAACCCGCCCAGGAAACCGCCATGGTGGAGGCTCTGCTAAAGGTCATCCAGGAATACCCCGGCGCCAAAGCCGCCCAGGAGGCGCAACTGGAGCGGGCCCATCTTCTGTATAATTTGAAAAACTATGCCGAGGCCGTAAATGCCTATAAAGCTATACAGGGCCGGGACCCGGGTTTGGATAACCTGGCGGCGGACAGCCTCAGTTATTGCTACGAGGCCCTGGGAGATTTCAAGCAGGCCGCGGCCGCGCTTGAGCCTCTGGAGGAGAAAACTTCCGGGCCCTTGCAACAGGAAATCTATCGGCGCCTGGGATTGCTGCTGGAAAAGGCGGGAGACTACAAAGGAGCTGCCCGGTACTGGAGCAAACTCTTGGAGCAGCCTCCGGTACCCGGCATGACGCCTTATTTGCAGGAAAAGCTTGCTGCGGCCGAGGCCGCGGCGAAGAAGTGATTATTGGCGCCTCGGCGTGAGTTGTTAATTTCCCCACAACGGCGCTCAGACGAATTCGTCATCAAAAATGTATTTTTTCGTAGGGGCGAACCTTGGGTTCGCCTGCTTTTTTAGGGCGAACACAAGGTTTGCTCCTACATTTTAATACCTTTCTGATGACAACTTGAGACCTCTGCGAAAAGGGCTTGAGCGATGACAAATCAGCTTCAAACGAAAAGAAACCAGTGGGTAACTCTTTGGTAAATCAAGGTTTTTTGCACAGGCTGGAAGCCTGTGCCACCAGATTTTTTCCCTGGATTTGGTTTCCCTGTGTACCGGCTGATTTTCGCAGAGGTCTCAACCTGGTATCAACCCCTTGCCCCGGCTCTTCTTCCAGCCATCCGGGCCGCCATCTGAATCGCGGCTTGAAGAGACCCCGGATGGGCCTGGCCGGCGCCCGCCAGATTGTAAGCGGTGCCGTGGTCCACCGAGGTGCGGATGATGGGTAGTCCCAGGGTGACGTTCACCGCGTCCATGAAGTGCAGCAGCTTCAGGGGGATCAGGCCCTGGTCGTGGTACATGGCGATGATGGCCGCGAATTCCCCCTGGTGGTGGCGCCAGAACAGGGTATCGGCAGGAAAGGGGCCTTCCACCGGCAACCCCTCCCCCTGAGCCTGGGCCACCGCGGGGGCGATAATGGTTTCCTCTTCATGGCCGAACATGCCCCCTTCTCCGGCATGGGGGTTAAGGGCCGCCACTCCCAGGGGGGCGCGGGCCAGGCCGAAATCCCGGTCCAGACTGCGGCAGGTGAGGCGAAACAGGCGAACCAACCCTTCCGTGGTCAAACGCCGGGGCGCTTCCGTCAAGGCGCAGTGGATGGTGGCCAGCACCACCCGGAACTCGCCGCCGGCCAGCATCATGGCTACCTCCGGGGCCCCGGTTTTTTCGGCCAGGAGTTCGGTGTGCCCCGGATAGGCGTAGCCTGAGAGGTTCATGGCCGCCTTGCTGATGGGGCCGGTAACCATCCCCGCCACTTCCCCTTTAAGGGCCAGGTCGATGGCCGTAAGGATGTAGCCCACCATGGCCGCGCCCCCCGCCGGGGTGGGGCGGCCATACTCCAGGTCCTCCGGCGCCAGTCGGGACAGGGCCATGAGGTTAATGACGCCGGGCTGAAAGCGCCCCTGGTCCGGGTGCTCAATCACCTGAAGCCGCAGTTCCGGGGCCAGACTGCGCCGGGCCCGCTCCAGGGCGGGCAGGTCTCCCAGTACCAACGGTCGGCATACCTGGTAAACCCCGGCATCCTTGAGGGCCATCACCATGATTTCCGGCCCCACCCCCACCGGGTCCCCCATAGTCAGGGCCAGTATGGGTTTGAAGTCTTGCATCGCCATAAGTCTCCTGAGAGCTTTGTATGGAAATATATGAAAAATATTTTAACCACAGAGACACGGAGAACACCAAGGGACACAGAGGAAAAAATAATTATGTCTTGCATATGAGGCTTTTGCAAAAGTCTTTTGGGAGAGGGGGCGGGGCCGTCGGCCCCCGGTCTCCCCTCAAAACCACCTTTACAAGAGGTTCAGCCATTGTCTGTTTTAATTACTCCGCATAAGGACGGTTACTGCCCATCCAGGCCATAGGCGGATAAAGCCGGGGCCGCACCTCCGACCCCTCCGGCGCCGCCACCCGCTCCACCCGAAGGTTTACCCGGCTTCCCCGGAGGGTAACTTTCAGGTAATGGAAGAAAGCCTGCATGGGATTTTCCCGATACAGCTTGGCCCCCGCGCCCCCGGTGATGGTATGGGGGATCCCGGCCCACTCCAGGGAATAATAGGCGTGGATGTGACCGGCAAATATATGGGTAACCCTAGATTTCTTGCAAAGCTCTTCCAGTTGCCCCGCGGCGGGCCCCGTCAGGTAGTGTTTGCCGCCCTCCCGGGGATCGCAGAAGGGGATGTGCATGAACACCAGCCGGGTCTTAAAGGACTGGGCCTTTTGGAGCTCGCCCGCCAGCCAGCGCAGTTGCGCCTCATCCGGGGCGCCCTTCCCGGCGTCGTCCAGAATGATAAAGTAATGGTCCTTGACCTGGAACGAATAATAGCGGGGTCCGAAAATCCTGGTATAAAGCTCGGCCCCGTTTTTGTTGAGTTCGTGGTTGCCGATCACCGTCACCATGGGTATCCGGAGATTTCCCTGGAGGGGGGCAAAGAAGAAACGGCGGTACTGTTCCGGGTCGCTGCTATTCACCATATCTCCCAGATGGACGGCAAAGGCGATATCCCGGTCATTGCTCATCTGGTTAACCAGGCGGGCGAACAGCCGGGGGTTATCCCGGCTGTCCCCCAGCACCGCGAAGGTCAAGTCTCCCGAAGAAGGAGCCTTGATCCGGGCCAGATTGGCGGGGTTCCAGTCGGTGGGCAAAGGGCTGTCCTGCCCCCAGCCGTTCCCTGGGGTCAGGAGAGCCGTGGCCAATAGAAGGAAAAGAATCCCCAGGATCCGCGGGCTAAGAAAGCATCTGCCGCAAAGTCTCAAGGTCGCGCTCATCAGGGGCCATCCTCATTGATCCGGTTCGGTGCCGACGGTTTTATTTTTACTGAGTACGGCGCGGATGTCAATGGCGCAGCCGGAAGCGGCCAGGGGGGCTTGCAGGAACATGAGGGGGTGATTGATAATTCACCACCAAGACGCCAAGGACACCAAGGTTCACCAAGAACAAGGTTAAGAAGATGCACCAAGGCGATGCCTCCGAGCATCAACAAATAATTTCTTTGTGCACCTTGGTGTCTTGGTGTCCTTGGTGGTTATCTTTAGCTAAAAAAATGGAGGCGGTTAGAGGATTTCCATCCCCAAAGGGCGGTAATTGCGGTATAGTTTTCCCCACTTCACCGGGGAAAGGAGTTAACCCGTGACAGAGCAGGCTAAGGTGCGGTTGGCGGACGTCAAGTTGGGCTTCATCGGGGCCGGCAACATGGGGGCCGCGATTATCCGAGGATTATTGGAAGGCGGCTGGGTGGCCCGGGAGAATTTGAGCTTCTATGATCCGGACCCGGGTCGGCGGGCCGAGCTGGAAAACCTGGGCCTGGAGGCGGCCCTGGACGGCCCGGAAGTGATGCACGCCCAGGTGGTGGTGCTGGCGGTCAAGCCGCAGATTATGACCGAGGTGCTGGCAGAAATCCGGGAATTCGCCCGGCCCTGGCACCTCATCATATCCATCGCCGCGGGGGCGCCCCTGGCGACTCTGCGCGCCGCGCTTCCCGAATCCCGCCTCATCCGGGTCATGCCCAATACCCCCACCCTGGTGGCCGCGGGCATGGCCGCGGTGGCCCCCGGCCATCTATCCTCTGCCGCAGACCTGGAACTGGCCCTGGAGATCTTCGGCGCGGTGGGCCGGGCGGTGGTGGTGGACGAAAAGCACCTGGACGCGGTCACGGGGCTAAGCGGCAGCGGCCCCGCGTTTGTGGCCGTCTTCATCGAGGCCCTGGCGGACGGCGGCGTCAAAATGGGCCTGCCCCGGGCCCTGGCCCTCACCCTGGCGGCCCAAACCGTCCTGGGCACGGCCCGCCTCTGCCTGGAAAAGGAACTCCATCCGGGAGTCCTGAAAGACCAGGTGGCCTCCCCCGGGGGCACCACCATCGAAGGGCTTCATGTCCTGGAACAGGGCGGCTTCCGGGGCATAGTCATGAGCGCCGTGGAAGCCGCGGCCTTCCGGGCGGAGGAATTGGGGAGAAAGTAAGTCCTGGGAGGAGGGAAAGGCGCGGCTTGGCGTGCAAAGATTAGCCTCACGCAAAGACGCCAAGGCGCAAACCTTTAAAACAACCGCCGAGGGCGGCTGTTCCACATTGTTTCTTTGAGGCCTTTGCGTCTTTACGCCTTGGCGTGAGGTATTTTCCTGCTTCGTTTTGCACACCTGGGGCATGAAGGTTTATATATTAAACCGAATCTCGACGATATCCCCGGGATGGATGGCATAGTCCCGGTTTACCAGCTTCACCAGGCCCTTGGAGCGCGCTTCCTGCATGTTATAGACCCTGATCAAGTCATCATAGCTCACAATGTCGGCTTTGATGAAACCACGGGCCAGGTCGGAATGAATCTTGCCGGCGCAGGTGACGATGTCCGCGCCCTCTTTCACCGGCCAGGCATGAACTTCTTTTTTATCCGCGGTGTAAAAGAAGACGATTCCGGCCGCAGTGAGTACGGCTTCAATGATTTCATTGATTTCCGGCTGATCTTCCGCCACCACCGTGGGCTTTAGGCTCAGCGGGGCCAGAGTTCGCAACAGGGCCGACTCCTCTTCACTGAACGAAACGTCGAACAGCGGCATTTCTTGTTCCAGATATCCCAGGCACTTGCCCAGGAGCGCTTGTTCCTGCGGGTCGCCGGTCCGGTCTCGGCGGGTCTCCAGCTTCTCCATATCCAGGATGAGCAGGTCCAGGATATTTTCTCTGGATATAAAAATGGCGTCGCAATTCAGGAATTCGTTCTTGATAAATTCGGCGTAAAAAGGGGAGACTTTTGGGGGGGCAAATTTGTTTTCCAGCGCCGCAACCTTGCCGTCCTGAAATTTGACCTTCCCTTCTGGAAGATCAAATCCGGCGAAACCTATTTTCATTGTCTTTAACCTCGCTTTACAAATAAACACCGGCAGGCGCTTCGGCCTGTGCCGGTGTCGGTTCGGATCAGGTTGAGTTCAACTTCGGTAATTTCTGTAGTAATTTCCGTAGCCGCAGGCTTCAGCCTGCGCCGGTTAATACCAATTCGCAATCAAACGGTTTTTTTCGTAGGGGCGAACCTTGTGTTCGCCCTGAATGGTGGGCGAACACAAGGTTCGCCCATTTTAACAACTCTTTGATAGCAACTCGGTATAATATCTTCTCCCAACGATTCCTTTGGCGCAGGCTGAAGCCTGCGGCTACGGATAACCATTGAAATCGCCCTGGTATCGGATCAGGCCGGCAAAAAAAATCGGAGGGAATGCGTCCATCCCCTGCCGATGGCGTTCATAGCCTGTGAGGCCAGTTTAATTGAAAACTTAGATAATTATTTTATCAGATAATCGCTTGGTGTCAAGGTCGTTGCGGGGAGGTGCCGATAGTAGAAGACGGTGCGTAGAACGCACCCCACATTTCGGGTTCCCAAACGGAGTTGGGACCATGGAAATCTGCTTGTTACCAGTTCTTTCACAGAAAACTGAAAACAGGAAACAGAAAACTATTTCCCTCCCTCTTGCCGCCAGGTGCGCACCAGGCGCAGGTGAATATCCACCGCGGGGGCGCTGTGGGTGAGGGCGCCCATGGAGATGAAGTTCACCCCGGTGGCGGCCACCCGGGGGAGGCGCTCCAGGGTCATGGAGCCCGAGGCTTCCAGCAAGGCCCGGCCCTGGGTAATCTTTACCGCCTCCGCCATGGCGGCTTCATCCATGTTGTCCAGCATGATGATGTCCGCGCCCGCGGCCAGGGCCTCTTGCAGTCCCGTCAGATCCGTGACTTCCACTTCGATCTTCAGGGTGTGAGGGGCCTGTTCCCGGGCCAGGCGGACGGCCTCGGTGATTGATCCCGCCGCGGCTAGGTGGTTGTTTTTGATGAGCACCCCGTCGTAAAGGGCGAAGCGGTGGTTGCGGCCACCCCCCAGGCGCACCGCGTATTTCTCTATGACCCGCCAGCCCGGGGTGGTCTTGCGGGTGTCCACGATGGCCGTGGGGAAGCCCGCCACCGCGGCCGCCATCCGCCGGGTGAAGGTGGCGATGCCCGACAGGCGCATGAGACAGTTGAGGGCGATGCGCTCGCCGGTCAGAATCGCGGCCACCGACCCGGTGATCCGGGCCAGGACCGTGCCGGCGGAGACCTCTTGGCCTTCCGCCACTTCGGCCTCAAAGTCCATGAGGGCGTCCAGCCGTCGGAAAACCATTTCGGCCACCGGGAGCCCCGCAACCACCAGGGCCTGCTTGGCCCGGAGGTGGGCCTCCCCTTGCAAATCCGGCGGAATCAGGGCCTGGGTGGTGAGGTCTCCCGGCCCGATGTCTTCTTCCAGGGCCAGGTCCAGGAGGCGGTCAATCAAGGGAGATACGGGAAAAGGGATCATTCAGTCACCGTCCTCGGTCCAATGGATGGTGCAGGGTCCGTCAAAAGGCGCAAAGTCGCCGGAGTCCCGGGATTCCTGGGCCGGATGGTCCAGCAGGCAAGTGGCGTCGCATTCCTGCTTTTGGGCATCCCAATAGGCGCAGCGCTCATAAATGCAGAATCCCTGGTGGGGGATGGGGCAAAGGGTCTGGTCAGTCATAATTCAAGTCCATAACCAAAGAAGTCTGTCGGCAATCATTATTTTTCGTAGCCGCAGGCTTTTCCGTGAAAGTCCTCTGTCCTACCGGGTGGAGATACCACACGGTGAGGCGGTAGAAATGTAGGACAGCCGCCCTCGGCGGCTCCGGGACAGCCGAGGGCGGCTGTCCTACATTTCTTTTCCGGTTCCAAAGCTCAACTTGGGAACAAGAAGCATTGGTAGGGCGGGCCTCCGTGTCCGCCGCAGTAGCCGAATTCTTCAGCCTGTGCCCCTCGTGCAATATTCGTCATCGTAATCGCGAATTTATGTACTCAGAAGAAAATGGTGCGTAGGACGCACCCTACATGCCTTCATAAACGGAGTTTGGGGCCATGGAGAGATGCCTCATGGCGGTTTTTCAACAGAAAACCGAAAACAGAAAGCTAAATCACCCCTTTGACCCAGAATGCCGGGTCCAACTTGATATCATAGGTCCTCTCCGGCTCGCCGGGATTGGCCAGCTTGATATGCAGCCGGGGCGCGTCTCCCTGGGGATTAGCCACCATCCAGGCGGCAATGGTGCGGATCTTGGCAGGGGCGCTGCCGGTGCGCCAGATGCCGTTGTCCGGCCCGTCAAGACGGTCCAGGCTGAAGGTCAGGAAATCCTGCGCGGTAAAGGGGGCCGGATGGCCGGTCAACAGTTGCCGGATGCGATTTAACCGGATGTTGCTGCTTTCATTGGGCTTGCGGTTGGCCCACAACAGAGTGTCATCCAGGTAGTGATTGGTGTGATACAAAACCCCGCGGTCGCTGACCTTGACCGAGATCCGACCCTGGGGGGCCACTTCGATTAAGGCGATTTGGCGCGCATCGGCCAGCAGGTGAAACACCGGATGAGCCGCGGTGAACATCTCCTTCCGGGCCAGGACCGCGTTCACGTCGGCGCAGGAGGCCAGGATTTTCTCGGTCAGGCCCCGGGCGCCGATTTTTCTTTCCTTGGACGATAAGACGCTGGCCGCGGCGTTCACCATGACCAGGCCCTTTTCATTGACCCCGGCCGACACCTCCCGGTAACGGGAATCCACCGCGATGAGTCCGACAAATCGATATCCCGCCTTGGGGGTGATGAATCGCACCTCGCTGCGCTGGGGCTTCCGGTCCCGGTTCTTGACAATGAGGGCGCCGCCGCCTTCCACCCGCCCCCCCGCCGCGGCGAAGAGGGTGCAGGGAAGGGCTACCTGGCAGGTGGATGCCAGCAAGAAGCCGGCCAGCGCCAGGGAGGAAAGGTTATTAAATAGCCGGGTCATAGCAATACGGGGGACCTTGCGTGGAACCGCCATGTCTGGTTCCCAAGCTCCTGCTTGGGAACGAGTTTAATAATTGAGGGCCATGAAATGTTTGGATTCGTCTTGAATATTCCCCTTATGGGGGTGTGGGGGGAGGGCAGGGGCCGTCGGCCCCTGGCCCTCCCCCCAACAATCATCTCCCTCCCCGCTCCTCTCGCCTCACCCCAAAAACTCCTTAATCCGCTCCCGGTGCGCCTTCAACTTGCTCAGTTTTTCGGTCCAGGATTGGAGGCGTTCCTTTTCTTTTTGCACCACCTCCGGCTTGGCCTTGGCCAGGAAGTCCTCGTTGGCCAGTTTGCGCTGGGCCTGGGTGACTTCCTTGGTGATTTTGTCCATCTCCTTGGCCAGGCGGCGGTCTTCTTCCTGGAAGTCGATGATCCCGGCCAGGGGCAGGTAGATTTCCACCCCGTCCACCACGGTCTTGGCCGCGGCCGCGGGGCGGGCGCCTTCCGGATTGAACCGGGGGGCCTGGGTCCGGGCCAGGAGGGTGACGGCCTGCTGATGGCGGTTCAGCGCGTCCAGGGATGCGGCTTCCTGGCTGTAGAACAGGACCTCCACTTGGGACGCGGGGGGCACGTTCATCTCCCCCCTTAAGTTGCGGATGGCGGTGACGGCGTCCATGATAAGGATCAGTTCCGCTTCGGCCCCGGGGTTGAGGAGCCCGGCATCCTCCTGGGGGTAAGGAGCCGTCATGATGGACCCGGAAACGCCCGGCAGTTTCTGCCAGACCTCTTCGGTGATAAAGGGCATGAAGGGGTGCAGCAGCCGGAGAATGGCGCTGAGCACCTTGAGCAGGACCCCCTGGCAGTGGCCGCGGGCCTCGGGCGCGGCCGCGTCGTAGAGTTGGGGTTTGATAAGTTCCAGGTACCAGTCGCAGAACTCGTGCCAGATGAACTGGTAGAGCACGTGGGCCGCCTGGTCAAAGTCATAGGCGTCCAGGTGGGCCGCGGCCTCCCGGCTGACCTGCTGGACGCGGCTTAAAATCCAGGCCTCGGTCATGGTGATGGGCAGGTCGTCCGGGGGCGCTTCTGGATCGTAGCCCTCCAGGTTCATGAGGGTGAAGCGGCAGGCGTTCCACACCTTGTTGGCGAAATTGCGGTACCCCGCGATGCGCTCCTCGGAAAGGCGCACGTCCCGGCCCATGGCCGCAAACGCGGCCAGGGAGAAGCGGAAGGCATCGGTGCCGTACCGGTCCATGAGCACCAGGGGATCGATAACGTTGCCCTTGGATTTGCTCATCTTTTGGCCTTCCGGGTCCCGGACCAGGGCGTGGATATAGACCTCTCGGAAGGGCGCTTCCTCCATGAAGTGCAGGCCCATCATCATCATCCGGGCCACCCAGAAAAACAGGATGTCGAACGCGGTGACCAGCACCGTGGTGGGATAGAAGAGCTTGAGTTCCGGGGTTTGATCCGGCCAGCCCAGGGTGGAAAACGGCCACAAGGCTGAAGAAAACCAGGTGTCCAGGACGTCGGTGTCTTGGGCCAAATCAGCGCCGCCGCAATGGGGGCACTTGTCCGGGTCCTCCCGGAGCACCGACACCTGCCCGCAAGCATTGCAGGTCCAGGCGGGGATGCGGTGGCCCCACCAGATCTGCCGGGAGATGCACCAGTCCCGGATATTGAGCATCCAGTCGAAGTAGCTCTTCTCCCAGTTGGCGGGGATGAGGCGGGTGCGGCCGTCTTCCACCGCCTTTATGGCCTCGTCGGCCAGGGTCTTGACGGCCACGAACCACTGCTTGGACACCAACGGCTCCACCACGGTCTTGCAGCGGTAGCAGTGGCCCACCGGTACGGTGTAGCGCTCCTGCTTTTCCAGGAGCCCTTCGCTTTTCAAGTCTTTAAGGATTCTTTCCCGGCAGGCGAAGCGGTCGATGCCCCGGTACTTGCCGGCTTCGTCGGTCATGAGCCCGGCTTCGTCGATGACCTTGATGCCGGGTAGCTGGTGCCGTTTAGCCACCTCAAAATCATTGAAGTCGTGGGCCGGGGTGATTTTCAGGGCGCCGGTGCCGAATTCTTTGGAGACATAAGAATCGGTGATCACCGGGATTTTCCGCCCCAGGATGGGCAGGCGCAGGGTGGCCCCGTGATATGCCTGATAGCGGGGATCTTCCGGGTTCACCGCCACCGCGGCGTCCCCCAGGAGGGTTTCGGGCCGGGTGGTGGCCACGGTCAAGGCCCCTTCCCGGCTGACGCAGGGGTACTTGATATAGTAAAGGTAGCCCTCGTGGGGATCGTGCTCCACTTCCAGGTCTGCCAGCGCGGTTTGGCAGCGGGGGCACCAGTTGATGATGTAATCCCCCTTATAAATCAGGCCCTCTTCATAGAGCCGGACAAAGACCTCCCGCACCGCCCGGCTTAATCCCTCATCCATGGTGAAGCGTTCCCGGCTCCAGTCGCAGGAGCAGCCCAGGCGCTTGAGCTGGTTGATAATCGCGCCGCCGGATTTCGCCTTCCACTGCCAGACCCGCCGGATGAAGGCCTCCCGGCCCACCGCGTGGCGGTCCAGGCCCTCTTTGGCCAACATGCGCTCCACCACGTTCTGGGTGGCGATGCCCGCGTGGTCGGTGCCCGGCATCCACAGGGCGTCATGGCCCGTCATGCGTTTGTAGCGGACGAGAATATCCTGCATGGTGTTGTTCAGGGCGTGGCCCATGTGCAGGGAGCCGGTGATGTTGGGGGGCGGGATGACGATGCAGTAAGAGGGCTTCTCGCCGGTGGCCTGGGCGTGGAAGAACCCGGCCGCTTCCCAATAACGATACCATTTCTCTTCGATCCGCTGGGGATCGTAAACTTTATCCAGAATTTCCGCCATAGTGATCTGATCGCTGGGGGGAAAGCATGGGGCCGAAGGTCCCAGCCTATCCCCGCTCCTTCCTGAGGATCTCGATATTCCGGTCTTTTACCATAATTTTAGGATTTTAACTCAAAAGATATAAAAGAGGGAAGCATAAAGGGGAGGGACAAGCTGGCGCGCCTCGGAACCATTGCCGAGGCAGGAGCTTTAGCCCCTCTTTGCGTTCCAAAGCAGGAGCTTGGGAACGAGAATAAAAATCCAGTTATTACCGTGGATTTACTGATAGGTAATCATAAATACATCGCGGTGGTCTTGGGGCTTTAAGAGCGCTTGTCAATGTGCAGGATGTCCGCCGCCCGGCCATACTTGAAGGTCAGTTCCGCTGCCATTCCCTCTCCTGACGCTCTTAATCCGTCCCCTGGGAGGCTCACCAACAAGCGGCGTTTCTGCTTTCCCCTTTTCCCTTTTATATTTCTTGGCTTCCAGGTTGTCAAACATACCATTTTGGGCTATCTTGAAAGTAGATAATTCCATGATCCGGGAGATTGGGCATGACGGACAGAATTCATCAACTATTAGAACGCTTGACATCCCCGGAGCAATCCGAGCTGGAAGCTTTTGCCGACTTCATCATCGCGCGCCGCAGGCTTAAGCACCCCACCCAGCTCACCGATGACCTCCCGACGCCCGAACTTATGGAAATGGTCATGCGAGGGGGAGGTTTTGACTGGCTCAATGATGAGCGAGAGGATGTCTCTATCCTGACGGACGGCGAGGCGCCGGCATGGCCTCCCGCTTCATAAAACGGGGGAGCATCGTCCTGGTGCGGTATCCCTTTACTAATCTGACGAGCGCCAAAGTCCGTCCCGCCGTTGTCCTTACCCCGACCGCTATCTCTCCCGGATGGATGACATCATCTTTCTCTTTATCTCGTCTGTGATGCCTCCGGATTTGCTCCCCACGGATTTTGTCCTGTCTCCCGCCCATCCTTCCTTTTCTGCCACCGGCTTGAAATTTCCTTCGGTTTTTCGGGCCCACAAACTGGCCGTGCTGCAAAAATCCCTGGCACTACGCCTTTTGGGGGAACTCGATGAGCTCCTCATGGCCCAAATCAATGCCTGTTTGATTGAGGCCCTAGGCTTGAGCGGCGGGCCTGCCACTAAGGATTGAGCCGCCGCAACAGCTTATTCAGACACTAATCCCGCCTCACAATTCTCCCGTTGAAGGCCCGGCGCTGCAAAGCCGCGGGATGGCGTTGATGGACCACACATGGGAGTTCACGGATTGTTGGATGGTGAGCTTTTTACCGGATTTGCGGTTATATCAAAACCCGGCCCCACAAAGCTTCTCCTTTAATTTAAAGGGCAGCGGCTCAAGACCCCTCCCCCTTCCAAAGCATTTAACTATCTAATATTAATTGCAAACCAACATGGGGGGAGGTTTATGTAAAGGGAATTGCCGCGGGGTTTGAAATGGCTTGACAGTCCCCCCGGAATCTTGATATGACCAAGTGGTCATGCACGAAGCATCCACCCTGGCCACCTTTCGGCATCTGCCGCCGGACAAGCAGGAACGAGTCATGGACGCGGCTCTGACGGAGTTTGCCGACCGGGGCTTTCATGAAGCCTCGTTAAACCGTCTGGTGGCCCAGGCGGGCATCGCCAAAGGGTCCATTTATCAATATTTTCCCAATAAAGAGGGGCTGTTCCACTATCTCTTCCAGAAAGCCCTGTCCATGGTGCGGGGGACCCTCACCGCGGTCAAGGAAGAGAGCCTAAATGAGGACCTGTTCACCCGGCTGGAGAAATCTTTAAAGGCCGGGGTGCGCTTTCTCAAGGAACATCCCAGGATTTTCGGGCTTTATCTGAAGATCCAGTTCGATAAGCAGATGCCGTTCCGGGAAGAACTGTTGTCCGCGGTGCGGGTCCATGCCGTGGAGTATTTCGGCTCCCTGGTGCGCCGGGCCCGGGCCCGGGGGGAACTCCGGCCCGGGGTGTCCGACGCGGCCTTGCTATTCCTCCTGGACGCGGTGTTCGACCGCTTCCTGCAGACCGCGGCCATTCCGGCCCTGGACGTGACCCTGGGACTCCAGCGCGCCACCCCGGAAGACCTGGAGAAGCGGATCAAGGAACTCATCGGCCTCCTCCGAGACGGTCTGGCGGCTTGAGGAGGTAAAAAGATTCACCACAAAGACACAAAGAACACAAAGGTACACAAAGAATATATTTGAGTCCTGGCGATAAACGTCAGGACTCAAAGACTCCTTTTCTTGGTGAACCTTTGTGTACTTTGTGCCTTGGTGGTAAATATTTTGTTGTTTCATTTAAAAATGACCGCTTGGTCATTGGCGGAGGCAGCAATGACGGCAAATTCCAGGTTTCAGGACCCGGCATTAAACCCCATCCAGGAGAAAGTGGCCGCAGGAGCGCGCCTTAACCGGGAAGACGGACTCACCCTGTTTCGCAGCCCGGATCTCTTGGGCGTGGGTTATCTGGCCAACCAGGTGCGGGAGCGGCTCCATGGCCGTAAGGCTTTTTATATCTATAACCAGCACCTGAATTACTCCAATATTTGCGTCAACGGCTGCAAATTCTGCGCGTTTGGGCGCAAAGCCGGGGAGCCGGACGCTTATGAAATGAGCCTGGAGGACATCTTCGCCAAGATTGAGGCCCGGGTCCATGAGCCCATCACCGAGATTCACATCGTGGGGGGCTGCCACCCGGACTTGCCGTTCTCCTTTTATCTGGACATGCTCCGGGGCATCAAGAAGATTCGGCCGGAGGTCCATCTCCAGGCCTTCACTTGCGTGGAGATCGCCCACCTGGCGGATAAGGCGGGGCTCTCCGTGGCCGACACCCTAACGGCTTTGAAGGACGCGGGCCTGGGGTCTTTGCCGGGAGGCGGGGCCGAGGTCTTCAGCTCCCGGGTGCGCCAGGCCCTTTGCCCTGACAAGCTTGCTCCCCAAGGCTGGCTGGCGGTGGCCCAAACCGCGCACCGCCTGGACCTCAAGACCAATGCCACCATGCTCTACGGGCACCTGGAGTCCCTGGAAGAACGGGTGGACCATCTGTTGCAATTGCGGGCCACCCAGGATGAAACCCGCGGCTTCCAGGCCTTCATCCCCCTGGCCTTTCACCCCGCCAACACCGGACTCAGCGAACTCCAGGGCCCCAGCGCCATAGACGATTTGAAAACCCTGGCGGTGTCCCGCCTGCTGTTGGACAATTTTCCTCACATCAAGGCCTTCTGGGTGATGCTGGGGCCGAAGATGGCCCAGATTTCCCTGTGCTTCGGGGTGGACGACGTGGACGGCACGGTCATGGAGGAGCGCATCACCCACATGGCGGGCGCCCAGACTCCCCAGGGCCTGACCCGGGACCAGCTCCGGGGACTCATCCGGGAAGCCGGCTGCGTTCCGGTGGAGCGGGATACTTTGTACCGGGTGGTAAGTTAGTTATCAGTAACAGTAATCAGTGGCCAGTAATCAGTGAACAGTGAACAGTAGTCATTGAGCCGTGGTCGGTTAGCAGGCTGGGGGTAGGCTATCTGTGGTGAACGAAGCTGAGATGCACTGGGTATTGATGACCATCCGCCTGTTGGCCTTGGTGTTCTTTGGACTGGTGTTGCCTCAGGCTCTTGGCTTGGTGGGGTACCGCTGGACCAGGCACAAGGGAACACTCCTCAAGCTCGCCACCCTGTTGATTGCTCCTGTGGTTTTCTTCATCAGCGCCTATCTCTTTTGGGGTCAGTCAGCGCAGGCTATTCGGGATTCAGGGAACTACGTGTGTGGAGCTTTTGGTGCGGCCAGGGTTTTCTCCACGATGTTTGGAACGCTATTCCACCTGATCATGGGAGTAATCCTATTTCTGGTTGTAAGCTTTATCTGGAAGAGAAAGGCATCGAAGCCTCAGACAGAGCAATGAAAACAGATACAAGGCGGGCCTGCTGACCAGCCAATCAAGCTGATTCGCAAACCGCAGAGGCATATTAAGGTTTGGGGATGATACTTAGACAATTCATAGACCACCGACTGAATCGGGACGAGGCCCGCCGGTTATGGGACCTGGACCTCCTAACCCTGGGGAGCGCCGCGGACCTGGTGCGACGGCGGCTTCACCCGGAGCCGGTGGTCACTTACGTGGTGGACCGCAACATCAACTACACCAACATCTGCACCTCCGGCTGCCGGTTCTGCGCCTTTTACCGACCCCCCGGGGACCCTGAGGGCTACGTTCTGGATTGGGATGAACTGGACGCAAAACTTCAGGAATTAAAGGCCCACGGCGGCAGCGGCGTCCTGCTTCAGGGCGGCCTCAACCCCCGTCTTCCCCTGGAGTATTATGAAGATATATTAGGGCGCATCCGGGACGCGGGTTTGGCCACCCACGGCTTTTCCCCCCCGGAAATTGCCTTCATGAGCCGGCAGTTCGGGTTGAGCCTGGATGAGGTGCTCTCCCGCCTCATGGCCGCGGGTCTGAGTTCCATCCCCGGGGGCGGCGCGGAGATCCTGGTGGATGGGGTGCGAGAACGGATTTCTCCCCGCAAGGGCAGCAGCTCGGAGTGGCTGGCGGTCATGGCCGCGGCCCACGGCCAGGGCCTTAAGACCAGCGCCACCATGATGTTCGGCCATTTGGAAACCCGGGACCACCGGCTGGAGCACCTGTTGCGGATTCGGGAGCAACAGGATCAAACCGGGGGGTTCATCTCTTTCATCCCCTGGACCTACCAGCCCGGCGGCACCGATTTAGGAGGCGAGACCCTGGGCGCCGCGGAGTATCTCCGCACCCTGGCCATCTCCCGCCTGGTGCTGGACAATGTGCCCCACCTCCAGGTGTCCTGGGTCACCCAGGGCCCCAAGGTGGCCCAGATCGCCCTGAAATTCGGGGCCGACGACTTCGGCTCCACCATGCTGGAAGAGAACGTGGTGGCCGCCACCGGGGTGGGTTTCCGCCTGCTGCGGGATGAAATTGAAACCCTCATCCGCCGGGCGGGCTATGAGCCGCAGGTAAGGGATCACCGGTATGGGTTGGTATGAGAGGGTTTTCGGTTTTCTGTTTTCTGTTTTCTGTAAGAACCTGCGGCGCCTGCCATTCTTATGCTTCGTAGGGTCCGTGAGAAAATGAGCGCTGGCATGAAATTGCCCAAGAATTTTTTCACCACAGCCACACGGAGAACACCAAGGGCCGCAGAGGAAACCATAATTTTGCCTTGCAGGCAATATTATTGTTCTCTGTGTCTCTGTGGAAAATCTTTCTGCCGATAAAATGCAGCGCCGCCGCCCCCGGCGGTGCAATGAGGCTCTGACTGGACTGAAGTTGCACAACCCGAATAAACCTTGGTGGCACAGGCTTTCCAGCCTGTGCATGAGCAGGCGAGGGCGCCTACTCCACATTTTTCGGGTTTCACCGACGAAATGCCGAATGGCTTTTACCATTGCTGATATCCAAGGTTCTATAGGGTGCGAAAGTTGAATAATGAATTGTCATTCTGAGCGCCGCGAAGAATCTCCTAAATTCTTATGAATCCAAAAATCGCCATCATTGCCCGGGTGGGAGCGCATAAGCCGTTTGAGGCCCTGGGGCTTGATCGCCTGGGGTGCGAAGTCCCGCCCACCCCTTACGGAACCAGCCGCCCCATTCACCTTTTCCGGGATGAGGGCCTGGAGTTTGCGGTGCTTTCCCGGCATGGGGAGGCGGGCTATGAACTTTCCGCGCCCTATGTCAATCCCCGGGCCAACCTCTATGCCCTGAAAAGCCTGGGGGTGGAAAAGATTCTGGCCTGGGTGGCTCCGGGGTCCCTTAGGGAAGAGATGGCCCCGGGAGACCTGGTGGCCCCCCACGACGTCCTGGATGAAGGCCGAGGCGGGCCCCACACCTTTTATCCGGGGGTGGGCTGGGGCTTTATCCGGCATAATCCCCTGTTTTGCCCGGAGCTTCGGGAGGCCATGGTCGCGGCCCTGGCAGGCATTTCCTTTCCGGTGCATAACCGGGGGGTCTATGTGGCCACCACCGGCCCACGCCTGGAGACCGCGGCGGAGATTCGCAAGTTCCGGCTGCTGGGCGGGGACCTGGTGGGCCAGACCCTGGTCCCGGAGGTCTTTCTGGCCCGGGAGATAGAGCTCTGTTACGCGGCCCTGACGTACGTGGTGAATTATGCCGAGGGCCTCATGGATCGGCACTATCAGCCGGGGGTGCTGTTCGAGGGTCTGGCTACCCCGGAGGAATTGGCGCGAGTGACCGCGGTGGAAGCGGCCTTTCCGGAAATCATCCTGAGAATACTCCCCGCCCTGGCGGCCACGGGGCGCGGCTGCCCCTGCCCCCGCCTCATGAAACGTTACCGCGTCCGGGGGGACATCGGGGAGGACTGGAAGACCTGGGTGCGTTGAGGGCTATGTTTGCGGCTTGGCGTGAAATATTGAGCCTCACGCAAAGGCGCAAAGACGCAAGAATAAGGGAACTCAGGGAAAAATAGCTCTGGATGGAAAAGGCCAGGCAAGGGATGGGAAGATGCGGAGCAGGCGCGCCTGTCTGCCCAAGAACAGCCGGGGGCGGCTGTTCCACATTTTCTTTGTCGATATGTGCGCCTTATCTCCAAAAGGAGTTTTCCAGAGCTGTCATAGTAAGGGTTCCTCAAGTTTTTACAGAAAACCGAAAACGGAAAACAGAAAACAATTTTCATGATTGCGCATGTCGCCAACTGGGTATTGCCCATCACTTCCCCGCCCATCCGGGAGGGCGCGGTGGTGGTTGAAAACGGCCGCATCGTCCGGGTGGGCCCGGCCCAGGAGGTCCTCAAGGGGTTTTCCGGCCAGGTGTGCGACTACGGCCCCGGGGCCATCCTGCCGGGGCTGGTCAACTGCCACGTACACCTGGAATTTTCCGCCCTGGCCGGGCGAGTGCCGCCCCAGGAACGCTGGGAGGACTGGCTGGAAGCGACCCTGGCTGAGTTTGCCGAGCTTTCCCCGGGGGAGGTGGACGCGGGTATCTCCCAGGGGATCGAAGCCCTGCGGCAAAGCGGCGCCGCGTTGGTGGCCGAAGTTACCAACACCGGGGCTTCCTGGCCCCACCTGGAACAGGCTGCCTTGCATTATCACCTGTTCTATGAATGTCTGGGGTTCGACCTCTTGGAGCAGAAGGACCTGACAGAGTGGTTCCCCTTCTTTTCCCAGCCCCGGGTGGCGGCCGCGGCCCAGGTGTCCGCAGCGGCCCACGCCCCTTATTCGGTGTCCGCCCCCCTGTTCAGGGCCATCCGGGAATGGAACGCGGCCCGGGGCCGGCCTCAGGCGGTACACCTGGGCGAGTCCCGGGCGGAAGTGGAGTTTCTGGCCCGGGGAAACGGCTTTTTCGAGGGGTTGTTGCGGCGCCGGGGGCGCTGGGTGGCGGATTTTTCCCCACCCCGACTCAGTCCCGGGGCATATCTGGAGCGCCTGGGATTCCTGGGCCGGTCCACCCTGACGGTGCACGGGGTCTGGCTGGAGGCCGGCGACCTGGAAGCCCTGCGCCGGAGTGGGACCTGGATGGTCCTGTGCCCCCGGGCCAACCGCTACACCGGTGCGGGAACGCCTCCGGTGGCCGCATTAATTGAGGCCGGAATTCCCCTGGCCCTGGGCACGGACTCCCTGGCGGGCAACTGGGATTTGAATCTCTTCGGCGAAATGCTGTGGCTTTACCGGAACTTCCACGCTTATCCAGGGGACCTGTGGCTGCGCCTGGGAACCATCAACGGCGCCCTGGCCCTGGGGCGGGACGGGGACCTGGGGAGCCTGGAGGCAGGAAAAACCGCGGCCTTGGGATTCATCCCCTTAATGGGCGCCGCGGATTTTTGGGATGAGCTCTATACGGCTGGAGCCGAAGGAAAATTCTGTTGGTTGGGTTGAGGCAGTTGTTAGTGGTTAGTGGTTAGTTGTTAGTTGTTAGTGGTTAGTGGTTAGTTGTTAGTTGTTAGTTGTTAGTTGTTAGTGGTTAGTTGTTAGT
>CAZUBT010000058.1:0-1267 GCA_964618815.1 uncultured Desulfobacterales bacterium | reverse complement strand
GTTAGTTGTTAGTGGTTAGTTGTTAGTGGTTAGTTGTTAGTAAATCAATCGAGAATACCTTCACCCCCACTCTGGCCCTCATCCATTAAGGGGTAAGGGAAAAAAAGAGACTTCTTTAATGCTCCAATTAAATACTGACTACTGATCACTAATAACTAATAACTAACAACTAACAACTAACAACTAAAAAGGATTTCCTTATGCCGCACAAACTCCGCCTGGGGCGCATCCGGTATCTCAACGTGCTGCCGGTGTATTTCGCCCTGGAGCAGGTATTCAGTGAAAACGGCTTTCATCTGGTGACGGGCACCCCCGCGGAGTTGAACGGCCGGTTGCGCCGGGGAGAATTGGACCTGAGCGCCATCTCCGCCATGGAATTTGCCCGTTTTCCCCAGGAATACCTGCTCCTTCCGGACCTGTCCATCAGTTCCAAGGGGCCGGTGGGGAGCGTCATCCTGTTCAGCCGGACGCCGGCCGCGGCCTTGGACGGGGAGCCCCTGTGGGTCAGCGCAGCCTCAGCCAGCGGCACGGCCTTGCTCAAGGTGCTCATGTCGGAGCTGCTGGGGGTGGCGCCGGTTTATCAGGCCAGGCCCCTGACGGGAAGTTCTCGGGAAAATTGCGCCGGAGTTTTGGCCATCGGCGATGAAGCCCTGAGCCTTAAATTGGCGGAGTCGTGGCCCTTTGAGTTGGACCTGGGCGCGGCCTGGGAGGAGTTGACCGGCCTGCCCTTTGTTTTCGGGGTGTGGGCGGTGCGCCGGGATTTTGCCGCCCGCCGGCCCCAACCCGCGGCGGCCCTGCACCGGCTGCTGCTCCGGTCCCGGGACTGGGGACTGGCCGCGCTCCCGGAACTCAGCCGCCTTGCCGCCCGGCGCTCCAGCATGTCTGAGGCCCAGGCCCTGGCTTATTTTCACCAACTGAACTATTCTTTGGGACCGGAACACGAAAAGGGCCTTATCACCTTCTTTCAATACCTGAAAAAACTGGGCGAACTGGCCGACGTGCCTGGGCTGGAATATTTCAAAGGGTGAGCTGTCAGTTGCCGGTTTAAGGTTCAAAGTTCAAAGTTCAAAGTTGTCCGTGGTCAGCGGCGGCGCTACATTTTTTCAGCATCACCGGTCTTGAAAGAAAAATGGTATTTTAAAAATTCTCGATTATTTTACCGACGCCCGGCAACTGATAACCTTGAACCTTGAACCTTAAACTTTGAACTTTTAACTTTGATGAATTCGTAAAAAGTCAATTTAGGTCAATTATCTGAAATAATTTG
>CAZUBT010000057.1:0-22580 GCA_964618815.1 uncultured Desulfobacterales bacterium | reverse complement strand
CCTGAGGGCCGGGGTAAGTAGCCCCGCCCGGGTGGTGGCCCCCACCAGGGTGAAGCTGGGGAGTTCCAGTTTTAGGGAGCGGGCTCCCGGCCCCTGGCCGATGATTAGGTCCAGGCGGAAGTCTTCCATGGCGGGATAGAGAATTTCCTCCACCACCGTGGGCAGGCGGTGGACTTCGTCGATGAACAGCACGTCCCGGGGCTGCATGTGGGTGAGGAGCGCGGCCAGGTCGCCTGACCGCTCCACCACCGGCCCGGAGGTGGATCTGATACTCGCGTCCATTTCCTGGGCGATGATGTAGGCCAGGGTGGTCTTGCCCAGCCCCGGGGGGCCGTGCACCAGGATGTGATCCACCGCTTCGCCCCGGGCCTTGGCCGCGGTCAGGGCGATCTCCAGGTTGCGGCGCAGTTCGGCCTGCCCCACAAATTCCGCCAGGCTTCGGGGCCTCAGCCCCAGCTCCAGGCCCAGGTCTTCCACCTGCCGCCGGGGATTGACAATGCGCTCGGTTGGCTCCATTGGTTGCCAATTTACCGTAACCTAAGGAAATTTGCAAGCCGGGGGAGTAATCAGTAAACAGTGAACAGTAAGCAGTGACCAGTGAGCAGTGGGCAGTTGGCGGTGTGCGGTCTGTCTTCTGTTTTATAAGGTTTTCTGGAACCTTGGCCCATTAGCCTTGGCCGGCTTGCCTGAATCTGGTATATTTTAAGAATAAATGGTTCACTAACCACTAACCACTAACCACTAACCACTAACCACTAACTACTAACCACTAACCACTAACTACTAACCACTAACTGTAATGACAATAGTTTTTAGCATACATTATTGTGCTTGGGTGAAGGAAGATAATCCATGAGAATCCATATCCAAGCTGCTTTGACGCTGTGCATAATCGAATGCTAACGTTAGTTGTCATTACAACTAACCACTAACTACTAACCACTAACCACTAACTACTAACTACTAATTCATGCACCCTGCCATCTCCGCCCAGGGCATCTGCAAATCCTTCCGGGACCGCCCCTTCGGCCCCTTAAAGCAGGTCCTCCATGACGTGGACCTGGAGGTGAGGAAAGGCGCCATCTTCGGCATTTTGGGGCCCAACGGCGCGGGCAAAACCACCTTTATCTCCATTCTGGCCACCCTGCTTATTCCTGATGCCGGCCAGGCCCGGGTATTGGGGCTGGACGCGGTCAGTGACGCACACCGCCTCCGGGAGCGCATCAACCTGGCGGCCAGCGGGGCCCATTTTATCTGGTGTCTGACGGTGGAAGAAAATCTCCGGTTTTACGGACGCCTTTACGGCCTGGGGGGCAAGGCCTTGGCCGCCCGGGTGGCTGAACTATTGGAACTGTTCGACCTGGGGCCCCACCGCCGCGTGGCCTTTGAAAGGTTGTCCACCGGCCTCAAGCAGCGCCTGGCCCTGGCCAAGGCCCTGATCAACACCCCGGAACTGCTTTTCCTGGATGAACCCACCACCGGGTTGGACCCGGACATGGCCCTGCATATCCGGGAGGAAATCCTGCGCCTCAACCGGGACGCGGGTCTGACCATCCTGCTCACCACCCACAATCTCCGGGAGGCGGAGATGCTCTGCGGCGAAGTGGGGTTTCTCAAAGAAGGCCGCCTTTTGGCCCGGGGCAGCATGGCGGACCTCCAGCGCCGCCTGGGGCTGGGCGATCACCTGACCATCGTCTTTTTAGACGGAGCCGCGGCCCTGGATTATGGCCGCCTGCCGGGAGTGCTGGCCCACCGGCTCCTAACCGACCGGGTGGAACTCCGGCTGGACCGGGCCGAGGTGCGCCTGGCGCCCATCCTGGAGGCCGTCTCCCGGGCCGGTCGGCCCATCGCTCAGGTACACCTCAAGGAATTGGACCTCACGGAAATCTATCATGAGATTACCCACTGAGCTGAACCGCATCTGGGCCTTTGCGGCCCGGAGCGCCCTGGTGAACCGGCGCAACGTCTTCGCGGTGTTTGAGATGCTCTTTTGGCCCGGGGTGGCCATCTTTTCCGTGGGCCTCTTGACCCGGTTCCTCAAGCTGGATTCGGAAACCGTGACCTTCATTCTCATCGGCGCGGTGACCATGAACACCATCCAGATCGCCCAACTGGACCTGTCTTACGCCCTCCTTTACTCCGTGTGGGCCAAAAGCCTGAAACACGAATTCATTGCGCCCATCCGGCTGCGCCATATCCTTATGGGTGCCGGCCTGGTGGGATTGGTGCGGGGCTTCCTGGTTTTCCTGGTCATGGGGTTTCTGAGCATGTGGGTTTTCAACATGGACCTGTCCCGGCCCGGCTTAAGCGGGTTGCTGTGGTTTATCATGGGCATGTTCTTGAACGCCGGGATTATCGGGGCCCTGGTGCTGGCCCTGGTGCTGCGCTTCGGCCAGCGGGCCGAGGTGGCGGCCTGGGCCTTTTCCTATCTCATCATGCTGCTGTGCGGCCTCTACTATCCGGTGGAGGTCCTCCCGCCGGTGGCCCGGCAACTGGCGCAACTCATCCCCCTCACCTATTTTCTCGAATATTTCCGCCACTTTTACGGCTTTCCCCTGTATTCCCGCTACCCCTTGCTTTACGGCTTCGCGCAAAGTGTGATATATCTGCTCTTGAGCTACGCCCTGCTGCGCTACACCTTAAAATCCGCCTACCGGCGGGGCACGTTGCTGAGGTTGTCGGAATAAAGGAAGGGATTGAACCGCAGATGAACGCCGATAAACGCAGATTTATTTATCTGCGTGTATCGGCGTGCATCTGCGGCTAAAAAAGATGATCGGCGTCTTTGATTCGGGTTTCGGGGGCTTGGTGGTGCTGCGAGAGTTTCTCCAGCTCCTGCCGGAGTATGACTATCTCTATCTGGGGGACAATGCCCGGATTCCCTATGGAACCCGCTCCGACCGGGTGGTGCTGCGGTTCACCGAGCAGGCCCTGAACTACCTGTTTCGCCAGGGCTGCCGCCTCATCATCCTGGCGTGCCACACCGCGTCCGCCAAGGCCCTGCGCACTATCCAGCAGGTCTATCTGCCGGCCAGTTATCCGGATTCTCGGGTTTTGGGGGTGCTGATTCCCACGGTGGAAGAGGCCCTGGCCCGGAGCCGGACCCGGCGCATCGGGGTCATCGCCACGGAAGGCACGGTGTCGTCCCGGTCCTTCGAACTGGAATTGCAGAAACTGGACCCCCGGGTGGAGGTCTTTCAGCAGTCCTGCCCCTTACTGGTGCCCCTCATCGAGGAGGGGGAACAGGAGTGGGAAGGCACCGACATGATTCTGCGGCGGTACCTGAAGCCTCTCCAGGCGGCCCGGGTGGACACCCTGATCCTGGGCTGCACCCATTATTCCATCCTGAAAGAGCGGATCCAGGTCCTCATGGGAGAGGACCGGGCCCTCATCTGTTCCGGCCAGGTCACTGCGGTGAAGCTGGTGGACTACCTGGGACGCCATCCGGAAATTGAGGCCCTCTTGAGCCGGGGGCGGACCCGGCGCTACCTCACCACGGACCTCACGCCCCGCTTCCAGAAACTGGCCTGCCAATTCATGGGCCGGCCCATCGACTCGGAAGTGGTGGAGTTGTAGAGAAGCCGGGCTACATCACTATCAGCCGATAGAGAACGTACAGAACTGCCCAGACCGCAGCCACCAAGAACACGAAGGGGCCGTTAGGATTGGCAAAAATCGTATCCAAGGTGGGCTTCACCAGGATATACAGGCAAATGGTGACGGATAGGACCAGGACCAGAAAAGGGTAGTATTTGCGGAGCCGTTCCCTCCAGCCGGGTTTGGGGGGACAAGAAAGGTCCCCTTCAGGCAGCCATTCCCGGCAGTGAGTACAAATGAGCAGTTTCTCCTGAACCCATGCTTTACAGTATGGACATTGCATCATCGGTAACGGTCCATGTCCCTATGGCCGGAACAAAGCCTGTAAATATCTCACGCAAAGACCCAAAAACCCCTAAAAATGTGTAACAGCCGCCCTCGGCTGTTCTTGAACCAAGGTATGGTGGGCCGTGCCCACCCTACGTTTTGGTATCATTCGCCAATCCGCGGTCTTTGCTGGAAGCTGACTGCTGATGGCTAGTTCAGAGAATCGCCCCCCGATTAAACCAACGCTCATCCGCCAGGACCACGGAGGTTTCTGTCTGCCGAGGGGAAATGGTCCAATAAGTGCGCAGCAGCCGGTCTTTCTCCGCCGGGGTGACCAGTTGAAAGCCATGCTGCTCATAAAATCGGATAGCCCACCAGGCCGCGGCCCAGGTTCCCACCAGCAGGGGTTGGGAGACCCCCTGGCGCAGATTAGCCAGCAATCGGACCCCCACCCCTCGGCGCTGGGCCGTAGTTCGCACATAGGCGTGCCGGATCAGGGTCACCTCCCCCAGGTCTTGTCGCCCCATTACTCCTAGTATTCGGCCATTTTCGAGAAAACTCCAGAAATTCACTCCCGCCGCCATCTCGGATAAGAACTCTTCCCGGGGCATATAGGGTTCTTCCCAACAGTCCGGGGGGATTACTCCTTTATACGCCTGGGCCGCATCATTGATGATTTCCAGGGCTATCTCGACTTCATCCGCTTTAATGGGCCGGATCATTGAAATTACCTCCCTGAAAGGCCGAGCTGCCGCGTTGGAAAAACCGGCGAGCCTGGGCCGGGACTGAATTGCCAAGCCGCGGGTGCCCCTCACCTCTGAAGTTTAAAAGAGCAGGGGCGGTGAGCGCACCGCCCCTGTATGGATTCGAGGTTCGTCAGACTTTTGCCGAAAACCGAAAACCGAAAACCGAAAACTGAAAACCGAAAACCGTTATTTGGGAGCTTCAGGACTCTCTTTCAGATTTTTCCCGCATTTGGGACAGAAGCTAAAATCACCCGATACTTGCTGCCGGCACTGAGGACAGGTGACTTCCTGGAAGGGCAGGTAAGGTTCCTTATAAGACTGAGCGGGATCGGGAAACGAGGCATTCCTCAACGGTTCTTTATATTTCTGGGAAAGTTCCGAGGTGGTCTGGCGCATTTGAGCCACCCAACGGCCCAACTTTTCCGCGTATTCCGGCAGCTTCTGGGGGCCGAAGAGAATAAAGGCCAGCACCGCCAGAACGATTAGGGTCCCGAAGGAAATACCGAAATCCATGGGTTGGATCAGGCCTTGAGGCGATGCCCGCAATGGGGGCAGAAGCCGAATTCGCCGCCCAAATCTTTATGGCATTGGGGGCAGGCGCCGGGCGCCGCGGTGGCCCCGGTTTGCGTGTTGCCCGTTACCTCCGGAGGCGGCAGCGGCTCATCATGAGCCTTTTTGAAGCCTTTAATGGCCTTGCCGATGCTCTCCCCCAACTCCGGTAGACGCTTGGGGCCGAAAAGAATCAGCACAATGAGCAGAATAATGAGTATGGGTCCCCAACCATAACCGAACATATTTCCGACCCCTCGTTTATCTGAGCTTTTTCATTGATATTAATTATATTAATTAATAATTTACCTTAGCGCAAGGTATGCCCGGAGAAAAACGGCAAACGGGCCGGTAAAGGTCGGTGGTAGGTAGTTAGCGGTTAGCAACTAGCCGTCAGCTTTCGTTTTTTAGGTTTCAGGTTATCGGCGGGAAAATATTTTTTTAAGGCTTCCATTCGGACCCCCCGAAATTGTTGCCACCGTCAAAAGAGGCCGAACCAGCAGAATCCTCCTCTTGCCAAAATTAGGCGGCGGATTTGGGTAGTACAGGCTCATTGACGGTGTTACCCGGTTCTGATACCTTAACATGGTTACTGACATTTCTGGTGCAAGGAAGGCAAAATGCGAGGCAAGATATTTTTCCGTTCGGCAGTCATCCTGCTGGCGATATGCTTATCGGTCCCCGGTTATGCCGCCACCCCGGAAGAAGTGGTGGCCCGGGTCCAGGCCCAATATGATAAGACCGGGGGGTTCAAGACCCGGTTTCGCCAGGAATCCCGCGTCAGTGCCGCCAATCAGGTGGATATCGCGGAAGGTTGGATGTATTTCCTGAAACCCAGCCGCATGCGCTGGCAGTATGAAACCCCGCCGGAGCAGAAGAAGGAACTGGTGTCCGACGGGCGCCAGGTGTGGATGTACATTCCCCAGGACAGCTTGGTAATGGTGTATCCCATAGATAAGGTGCTGCGCTCCGACTTGGTGATGCGGTTTTTTTCCGGCGGGGGGGAGTTTCAGAAGGATTTTCAGATCTCCTGGAATCGGCCCCCGGAGGGGGTCGGGCCTTTTGTCGTTGATTGTGTTCCCCGGAAACCCCAGCCGGAGTTGAAGCGCCTCACGCTCACCATCAACCCCCGCACCTACCTGCTGGACAAGCTGGAGTTTGCCAACGCTATGGGAGAAGAAACCAAGTTCACTTTTACCCAGTCCCAATTGAATATGAACCTGAAACCGGATTTCTTTACCTTCAAGCCGCCCCCGGGGGTACAGGTGGTTAAGGAGGGTCAGGGATCTTAAAAGCAGGGGTTAGGGATTAGGGGCCAGGGGTCGGTTTAATCCGGTTCCCAAGTTGTACGTGGAAACCCAATTGGACGCAAAGCTGAACTTTGCTAATTTTATCAATTCGCTCATTGCCCCACCCCGTTAATATCCTTAAATCCCGCAAAAAAAGTTGATTTACATCGGCGTACTCAAGCTCAACTCGGCAACGAGAAAAAAAGTCTAATAAATTAGCCTCTTGCAAAATTAACCGAGGTTTATGGGTCCGTAGGCTTTAGCTGGAAGGTCCCCGCCCATGCCGCGTGTATGTGTAGCACCGCCGCCCCCGGCAGTGCATCCGGAGGGGACAGCCGAGGGCGGCTGTCCTACCTTTCTTGGATAACTTGCCCACAAACCGGCAGGAAACGGAATTTTGCAAGCGGCTCAAATACTCCAAAGTATAGACCTATAACCAAAACCATGGATTTAAGCCCCCAACAGCAAGAAGTTCGCCACTGGCTGGAGAAGCGCCGGGCCCTCCTCTTGGCCCATAACTACCAGCCCGGCGACATCCAGGATGCAGCCGATTTTACCGGAGATTCCCTGGCGTTATCCATCACCGCGGCCGGGACTGCCGCGGCAGTCATTGTCTTTGCCGGAGTCCACTTCATGGCGGAGACCGCGGCCATCCTGTGCCCGGATAAGACCGTATTGCTGCCCCGGCTGGACGTGGGCTGCTACATGGCCGGCACCATCACGGTTCCCCAACTACGGGCCCGCAAGGCGGAGCTGCCCGGGGTCCCGGTGGTCGCTTATGTCAATTCCACCGCGGCGGTGAAGGCCGAAAGCGATATCTGCTGCACCTCGGCCAATGCCGTGAAGGTTGTCAATTCTTTGACAGCGTCACGGGTGCTCATGGTCCCGGATCGAAATTTAGCCCTCTACACCGCCCGCCATACCGCCAAGGAAGTGCTGTGTTGGGAGGGCTGCTGCAACATTCATGACGCCCTCACCCCGGCGGAAGTCCTGGCCTGCCGGGGGCTCCATCCCCAGGCGGTGTTCATTGCCCATCCCGAGTGCCGCCCCCAAGTCTTGGACCTGGCGGAGGTCATCCGCAGCACCTCCGGCATGCTCAGCCATGTGCGGGAATCCGCGGCCCAGGAATTTATCATCGGCACGGAAAAGGGGATTCTCCATACCCTCCGGAAGGAAAATCCCGGCAAGCGGTTTTATTCCCCCACGGACCGGCTCCTGTGCCCCGACATGAAACGCATTACCCTAAATGATATCCTGACGGCCCTGAAGGAAAATCGTTACCGGGTAACCGTCCCTGAGGAGGTGCGGTTGCCGGCTCTCCGGGCGGTGGAGCGCATGTTGGCGGCGCCCAGGGATTAGAGGGGCGGGGGGCGGCTTTTGGGTTCAAGGTCCGAAGTTCAAGGTTCAAAGTTCAAAGTTAAGACCATCAGTAATTGGAGATAAGAACAAGATTTAGGATGATGGGCTGTGCCCTTTGCGGAAGACTTGGGAAGGAAAATCGCGACTCTCGCAGAGGTCTTTATTTGATATAAGGGCTAACTGTTTACTGTTGACTGCCAACCCCCGGCCCCTTTTTCAAAGTTGGCCCGCTTTTTGCTTTATAACGTCAGAAACCTGACGCCGGCACGGTGTTCCCGGCAATCTCTCGGATCTATTGGCCTCAATATGGAATCAGCCGATCCCCTTAAGCGCCTCCGCCTTTCCTTGCACGATCTGGCCCAGCCCCTGGCCGCGGTCATCGGGCTGCTGGATCTGATGCTCTTGGAGATGCGTGAGGATGACCCCCGGTTTCAGGAGATTGAGACCATCAGCCGGCAGATGGAGAAGGTGATGAAGATTGTCGAGGAACTCCGCCGCACGGCCCGGGAAGCCTCGGAAAAATCGCCTTCCATGCCGCCAACCTCTCTGTGAGCTATGAACCCGGCAGGCTGTTGAAAAACGGTGGCTTCCGACCCGCCTGAACGACCTGATACCAATTCGCCATCAAACGGAATTTTTTCGTAGGGGCGAATCTTGTATACGCCCTGGAATGGCGGGCGAACATAAAGTTCGCACTTACATGTTAATATTTTTTTGACAGCAACCCGGTATGAAGGGTCTCAAGCTATGGAAATGACAAGATGCTTCACTGCCTTCATAATGACTTATTAAGGCGCTGCCGGGTTTTCAACACCCTGATAGGTTGCCGAAAGTTTTGGGCGCGGGGCGCGCCTTGCGCCTTGCGCCTTGCGCTTTTTTTCTTAGAATCCGGGCTGCCGCCGGCATAACCTGACCGCTGAAAGCCGTAAGCTGATAGCTAACCCCTGCCCCTTGTCCCCTAATCCCTTGCCATTCTGCCCCAAACTCCCTATCATGTGGTTACTTCATGATTCCGTGAACCTTAGCCCAACGGGAATCGGCCATGTCCGTCAAAACCATCCCGCCTGAAGCAGCCTCCCGGGCCCGAGAGCTCCGGGACCGGCTTCATTATCACAATTATCGCTATTACGTCCTGGACGCGCCGGTGGTCTCCGACGCAGAATACGACCGCCTCCTGAAAGAGTTGCTGCGCCTGGAGGAGGAGTACCCGGAGTTGACCACCCCCGACTCCCCCACCCAACGGGTGGGCGCGGAGCCCCTGGAGAAATTCGAGAGCGTACCCCACCGCCAGCCCATGCTCTCCCTGGAAAACGCCTTCAGCGAAGGCGAGGCTCGGGAGTTCGACGAGCGCCTCAAACGGTTCCTGCGCACCGTCGAAGAGTTTGATTACGTGGTGGAGCCCAAGATGGACGGCTGCGCGGTGAATCTGGTCTATGAACACGGCCGACTCACCGTGGGCTCCACCCGGGGAGACGGCCTCCGGGGGGAAAACGTCATCCAGAACCTGAAGACCCTCCACACCATCCCCTTGCAGGTCTTGCAGGATGCAGCGCCGGCTCCGGAGTTGCTGGAGGTCCGGGGCGAAGTCTATATGGACCTGGCGGATTTTAAGCAATTGAACGAGCAACGCCTGGCCCAGGGAGAGGCCGCGTTTGCCAATCCCCGTAATGCCGCGGCCGGGTCCTTGAGGCAGTTGGACCCGTCCGTCACAGCGGCGCGGCCCTTGAAAATTTATTGCTATGGAGTGGGGGAAGTGGCGGGGCGCGCCTTCGCTACCCACACGGAGGTCCTCCAGACCCTGAAGGCCTGGGGCTTTCGGGTCAATCCCAAGACGGAACGCTGCCGAGGCATAGAACCGGCCGTGGCCTATCACCGCCGTCTGGAACAGGAGCGCCACGGCCTTCCCTACGAGATCGACGGCGTGGTGATCAAAGTGGACTCCCTGGCCCTGCAGGAGCGCCTAGGCGCCAAGGCCAGGAGCCCCCGCTGGGCCCTGGCCTATAAATTCGCCGCCACCCAGGAGACCACCCGGGTTCTGGACATTATCGTGAACGTGGGCCGCACCGGCGCGGTGACCCCCATGGCGGTGATGGAGCCGGTGGAGGTGGGGGGTGTGACGGTGAGCCGGGCCACGTTACACAATGAAGACGAGGTGAAAAAGAAAGACGTGCGGGTGGGGGACACCGTCCTCATACAGCGGGCCGGGGACGTCATCCCGGAAGTGGTGAAGGTTATTCCGGAAGAATGTCCATCGGACGCCAGGCCCTTCCAAATGCCCGAAAGATGCCCGGTGTGTAACATCACCCTGGAGCGGCCCGCCGGCGAGAAGGTCACCCGGTGCCCCAACCCGGACTGCTTCGGGGCTACAACCAGGGGGATCATGCACTTTGCCTCCAAGACCGCCATGGACATCGACGGGCTGGGGGAAAAGATCGTCAACCAACTGGTGGACACCGGTCTGGTCAATGACGTCAGCGACCTTTACCGCTTGACGGAAGACGACCTGATCCCTCTGGAGCGCTTTGCGGAAAAATCGGCGCAAAATATTGTGGCCGCCATCCAGGGGAGCAAACAGGTGGGCCTGGGAAGATTCATCTTTGCCTTAGGGATTCGCTATGTGGGCGAGGCAACCGCCCAAGAGCTGGCCCGGCATTTTAAGAAGATCGAGGCTCTGAGGGACGCGACCGAAGAAGAGTTGCGTCCCGTGAAAAAGCCCGTGGAAAATGTGGGACCAAAGGTGGGACCAAAGGTGGCCGGGAGCATCCGGGAATATTTCCAAAATCCCAAAAACCAGGAGATTCTGGCCAGACTCCTGGCCGCCGGGGTGAGCCCCTCACCCCCGGAGAAGCCCCCGGAAACACCCCTGGCGGGCAAGACCTTTGTTTTCACCGGGGCGCTGTCCCGCCTCTCAAGGGAAGAGGCCAAGGCCCTGGTGACCCGCCGGGGAGCCAAAGTGAGCTCATCCGTGTCCAACAAGACCGACTACGTGGTGGTGGGAATCGACCCGGGGAGCAAATATTCCAGGGCCCGGGAACTGGGAATCACCACCCTGGACGAAACGGCTTTTGAGGAACTGTTGAAGTGAGGAAGGATTTGGGGGAGGGTGCCAGGGGCCGGGGAGCCACTGCTCCCCCGGTCCTACCCTCAAAAAATCTTTTGGGGGAAGATTATGAAAATTATCTTATATGCCAAAAGTAGCGACGGCATAAATTTTTATGAAGTTGCTTTCAAAAATCGTGAGGGGATTATCAGTATTAAATGTGATTGCCGCGCCGGAGAATTAACTAAATTATGCCGACACAAACTTGCCTTAATTCGGGGTGATGCTGCAATTTTATATGATAGCAGTCAAAATTCTGAATTTACCACCATTAAAGAATGGATAAGGGCATCATCATTTGCTCAGTTAATTTTGGACCTTGACAGCATTGAAAAAGCACTTCAGGAAAAGCAAAGAGAATTACGAAAGGTTAAAGAAGTTATAGAAGTAGCCATGAGAAAAGGAGTATAACTATTATGCAAAAATCTATTGATATATTAGACAATTTATTAAAAATAGAGCCAACTAAAAGATTCAAAAGGTCTACAGAATTATTAGCTGATTTTTCCAATGGCTATGCTGAAGGTTGGTATTTTTGTGTGCCCATATTTTTCTATGACGCTTTAGATATTAAATTTACTTTCCAGAAAAAACTTAAACTATGGACGCAAGGATCGGCATTTAATTTTTCTACTGGAGATATGATATGGAATCATGCTTACCCTTATTGTGAAAAATTTGTTTCAGAGATTATAAAACCCAAGATCGGCGTTCAAGTGCAATCATCGGCACCTTGCTTACCAAAAACTAAACATAGATTACGAAATTCAGGAAAAGTGAATTTTACCATATTTACCGAAAGGAATGATCCAGTTTCAAAAATTATTTGGAAAATAGCAGGTCACCATAGCCTTTCACAAGATGGCTTCATAGAATTTTTGATAAAAGGCTTTTCGCAATCCCTTGGCCTTAATTTAAATTTGGGGGTATTTAATTGATTCCAGTTACCAATATATCTTGTATCGGCATTTCGTGTAACTTCAGGAGCGGCTCATGGCAGAGAAGGCGCGCCTCCATGTCTTGATCAAAGGCCGGGTCCAAGGGGTCTTCTTCCGGGCCTCCACCCGGGACGAGGCCAGGGCCCGGGGCCTTAAGGGCTGGGTGCGCAACCTCACGGACGGGCGGGTGGAGGCCCTCTTCGAAGGAGAAAAGCCGGTGGTGGAAAGCATGCTGGCCTGGTGCCGTAAAGGCCCGCCCTATGCCGATGTGGACAATGTGGAGATTTACTGGGAAACCTACCGGGGGGACCTGACAGATTTTCGCGTTGCGTATTAACCTGGGGGATGTTTGGCACAGGGTGCTTTGAAGCCCGGTGGAGAGGAATGGAGCATGGATTTAAGCGTTTTTGAAGGCCTGGAAGCCCCTGAGCTGCGTGAATATATCCAGTTCTTGCTCCGGCATTACCGGGTCATGGACGCGTTTTGGTATATCTACATCACCGAACTCTTTGACGAGGCCGCCGCGGACCGCTTGAATGAAAAAGTCTGGGGCAAGGTCCCGGCTCTGGCGGTGAAAGACCTGCTGAAACGCTTCGACATTCGGGAGCGCGGGTTGGACGGCTTTGTCAAGGCCATGCGCTACTGGCCCTGGCATATCCTGGTGGGATATGAGATTGAGCATAAAGGCGATGAAGTCATTATTACCGTACCCTCCTGCCCCACCCAGGAAGCCCGGTTCAAACGGGGGCTGAAGGCGTATGCCTGCAAAGAGATGCATCGGGGGGAATTCGACAGCTTTGCCAGGGCCATTGATGCGCGCATCCGGACGGAATGCGTGTTTGCGCCCCCTGATGCCCACCCCCCGGAGATGATCTGCAAGTGGCGGTTTTTTCTGGAAAGCGGCTCGGTTGAGGCCCACCAGGGGTGAGGGATAAATTTATCTGATGGTTTATCTTAGGTAGAACCGCGGCCCTTTTTTATGGTATAAACTCTGTGGTAGGGCTAACTACTGAAAACCTTTCAACCCATTATTATAGGAATTAGGGACATGGCAGTCCTGGACGAAGAATCGCTCCAAAAGGATCGGACTCTTGCGGAGATGGTTCAAAGGCTGGTCGCGGCCTTTCAGCCGGAACGGATTTATTTGTATGGTTCCCGGGCCCGGGGGGAAGGCCGGCCTGACAGCGATTATGACTTGTTCATGGTAGTATCCGGATCAGCGCTGCCGCGTTATCGGCGGGATCAGGCCGCGTTTCGGTCCCTTTGCGGCATCCGGGCCTCTAAAGAAATCGTCGTGTTCACTAGAGACGAGTTTAACTCCAAGCTTTCCGTGGTATGTTCTCTCCCGGCCACCGTGGCCCGAGAAGGGAAGCTGCTTTATGCAACTTGAGAAGATCGCCGAGGTCCGAGCCTGGCTCCAAAAGGCGCAAAACGACTTGAGAGGGGCTGATATCGATCTTGCTGCATCCCCTCCCTTAATCGAGGATGCCCTCTTTCATTGCCAGCAAGCGGCGGAAAAGGCAATGAAAGGATTTCTAACCGCACATGATAAAATCTTCCGAAAAACCCATGATCTGGACGAACTTGCGGCCGATTGCGAAGCCCTTGATCCAGGTCTTGGGGACATACTTGATGCAGCCCTGGATCTGACCGTATTTGCCTGGGTGTTTGGTTATCCGGGCGAAGCGGAGCCGCCACCCATAGAACAAGCCGAGTACTTCGTATCTATTGCAACTAAGGTCCATCAGGCAATCCTCTCCAGACTTTCTAAAGAGGTCCAGCCATAAGTTATTGCAACATTAAGCCTTGCCTCGGTCCGGCAACCTCTTCGTACAATGGGAATTGCACTTCCCCAAACGTTGCTTCACCAAAGAATTCCGCCTCTGGAGGAAACTTTAATGGTCATTAGCGAGGCTCCCTCCCAGGAAAAAGCCCAGGATCAAACCATCCGCCCCTGCGCCCGGGCTTTTTTTGTCTATTACGTGGGCATCCTGGTCTTCGGCCTGGGGCCCCTGATTAATCCCAAGGTGGGCATACCCGTGTGGCTGGGGGTGGCGGCGGCCTTGATGGTGGTAGCCGCGGTTTTCTACATGCGGGGCCAGGTTTACCGCATCACCGCCCGGGGGTTGGTGAAAACCTGGCGGGGCCGGACCCAAGAAATCACCTGGGGGAACCTGGGGGAGGTGGAGGTGCGCCGGGGCCTCACCCAGACCCTGCTCCGGGTGGGCAACCTGTTCATCACCGCCAGGGTGGGGGATCACATGTTCTGGTTCGGGCTTGCCAACCCCAAAGAGGCCAAGGCCCTCATCGACGGGAGGCGGTCATGACTTTCCGGCGGGAACATCTGCCCATCCTGGCCGGCTCCTGGGAAGGTGAACCTCGGGGCCCCATTCCCTGGGAAGATCCGGACCTCCCCAAATTGACGGGATTCTTCCGCACCCTCCGGCTCCTGCTCTGTTCCCCGGATAAGTTCTTCCGGACCCCGCACCGGGGCGGATGGCAGGAGGCCCTGGCCTTCGGCCTGATTGTGGGCGCCGCGGGCTTTCTGGCCTCGATTTACTGGCAATTCCTGTTACAAACCGGGATCGCCCGGATGGTGGAGGCCGCGTCCGGGGTGAGCCGGTCCTTTTCCCTGGGAACCGGCGCGGTCATTGCCTTGATGGTGGCGGCGCCCCTCCTGACCCTGGCCAACCTGGGATTGAACGGGGTGTGTCTCTGGGGGGCGGTGCGGTTGGTAGGCGCGGACGCGGATTTTCTCCCCATCTGGCGCATCACCGGCTATGCCCAGGGGGCCATGGCCGCGGCGGTGGTCCCCATTTTGGGAGCGCCGGCGGCCGCTCTCGGGTGGCTTTATCTCAACTATAAGGGAATAAAGATCGTCTTCGGCCTGAGCACCGGGAGGGCCATCCTGGCCCTGACCCTGTTCCTGGCCCTGGAAGGTCTCTTGCTGTTGCTCTTGTTAGGGGGTCTCGTGGGCCTGATGGGTTTCCTGGGAATCTGGGCGCTCTGGAGCCTGGGCTGATTCCAGGGCGGCCCGCCGGTTTCTTTTCACTTTCAGGGCATGGGCGATCCACCCCGCCAGGAAACCGACGAGCAGGTTACTATAAACAATAATAAAAGTGGGCAGGACCATCAGGTCGAAGCCGAACAGTTTGAGTGGGGGCGCGGGTTTGACATTCTCCCAGGCAAACGCCGTCAATAGGATCCCCAGCAACAGGAGCATGATACCCTTGACTTTGGTCATGGCCGCCGCCTCCCTGGCTTTATTCTTTCAGATACCGCCGCACTGCTGATTTCAAGTCTTCCAGGTCCGAAGATTTCACCAGGTACTCATCCGAAGCCCAAGTGGCGAAATCCTGACGATATTCGCCGTACGCGGTGCTGAGGAGCACCGGCAGGTCCGGCTGCCTTTCCTTGATCTGCCTGAGGGCTTCGATGCCGTCCATTTCCGGCATCTTGATGTCCAGAATTACCAGATCCAGGGAAACTTTATCCACGATTTCCAGGGCTTCCCGGCCGTTGGAAGCCAGATAGACCTCGTAGCCCTCTTCCTTGAGTTCTTCGCTATAAAGGAGGCGAATGCTCATCTCATCGTCTGCCACCAGAATTTTTTTCATCAACGCACTCCTTTGGGACCTTTCATAACGCTGACCGGAACTGCGGTCTGGCCGGAATTTTTCACCAGACAATATTTGGCCACCGGCAAGGTGACGATAAAGGTTACGCCTTTGCCCATCTCGTTGTTGACCTCGATCTGGCCGTAGTGGCGGGACACGATACGTTGGGCAATGGCCAGCCCCAAGCCGGTGCCGTAATCTTTGGTGGAGAAAAAAGGATTGAAGATATTGTGCAGCACTTCCATGGGAATCCCCCCGCCGGTATCGGAGATCGCGGCCGCGGCATAGAGGCCGTCTTCCTTTTCCACCGGGTAGATGCGGATGGTGAGGGTGCCGCCCTGCTGCATGGCCTGGATGGCGTTCTGATAGAGGTTGTAAAACACCTGCTTCATCTGGCGGTCATCGCAATGAAGCCGCGGCAGTATGGCGAAGTCTTTCACCACCTTGATGTTGTTGGCCTCCAGGTCCCGCTTCACCAGGATCAGGGTGTCCTCAATGATGGCGCCTAATTCGTGGTCCCCGTAATAACTGAGATTTTCCCCGGTGAAGTCCAGGATTTCCCGGAGGAGCTTTTCCAGGCGGGTCACTTCCTCCTGAATGACTTCCACATAGCCCTTCAAGGGGGATTTGTCATCCACCAGCTTGCCGATGCGGCGGGCAAAACCGCCGATGGACACCAGGGGATTGCGGATTTCATGGGCCATACCCGAGGCCAGGCTGCTCAAGGCCGCCAACCGGTCGGACTCCAGCATCCGCTCCCGGATGAGGAGCAATTCCCGGTTATTGGCTTCAATGGTGGAGTAGAGCTGGGCGTTTTCCACGACCAGGGCCGCTTCCGTGGCGAACATTTGCAGCACATGAAGAGGCTCCGACTCCAGGGGGCGCCCGGACTCTTTGTTGTCCACCAGGATCACCCCGGTGGCCCGGTCTTTGGCCACCAGGGGCATCATAAAGAATTCCTGGGAGTTGAATTTCTGCTGCAAGGCCGGCGGCAACCCCGGTTCCTGGGGGTGATGATAATGGTAAGGCTGCTTCTGGAGCACCGCCAGGGCCAGGGGACCCTGATCGGCCCGTAAAGGAATCTCCCAATCGGTAACCGGCACTTCTTGAGACAAAGGGAGATGCAATGCCGCGGCCAGGGGCAGATGATTCCCCTGGGGGGAACGACGGGCCCCTTTGGCCCCTTTCAAGGTCTGGGTATCCTCATCCACCATCAACACCACGGCCCGATCAAAGCCCAGCCCCTGCTCCAGGGTCAGGCCCTGGAGAATGATCTCCAGCAATTTCTCCCCCTGGACCGTGGTCAACAGGGCCTGGGAGATTTCCTGGACCACGGTGAGATTTTGCACCATGCGCTGGTTCTTCTCCGCCAGGTCCTCCACCTGCTGGAAAGTCAAGGCATTCTCAATGGCGCTGACGATCAACCCGGCCATGGTGAAGAGGAGCTGGCGGTTTTCCGGGTCGAAGGGGAGGAAATCTCCGTTGGGGGCAAACTTGTCATAGAGGGAGATGGCGCCCCGCAGTTGGCCTTTGAAGATGAGGGGCACCGCCAGGCAATAGTGGGTGTGGCCCTCGGCATCCAACGATTGATCTTCATAGTGGGACGGTTCCCCGGCGCCTCCCTCAAACAGACCTTTGGGGGGAAAGGGGCAGCCCGCCGGAATCTGGCCATAGCGGGAAGAGACCTTGGTCTCGCCGGTAACCCCGTCAACAATGTGCAAAGACGCGCCCCGGGCCGTGATCACCTTGGCGGTGGTGCTGACGATGCGCTCCAGGAGTTCGTCCAACTCCACTGTGGAGGCCAGGGCCTTGCCCACTTCAAAGAGCACCGATAATTCGGCGATGCGTTTTTTGGCTTCATCCTGGAGAATGGCCTGGCGCAGGGTGCCGGCCAACATCAAACAGGCCAGTTGCACATTCTGGCGCTCTGCCGGGGTAAAGGCCCGATCCGCCCGGTCCGCCAGGAGGACGACGCCGTATAGAAAGTTGTCATCGGCCACAGGGAAGGAGGCCAGGGTATGAAACGCGGGATGCAGCTTCTCCAAAGCCGCGTTGGCTTCCATGACGCCGGGGTGATGGCGGTGCACCACCTTGATCTTGCGGGAGCCGGCGGTTTCGCCCACCAGCCCTTGTCCCAGGGGAAATTCCACCCGCATATGGGGGAGCACCGGCCCCTGGCTGCTGATTTGCAGGAAGAGGGTTTCCTTGCCTTTATCCAGGGCGAAGTATAGAGCCAGGTCCACCTTCAGGTGGCGGGCCAGCAGATGCACCATATTGTTGAGGCGTTCCACGAAACTGACGGTGGAGGTGAAGACCTCCACCATTTGGGTGAGGAACGCGGTGCGTTCAGCCACCATACAAGGTCACCCCCCCAAAAGACGCCGCCGCTTGTCCACGGCTTCCTGATACAGGCTCACATATTTGGGGGCCACGGTTGCCCAGGAGTAATCCAGGGCCATGTTGCGGCGCATCAGGGCCTGCCAGGCGGCCTGGTCCTGGTAGAGGGCCAGGGCCAGCCGGATGGCGCCCAGAAATTCCGTGGGGGTATATCCGGAAAACTTGAAGCCGTTGCCTTCTCCGGTTCCGGGGTTATATTCCCGGATGGTCTCATCCAAACCGCCGGTGGCCCGGACCACCGGGATGGCGCCGTAACGCAGGCAGTAGAGCTGGTCCAACCCGCAGGGTTCATAGCGGGAGGGCATGATAAAGATATCGGCCCCCGCGATGATCTGGTGGGCCAACTCGTGGCTATAGCCCACGGACAGGGCCATCTTTTCCGGGTAACGGCTGCTGATTTCCTGGAGGAGATACTGATGGCGTTCTTCACCGGTGCCCTGGATGACGAACCCCACCTCCAGTTTCATCAGGTCGTCCAGGATATTTTCCACCAGATCGATGCCCTTACGCTCGAAGAACCGGGTGGTCATGCCGATGAGGGGGCTGCCGGGAGGCAGGGTTAAATTAAAGCGGTCCGCCAGCGCGGCCTTACACGCGGCCTTGCCTTCCAGTTGTTCCCGGCCGTAGGTGGCCGCGATATACGGGCAGCGGTTGGGGTCCCAGGTCTCATAGTCCACTCCTTCCAGGATGCCGTGGAGTTCCGAGGCTCGCTCCTGGAACAACCCTTCCAGGCCGAAGCCGAACTCCGGCGTCATGATTTCTTCCCGATACTTGGAGCTGACGGTGCTCAAGAGATCGGCAAAGACCAGACCCCCTTTCATGAGATTGATCTTGCCGTAAAACTCCAGGGTCTTGGGGGAGAAGAGCTCCCAGCCCAACCCGGTAAGGGGAAAATCAAAGGAGGAGGAGATTCCCTGGTATCCCACGTTGTGTAAAGTATAGACAACCGGGAGGCGTTGGAACCGGGGACGGTCGTGATAGAGGGTCTTGAGATACACCGGCACCAGCCCCGTCTGCCATTCATGGGCCTGGCAGACATCGAACTCCAGTTCCAGGGCTGCCAGCATCTCCACCACTGCTCGGGAGAAAAAGATAAAGCGTTCGGCATTATCTTCGAAGGCCCCGTAAGTGGTGCCGTAGAGGCCGTCCCGATTGAAGTAGCTGTCTTGGGCGATGAAATAATAATCCAGGTTCGCATCGATTTCGGCTCGGTGGATATCCGTAGGCACCGTCTTCCAGGAGAGGGGTATGGAAAGAGTGCGCCCCAGATCGGTCAGGGGCAGTCCCGATTCCCGCACCTGGCGGTACAGGGGCATCGCCACCGTCACCCGGTGTCCCAACTTCCCCAGAGCCCGGGCCAGGCCGTGGATCACTTCCGCCAAACCGCCGCTGGCGGCAAAAGGATTGGCCTCCGGCGTAATCATCAGGATTCGCATAACCGATCCCTCTTACAGTTGCGCCTCCCGGAGATATTGGGCCGCATCTTCCGGGGGGGTGGGATTGATGTAAAAGCCCGAACCCCATTCGAATCCGGCCATCAGGGTGAGCTTGGGCATGAGCTCAAAATGCCAGTGGTAATGAGGCAGATCCGGTTCTCGAATGGGTGCGGTGTGCAGGATAAAATTATAGGGAGCCTTGCCGATGGATTTTTCCAGGCGCTTCAGGGTGGCGGAAAAGATCTCCGCCAACAGCCGGCAGGATTCCTGGGTAAGCTCCATGTAACTGGAATGGTGAAACTTGGGAAGAATCCAGACTTCGAAAGGAGACCGGGGAGCAAAGGGACATAAAGCAACAAACTCTTGGTTTTCCAGGACTATCCGGATCCCTTGCTGTAATTCCTGGCGGATCATATCGCAAAAGACGCAGCGCTCTTTCCATTTATGATAAAATTTACTGCCGCTCAATTCCTCCTGCACCAGCTCCGGGACGATGGGCAAGCCGATGAGCTGGCTGTGGGTGTGCTCCAGGGAGGCCCCCGCGGCCTTGCCCCAGTTCTTGAAGATCAAGACGTATTTGAACCGTGAATCCTGGGCCAGGGTCACCATGCGTTCCCGGTAAGCCCCCAACACATCCATGAAACTCTCAATGGGGATGGAAGAGAGGGTGGCGTGATGATCCGGAGTCTCGATGATGACCTCGTGGGTGCCGATACCGTCCATCTTGTCGAACATCCCCTCACCCTGGCGGTTGAGCTGATCGTCGGGCTTCATCAGCAGGGCCGGGAACTTGTTGTTCACCACCCTCAGTCGCCAGCCCGGGGTGTTGGGCTCGGTGTCCGGGTCCCGCAGGGCAAAAAGCTCCGGCGGGGTAGTATGCTCATTGCCGGGATCAAAGGGGCAAAAGCCCCCTTTGGCCACATCCGGCTCATAGACGAAATCGGTGGGACGTTTTCCACGTTCAGTAGATATGATTACCCATCGGTCAATGATGGGGTCTTTGCGAAGTTCCGGCATTTCATCCACCTCTCCGTCCCCCGGGGGCTAAAGGGAGCGGCGTTTGGCATTTTTCAGTATACTATTCCCTGGGGAAAATATGCAACCGCGGATTAATTTAACCGCAGATACACGCAAATGTACGCAGATTATTAATTATGGGCAATCCTTCTTACCCCAGAGGCTCTTGCATAAGGGTTGGTTTTGTCATCCTGAACGAAGTGAAGGATCTCAACCCCTTATAAATACGAGATTCTTCGCTTCGCTCAAAATAATAACTATGCCTTGAAAAGTTTAGAGTTTCAAGTTTGTGGGGCGGGCCTCCGGACCCGCCAAAGTAGGGTGCGTTCCACGCACCATCAATATTTGCCACTTTTCATAATTTACGGGTGGGCCAAAGGCTCATGAATGACTGGGCCAAGGTGGATTTTGCCAAAGGCTCCTTATTCAGATTTAATCTGCGTGCATCTGCGTCCATCTGCGGTTAACCCATTCACACCCGATGGTGCAACTCCAGACGCACCGGCCGGTCGCCGCAAACCTCCCGGGCGCTCTCCTGGATAATACGCACCTCCTTGGGGTTATGGATGATGCCGGAGACCACGACGGTCCCTTCAGTGAAGCTCACCTCCAGGGTGGGCACCAGCACCCGGGGGTCGGTAGCTACCCGCGCCTTGAGCCCATAAGCCAGGGCCATGCCTGCCAGTTCGGCTTCGGCCTCGGGGGTGACCAGGCGCTCCTTATCAGATAGGCCCGCGGCCAGTATGTCCACCACTTGTTCGTAGGTCAGGCTGCCGGTGCTCAAGGTCATGTCGTAAACTTCATCTTCACCCCAGTCACTGCCGTAGTTGGCCTTGATATAGCAGGCTCGCTCGCCGTCCACCTTGGCAATCAGCCGCTCCGCTGCGGCGCGGTCCAAACGCTCCCGGGCCATTATCCGCTCGATACGCACTTCTATCGGGGCCACCAGCCGCACCCGCAGGCAGTGAGGAATCCCCCGGAGCAAGAAGGAGCCGCCCCGGCCGATGATCACCACCCGGTCCTGATGGGCGTATTCCAGGATCAGAAACTCCACCTGGGCCACATAGCCGCGATACTGCCAGTCATGCCGCTCCCATAGGGTGGGACAGACTTCGTCCAGTTCCCGGGCGGCCCGCCCCCAGCGTTGACCGGCCTTATCCAGGTCTTGAAAGAGCCGTTCCTTGTCAACAAACCCGTAGCCCAAGCGCTGGGCCGCCAAGCGGCCGATTTCGCGGCCGCCGCTGCCGTATTCCCGGGAAATCGTCAGGATTGCCATGCTCACTCCTCATTCGGCCGTCGGGCCGGAAAACTAACCGCTTCGATACCCAAGGTCATTTCCTTGCGGACAGAACTAACCATGAAAATGTCTCTCGCAAGAACGCCAAGACTGCAAAGAAAAAATGTGGGACAGCCTCCCAAAGGCGGTTCTTTACTATCCCGTTTCTGAGGGTTCCGATGCCTCGGCCCGGCGAAATACGAACCTGATCCACAGTTTGCCCACCACGATGACGCCCACCGCAAACAGGGCCTCCATGGCGTAGGTGAACCATTTGGGCATTTGCAGCCAGCCCGCCACCGCCGGATCGGTGAAGATCATTTCGCCGGCCACTTTGCCCAACACCGCGGCCCCGATGTAAATGATGATGGGATAGCGGTCCATGAGCATGGACAGCAGGTTGCTGGTGAAGACCACGAAGGGGATGGACAGGGCCAGGCCGAAGATCAGGAGAAAGGCGTTGCCGTGGGACGCGCCGGCCACGGCCAGGACATTGTCGGTGCTCATGGTGATGTCCGCGATCATGATGAGCCATATCGCCTGCCTCAGGGTTTTGGCCTCATTGTCGGTCTGCTCGGGGGCACCCTCGATGAATAGCTTGACGGCAATCCAGGCGATCAACACCCCGCCGGCCAGCTTGATGAAAGAGATCTCCAATAACTGGGCCACGAAGAAGGTGAGCACCACCCGGAGCACCACCGCGGCGCCCGCGCCGATAATGATGCCCCACCGCCGTTGCTTGCGAGGCAGGGAGCGCACCGCCATGGCGATGACCACGGCGTTGTCCCCCGCCAGGATGAGGTCAATGATGATGATGTTGATTACGCCAACGAAAAAAGCCCAATCCAGCCTTTCCAGTCCCAAAGCAGTCAGGTCCATTTTTGCTACTCCATAATGCGGCGATCACCCCTGGCCGGGGCATCTGGGGTCATCTGGTCTGAAAAGTTCAAAGTTCAAAGTTGATGGCCTGGTAAAAAGTCAAACTGCTATTT
>CAZUBT010000056.1:0-22768 GCA_964618815.1 uncultured Desulfobacterales bacterium | reverse complement strand
AGCTTGGGAATGGCGGAGGAAGGGACTGTCGGGAGTGTTGGAGGTCGATGTATCGCAGGGTTACCGGGTTGCTATCAAAAAGGTATTAACCTGTAGGGGCGAACTTTATATTCGCCCGCCATTCCTGGGCGAACACAAGGTTCGCCCCTACGAAAAATACACGCTTGATGGCGAATTGGTATTACTTGTTTGATGGCAACTTGGTTTTAGAGGTGTTGCCCAAGCGGGAGCTTGGGCATAAAGGAGCGTTCCCAAGCGGGAGCTTGGGAACGAGGATAAAAACAATCTCTTGTCAAAAAGTACGCGAAAACCGGATGACCCCTGAAACTAATAACCACCTTCAGAGAAAAGCCTGGGACTGCGGGAGAGTAAGCCTTCCTTGGACCCGCGGTTTGAACCTCATTGCTCTCCTTTTTCTTTCTTAACTTTATTGCTATTATCAATCACTTCCTTATTGGTCACCTTGCCGTTCTTGAGGGTGAGGAACAACTCCTGCTCATAGACGGAGCGGTAGCCCGCATGAACATATGTCAGTTGCTTCCCCTGGGGGACCCGGAGGGTTCCGGTGAACCAGGCGGCTGCCACCCGTCCTTTATTTCCGGGAAAGAGGTAATCCAGCCCCACTTCCTTCCCCTCCAGACGGGCCTTAATCTTTTTCAAGTAGAGTATGCCCTTATCGATTTCCCAGGTGGCCACATAACCCCGATAGTTGGCGGTGTGCCACATTTTAAATTGGGGGCGGGGCCGGTCCGGCCCGTAATAGGATTCCAGAGGATTGGAGAACAGGCTGTATTCTTTGCCTTCGTAGATCAGGACATCGGGGAACTGGGCGGTGGCCAGGGCCGGTTGGCCGCCCGCCAAAATTAGTAATCCCAGGGCCAGGAGCCAAATTCTCGTGGAAATTCTCATGGGATCTTCCTCCCTTGCTGTGAAACTAAAAAGAGGTTTTGCCTTAACCGATTATACCGTTTTCGGTTTTCGGTTATCGGTTTTAGGTGAAAATATAAAGGATTATCAATAATATAGATAGTCAATTGGATGCATTTGAAAACGAACTTGGTATTATTTCCGTAAATCCAACCATAATCGGGAGAGCCTCCATGTCTCTATGGATATTAACTGCGGCAGAATTATTTTAAATCCTGCGCCAAACAATGTCCATCTGTGGTTAAAAAAAGAAGTCTCCCCTAAATAAAAAAGCGCAACCCTTTAAGATTGCGCCTCTTTAATTCCAATACCATGCGGCGTTTCCAACCCTACAGCTAACCTATGGATAATCAAAGTTTTCTTTTAACAGAAAACAGAAAACAGAAAACCGGAAACGGTATTACCTGCCGGCGGGCAGGGCTTAGTGAAAATCGATTTCATCCTTTTCCCTGGTAAAAATTGCCATTTGTTTATGGCCGCAGCAGGAAAATTCGGCCTGGAGAATTGCAAAAAAAGGTTCGGCCCGGGTGGTTTCCGGCTGGAGTTCCACCCAGGCGCGGCATTGCCGGCACTGGGCCTGGAATCTACCATCTTTAGTAATGTGAGTGATGGTTATGGACACCTACACCGCCCCCAGCGGTTATTTCCGAGAATTCCGGTTCAGGATGGTGAATAAACCCGCCGGGGAATGCCGGCATAGATGGATAACCGGGCCTGGAAGCCCTCAGGGCCCTGATCTTCCGCCAACCGGGACTTCACCCAGGCAACCAGCCGGGCAAAAGTGCCGGCCCAGGCTTCGTCATGATCCTGGCTGGTAAAAATATGGGCCAGTTCGTGACAGAGGGTGGTTAGCCGCAACCCGGGAGGGTAGAACACGATGGACCTTTCTCGGTATTCGGCCTCGGCCAGTACCACCGAGGCCTCTTTGCGAAACAGGGCGGGGTTGGAGTCTTCGCGGAGGGAAACCACCTCCAGGCTCAGGGATGTACAAATCAATTGACTCCAGGCCTTGATCTCCGGAAAATCCCGGGGACGGATCAGTTCCCGGTCATACTCATGGCAGCGGTCGCACCACACCCGGCCGTCAAAGATCAGATCCCCATGGCGCTTAGAGTCAAGAATCCTGCCGCATTTAGGACATTCCAGGATACCGGCCCCTGGTGGGGTTGGTGGTCCGGAGCTGTCCTCATCCATGGGGAGGACCCCACAGCAAGTACTCTAACGGATAGTCCAGGGTGATCCAAGGGGCTTGCCGGTCGAGCTCCGCCAACTTCCGCTTCAATTCATCAACCCTGGTCTGGGCTTCCCGGTCCCCTGGGTGGGCGCGCAGAGAAGACTCGGCTTCCTTGAGGGCCACCCGGAGCTCAAGATGGACTAACTCCAGGGGTTGATCCTGCTTCCGGAAGGTCTGATATTCCTCCAGATCCCCTGATTCATCAAAGAAAAACATGACCATAACTGCCTCCGGGTGAATCTTAGATATTGCCCAGGGAACAGGCTCCATCGTCCCCTTCATATACGGATTTGCCGTCATAGGAAAATCTTTCCCCATTTTCCAGGGTCAACACTTCGTGGACCTCATCCCAATCGCCCCAGCGAATATGGGGGCCGAAGCGGATGGCCCCCCGCCCGAGATCGTGGCAAACTGTGAGAGTTCCGTGCAGGTCTCCGGAAGACGCGCCAAAATGATAATGGGAAATAGTGGCTTCACCTTTCTCCTCTACTATCCCGGCAATCACCCGGATTTCTTCAGGATCGGCGATTCCCAGGGAGGCCAACGCGGATGCCGGATCGTCCCGGGTCACTCTCTGTTTTTCCCAATATTCCAATAGCACGACTTACCTCCTCCTGGGGGGCCGTTTGAGTTCAATCAATTATGCTGCTCAGAAAAGTTCAAAGTTCAAGGTTCAAAGTTAGGAGTGTGCCTATCAGGAATTATCCATAATTTATGGGTGGGGCAAAGGCCAATGAGCGACTGTTACGAAAAGTTTGTGGGGCGGCGCCTGCTCTACATGCTCTTGGCGTCTCTCCGCTTTGGCGGGAGTAGTATTACTACTCAGAGCATAAAATATGTTGCCTTGATGTAGGGGCGGGTTTAAAACCCGCCCCTACGTAGCCCTCAACCAATGCAACACAATTAATGCTCCGAGCAGTTGCTCATGAGCCTTTGGCTCACCCGTAAATCATGAAAAGTGGCAAATACTGATGGTGCGTAGGACGCACCCTACTTTGGCGGGCACGGAGGCCCGCCCCACGAACTTGAAACTTGAAACTCGAAACTCAAAACTTTTCAGGACAGATGGAACATGAATGCCTGGTTTCCCATAAAGTCTCTCAGGGATAAAATCTTACCATGGTCAAGACCTCCCAATCTTCATAAGGAGCCAGGAGACAGGCATAAAACCCGATTTCAACGGCCTCCCGAATAATCTCTCGATGTTCCTTATGGGCCTTGTTACAGATAAGAATCAGGCGGCAAGACGGGCAGGCCACTTTGAACTTGGAAAAAACCCCCAGGCCGAAGTTGATTACCGACTCGCAGTCCAGAAACACGATGCCATGGTGTTTTCCCTTAAGATATTGCAAGACATCCGAGGGAGCAGATACCACTATGGGGGTATGATTCGCCTCCTCGAGCAAGCTATAAATGTAATTACATATATCATTGTTGGAGATGAGCAGGAGAGAACTGGTTCTCTTGGGCGAGATCATTTTGATTTATGCGGTCACTTTCTTACTACTGCAACGTTAAGTATCATCAAACCGGCCTTTAATTCCCCCTTTTTTAAAGGGGGGGTCAGGGGGGATTTTCCAGTATTGTCCTTTCGTTAGGCAATCTAATTAACGTTCCAGGATTACCCGGCCTTGGCCAAACTGTGCGCCTAGTTACGAGTAGAATCCAACGCAGCGCCGAAAAAAGGCCCCACGGCGTTTCTCCGTGGGGCCAGCAAAGTAAAAATCGATAAAGGAGGAAGGGTGTCCGAAGCCCTATTACCTTTAACTTGTTTAATAAAGCAGCAATTAATGTGCCAACGCATAAGAATCAATTATTATGAAGGAATTTAACTAGATGTGATAGGTGTGAAATATTTTCAATTAAAATATTGTATTAAATTAGACCCTAAAAACTCAAATACCTATTCATTCCAATAAATCTTATGTCCGAAAATCGACCATAGTTGCGTCAGGCAATGCCAGAGGGAGATTTTTGAAGAAACTCCCGCACCTTACCCGTATATTTATGTCGGAAAGCTTCGATATTCATGGCCTCTTCGGGTTTGCCGGCCAGAAATAAAGCCAAACCTTTGGAAATCTGGGCCTCTTGGAAATCGGGCTTGAGGCTCAATGCCTGGTCAAAACAATCCAGGCTCTCCTGATATTGCTCCAGTCCCATGAGGGCGGTGCCCTTGCCCATCAGGGAATAAAGATGATCCCGGGGCTGCGCTAAAATCTCATCGAAAACTGCCACGGCTTCATGATTCCGTCCCAGGTCGCATAACAGATAAGCCTTGGTTTCCAGGGCCGGGAAGTTGTCCGGATTAGCGGCCAACTCCTTATGGCAATAAAACAGGGCCTCCCTGAGCAAACCTTGCTGGGCCAGGGTGGTGACCCCATCCATCCAGGGGGTTTCCACTCCCACCATTTTTTTGATCAAGCCTTCGTAAGTCTCTTCCATTACCCGGCGGCCGATATGAGGAGCTACCCCCCCGTGGCCCGGCAGCACGTGGCGGACTTCCTTTTGCATCAAGGTTCTGAGGGCATAGAGATAGTGGTCCAATCTGCCCCCTCCCGCCGTATCGATCTCAGCCATGGCATGGGGGAGCACCGTGTCCCCGGAAAACAGGGCGCCGGTGGGCTCATGGTAGAAACAGAGCCCGTCCAGGGTATGGCCCGGGGTATGGATGACCTCCAATTCCAGTCCACTCAGGTTGATGATTTCCCCACCCCGGACCTCGGTGACGCGGCATCCCAACTGTTGGGCCATCTCTTTGAACTGCTGGGGGCCCGCTTCGTGGAGAATGATTTCCAGGTCCAACTGGCCATAGCCGCGATAACCACGGAAGAGTTCCACCATGCCCATGACATGATCGGTATGACCGTGGGTCAAGGCGATCTTTTTGATGTCGGGCGGTTTGAAACCCAGGTCGAAAAGCTGCATGAACGCGGTGTAGTCATTGCCGGAGTCAATTAAAGAGAGGTAATCTCCCTGGAGCAGATAGATGTTAGAGGAAAAATCGTATCCGAAGAGGACGAGGGTACGATCGAAAACGGGGTTGCTGCAATTCAGCAGCGTCGCCAAAGAATGCCATTTCTCCTCAATCGAGGAGTCGTTCCGGTGGGCTTCATCCATGGTGCTCGGCTTTGCTCCCGTTGTTGGTAATTGGAGGATAGAGGGAAAAGAGCAGTTACGCGCCCATGATACCATGTTTCCAGGCGAGGGAAAAGTTTCCGCCAAAAATTCCCCGGCCTCTTCTCCAGGGAGAAAAGGCCAGGGAATAGGGGTCATGCTCAGTGGTTACGGCGCGGCGTAGGGCAGGACGAATTTCAGTTTCATCTTGCCGTCGGGCCACCATTTGCGCTGCTTGGTTTCGCCGGGATAGACGTCCACCGCCGTGAACTCGTCCTGGTCCCTGCCTATCGGACCGCCCGCCTGCTTCCGGAGAATCTGGTCGATTTGCAGCTCCAGGAAGTGAAATGCCGTCAGTTCGTACTTGACCATTAAATCGGGAGGCAACAGCACGGCATACCCGGTCTCCTTGCTGGCCAGCCATTCGAAGGGCTCGTTGGGGGTGAAGGTTTTCTCCTCTTTACCGTTGATAACCCCAAACAAGGTCCCTTTGACCTTATCCCCAATCTGGACATCGTAATCCGCGAACAACTCGTCGGGGAGGTAGAACCACAGGGCTCTGTAGCCCGTCTTGATATATCCCCGAACGATCATGGGATCAAAGCCACAGACACCTACGCGACATTTTTCGGGCATAATGACCCTCCTATCGTGCTCTGGTGATTACTGAATATTGCCGTCGGACTTACCGTGGTTGGGTAAGCGCCTCTTGCAACTCATTAACGCACTGGTAGCAGAAGTCCAGGAACTCGCTGGCCTCGGACGGTTCGATATGCTGCGTCTCCACCATCCGGCGCACATAGGGATAGACATATTCCTCGATTTCAAAGGCAAAGTCTTGGCAGAGGAACAGATAGTCTTCTCCCCCTTCGGGGGGGACTGAACGGAAGTAACCTTCCTTCCAGGACAGCATTTTTTCCCTCAGGACCTGGAGTTCTTGGACTCCGTGCTCCCTATTGATCTCAGGATTCATGGATGCGCGGTTCGCCCTTAGGCTATCGGCTCAAAAGCATAGCACTTTTTGACCACATCCATTTCCGAGATGGACCAGTAATGGGGCCAGTGGATTTTTTTGCACCAGCCGATGACGTCCGCGGGAGGGAACCCTGAGCCTTTGAGCACCCATTTCAGGTACTTGCACTTCCAGCAGACGTGGTCCGTGTGTTTTTCCGCCTCCAGGACCTTGGCGAGAAAATCAACCGGATTTAACTTTTTAGCTTCTATCATTTCTTCTTTTTTCATGAGAGGCTCCTCCCTTTACCAGTCCTTGACTTCGCCTTTTTTGATTTTCTCCTGATATTCGGCCCAGACTTCAGGAGAGAGCTTCTCGATGTCCCAGAAGAAGCCGCAGGATCCCGCCACGCCCGTGGAGGGCGGCTGGGGGCGCCAGCCCCTGACCGGCCGGCCCCGGATGCTGAACTTCACCATGTCCGCGTGCCCCAGGTAGACCGCCCGGGGCAGGCAGGTAAAGGGCCGGGTGCGGCCTTCCACCCCCGGCATATAGCACCTGTACCCGTCATTGGGCTTATCGGCATACAGGGGCAGGATATCCGCCTTTTCGCCGGGTTTCTCATCCGGCCCCCGGTAATTGTGCCCCTGGATCATGTGGACGTAATAGACCGCGCCGCATTCGGCGCAGCCCACCTTGCCTTCCCAGTTCCAGAAGCAGTAGGGGTCCAGGTAATTGACGGTGTCACAGACTTTGCCGCCACCCATGTCTTTTTTGCACCAGATGATGTCAGTCATCGTTACCCCTCCGCCTAAAGGATGCTCTTCGCATAGAGCTCTTCAATTTTGCTCATGGGATAGCCAAGGAGCTCGTGGTAGATCTTGACATTGTCCGCGCCCACCGGCCGCCAGAGCCACTTGTGCCTTCTGGGGGTCTTGGACATGTGGCCGGCGCTGTAACCGCTCGCTACCAAGACGTCTCCAAAGAGCGGGTCGTCATTCCAGCGCACCGTGCCCCGCTGCCGGAAGTGCTCGGACTCATAGACTTCTTTATCATTCAACACCGGCGCGGCCAGGAGACCGGCTTCTTTGAAGATCTTCACCACTTCGGAGCGGGTCTTGTCCACGGCCCAGTCCTCGATGGCCTTGTAGACCTCCATCTGGGCCGGGGCCCCCACCCTTTCCTTGTGGCTCTTATAGCGGCTGAAAAGATCGGGCTTCCGGATGATGTCGCACAGGTCTTTGAAGTCCGCGTCGCCGAAGGCGCTGAGCATGACATAGCGGCTCTCGAACTTTTCCTGTGGGTTGTCCCTATCCGGAAAATCGACCTTGCCGGTCATGATGATGCCGTGGACGCAGAGCTGGGTGTCCCAGTTGCCCCAGCGCTGGCGGACGATGCCGAAGCGGCCGTACAGGGGCACGGTGTAACCGCACATCCTTGTCGCGGCCTGCACCTGGGAGAACTCGATCATGGTGCCCAGCCCGGTCTTGCGCCGCCAGATGAGGGCCGCCATGATGCATGAGGTGATCTGGGTGCCGGAGTACCAGTCAATACACCAGTTGGTGCACTTGGTGGAGTGGCCGCCGAAGTCCTCGTGGGTCCCGGTGATGCTGGAGAGCCCCGCGTGGGCCTGCCCCAGGATGTCGTAGGAGCCGCCGAAGATCTTGGGGCCGTAACCGAAGCCGCCGCCCCAGACATAGATGAACCGGGGGTTCATCTCCGCTACCTGGCGGTAACCCTGTTTCCAGCGGTCGAAGGTGCCGTGCCGGTAGCATTCGGTGAGGCCGTCGGACATCTTCACCAGGTCGTAGAACACCCGTTTGGACTCGGGCACATGATAGTCCAACGTGATGAAGAACTCGTTGGAGTTGGCGTTGGTGAAGCCCAGACCGGTGCCGGTCATGGGCCGGGTGTCGTGCAGGGGATAAAGATAAGCCTCGTTGAAGGGGGAGGTGTGGCGCATGGGGTCCCCCATCCGGGGCATCTCCACCTTGATGCACTCCGCCCCCAGCTCCGCCAGGTTGGCCACCGAGTGGGGGGTGAAGATGTACATGGTGGTGCTCAGCCACCGGATGCCCTTGAGGGCCTCGGGCTTAACCATCTCGTTGCCTACATCGAAGAGTTTACGGCAATACTCCTCGTAGGGCATTTTCATTTCCTCGAGTTCTTCCTTGCTCTTGGGGCCCTTGAGCTCCTCGAAGTCGCAAACTTTCAGTTTGTTGTATTCTTTTTCGTCCATTAGATAACCCCCTTCGCCTTGAGTTCCCGCAACTTCATGTGACCGTAGCCCAGGTATTTCTTATAGACTTCGCCGTTGTCAAAGCCCAGGGGCCGGCCCACATCCTTGACTCGGGCCGGGGTGCGGTGCTGGAAAGCGGCGCAGGACTCGGCATACATCACCGTGCCGTAAAACTGGGTCTCGATGGTGTTTACCCAGGGGCGATACTTGAAGTGGGGGAATTCCGCCACCTCATCGATGTACAGGATGGGGCCGGCGGCGATCTCGTACTCCATCAGTTTCGTCTCCGCCTCGATGCGGTTGATGTCCCGGAGCCACTTGGTGGTCACGGAGTAGGTCTTGATGAGGCCCTGGAGAGAGTTCCGCGCGCCCATCTCTTTTAAGAGCGGGTCTTCGTGGATGAGACGGCCGAACTCCGGCAAGTCCCGCTCGATGCACATGCCGATGCGGTACCAGAGGCGGTCCGACTGGCCGCCGATCATCATGTAGCCGTCCTTGCAAGGGTTCCACTCATACTGGTTCAGGTTCGGGTCCCAGGCGCCGGTTCTGGCCTTGATGGAGGCGTTGAAACCGTACCAGGTGATGTCGAAGTCCAGGATGTCCATGAGGGTTTCCGCGGCGGTGCACTCGATGAACTGGCCTTCGCCGCTGAACTCATCCCGCCAGTAGATGGCCGCCATGATGCTCACCGCGGCCTGCTCGCCGCACACGTAAGAAGGCAGCCAGGCGCCGGAGCGCATGACGTCGCCGCCCTTGCCGCCCCGGGGGCACTGGTCCGGCGGGAAGCCGGTGTTGTGGATCCAGGCATTGGCCGCGGCGGAGAAGGGGTCCAGCATCCACTGCCCATGTTTGGAGAGTTCATCCTTATCGGGACCCCATTGGCCCCGCTCCCCCACCCAGGCGTAAACCAGCTTGGGGTTAAGCTTGGACAACTGCCGGTAGCCGATGCCCAAGGAGTCCATGTAGCCCGGTGGCCAGGCATCGATGATGACATCCACCACCTGGGCCATATTCTTGTACATTGCCCGACCGTCCTCGGTCTCCAGGTTCAGGGTGACGGATTGGGCGTTGCGGAACTCGTGGAGGAAGTCCATGCCGCAGGGCTCGCCGGTGACGTTGTCCTTCAGCATGTACTCTTCCCGGCCGAAGGGGGTGAGCTGGCGCAGGGGGTCGCCCCCGGGCGGCTCAATATAGACACACTCGGCGCCCTGTTCGCCCAGCAGGCTGGCGGCAAACATTCTGCTTATCTGCCAGATGCCGTTGCAGATAACCCGGAAGCCTTGCAGGGCCTCCGGTTTATCAAAGACATAGTCCAATCTCAGGTTGTCTTCCAGGAATTGGCCGAACTCCTCCGCCTTCCGCTTGGCATAGATGTTCTTCATCACCCATTCGGGGGTTGGCGCCGGGGTTACGGGCCAGGGCCGCACATCCGGCCCCATGAGGGGCAGGGTATCGGCCCGGCTGTTGATTTCGATGTCGCGTTTTACTTTCGCCATGTTTTGACCTCCCATCTCAGGCGTCATAGGAGTACTCGTTTCAGAAGACTTAAACCACGTCTTGAACCACTTGATGACCACGTCTGCCTCCTCAGGCAATGCGATCCAACTAACAACCTTCCAAGACTACTGCCCGCAACGACTTACCCAGCGGCCAAGCCCCCGGCTACCGGCGGCTTTTCCGGTAACTGACGACGGTCACTCGGAAAGATCGACTATTAGGGAACCTCACCTCCTTTCCGGCACGTTCGGTGGTTCCTATCCTAAGGGGGCCACGGACTATCCGGGAGAGTCTTTCCTCCAGGGCCCCAACACCGGAGTCCAATCCTTTCCCTTGGCCTAATCTGAATTTATTACTACAAGAAGTTTGCCAGGATAAAAAAAGCCACGAAAATCTCAGATTTTCGTGGCAAAAAGGTTTTTTTATCAGATACTTATGAAGTCAACGATAAATAAAATCTATTGCACATTAATTAGATTATTGTATGAAATCAGACCCCAAATATAGGTGAACTTCTTTATTTATTTAAGTTTTTTCCAGTGTTCAAAAATGGACTATAAAATTTATTTCAGACAGCATTGGCCTGCTTCTCCAGGCCATACCGCCGAATCTTGCTATACAGGGTGCTGCGACTGAGCTGGAGGCGGTGGGCGGCGGCGTGTTTATTCCAGTTGGATTCCTGCAGCACCCGCATGATCAAGCGGCGCTCGTTTTCCGCCAGGGAGGTGTTAACCGCGTCTTCGGTGAATTCCTTGAGGAACCTAGGCAGGTGCCGGCGCCGCATGACATCTCCTTGGGCCAGGATGACCGCATGGCTCACGGCGTTTTCCAACTGGCGGACATTGCCGGGCCAATCATAATCCATCAAGGTCTGCATGGCCCGAGAGGAAAATTCCCGCACATTTTTCTTTTCTTTCAGATTGTATTTTTTCAGGAAATGGTGGATCAGGAGGGGAATGTCTTCTTTGCGCTCCCGTAAGGGCGGCAGGTGAACGGCAATGACGTTTAAGCGATAGTAGAGATCATCCCGGAATCGTCCCGCCTCCACCTCCCGGGCCAGGTCTCGGTTGGTGGCCGCGAGGACCCGCACATCCGCCTCGATGCTCCGCTCGCCGCCCACTCGCTCAAAACAATGGTCTTGCAGGAAGCGCAGCAGCAACACCTGGGTGGCGGGAGAAATATCGCCGATCTCATCGAGGAACAGGGTTCCACCATGGGCCCTTTCAATCCGTCCCTTCCGCTGGCGAATCGCCCCGGTGAACGCCCCCCGTTCATGGCCAAAGAGTTCGCTTTCCAACAGGGTGGGGGAATAAGCGGAGCAATTGGCCACTACAAAGGGGCCGCGGTGCCGGTGACTAAAGCGATGGATGGCCTGGGCCACCAGCTCTTTACCCGTGCCGTTTTCTCCGGTAATGAAAATCGTGGCATCGGACCCGGAAATCAAACGGATGAGATCGTAGATCTCTTGCATCTTCTTCGCCCTACCGATGAGGCCGCCACAGGAGATTTTCTCGGTTTCCGGCGGCATGAGCTGCTCTGTTTTGACTTCGTGCATCACCAGGTGGCGGATGTAGCTGGCCAGTTGGGCGAAGAGAACGTGGAGGAAATGCAGGTCTTCTCGGGAATATTCCTTGGGGGCCGTGGAAACAAGCAGGAAATAACCTGCGATTTGCTGTTGCACAAAGATGGGCAGGCCGAACCATGCGGGGTAACATTTTAAAATATCGGTCAGGAACGCGGGGGGCCGAGGCCCGTCTTGATGGGTAATGATTTGCGGGTCTTTGCTCTCCCGCAGGTAACGGAGATAATCCTCCATGCACCCCGATTCTTCCAGCTCTTGCAAAAACCGATATAAGGGTTCCACTACTTCCGGGTGGCACTCTTCCAGAGATAAAAATTGATTCCCGCCGGCATCCAGGATCAAGAAGAGAGGATGTGATTCAGGGAAGATACCCTTGATGATGGCCTGAAGGGAATCGATCAGCTCATTCAAGGAATTCTTGGCGCTTACTTGGCGCGAGATCTCAAAGAGCATTTCCAGCTGATGCTGCATCTTCTGTAACTCGCGCGACCGGAAAGCCAAAGCCTCCTCCATTTTCCGTTTATCGGTGACATCGGTCTCCAGGCGAATGATCAGATCTACTTCCCCCTGGGGGTCCAGCAACGGATATGCCGAAATTTGCAGCAAACGCTCCCGTCCTTCCGCATCGGGATAAACCCGGTCCAGCATGACGGATTGGTTGGTCTTTAATACTTGTTGTACCGGGCAAGGGGTGCCATCTTGTTCGCAAGGGCTGTGTTTGCCAAGCATAATTTCATAACAAGGCTTGCCCAACACCGCTGGGGCTTCCCGTCCCACCCGGGCCAGGAAGGAGTTATTCACCCGGACAATTTCATAGGTCCGAGGATCGATGACCAGAAAATTATCCGTGATGCTGTTGATAATTTTTTCTTCGAATTCCTTCGCGGCCCGCAGATCCGCCTCGATGGCTTTGAGATGGGTGATGTCGGCCACGATGCCCACCGAACCGATGGAGGTATCGTTGATCCTCAGAGGCGCCGCCGAGATGAGGACCGCCAGGGGCGAACCATCCTTTTTCCTCAGATTGAGATCATAAACGTCGGCCAACCCGTTGCGACGGCGATCCAACTGGGCTCTCACCATCTGGACGGCATCTTCATCCATGAAACTGAACATCGGTTGGGCGATAAGTTCTTCCGGGGAATATCCCAACATGCCGGCCAGGAAGTTATTGGCAAAAATTAAGCGGCCGGCTTCCGCGTCCAATATGAAAATGCCCTCCCGGACATTCTCCACGATGGTCCGGTAACGTTCTTCCGAGACCTGGAGCTGATGCTCGAGAGCCTTCGCCTCGGTAAGATCCCGGCCGTGTTCCACGGCCTGGATGATGTTGCCCTGGGCATTGCGAATGGGGTAGGAGTGAATTACGAAATGGCGCTGGCGACCATCCGGCAGATGGATGATCTTTTCCCGTCGGTGGGTCTTGCCGGTGTCGAATACCTCCTGCACGTGGCATTTATTGCAGGGACGGCTTCGGCCATGAAATGCCCGGTAGCAATGCTGTCCCACCATTTCTTCGCCGGAACGATGGTACGTGGTGGTCAGGGCTCGGTTTACCAGGACAATTCGGAAGTCTCGATCGTAGATCGCCAGAGGGTCGGTGATACTGTCAAACACCAGGGAATAGAAGTTGCCATCTATCGGCGCCATTTGAGCTCCCTCCACGAATCGGCCCTTTAGACAAGTCAAGGGAAATGGAAGAGGTCAGGCAAGGGGAACTGAATGTGTTTCGAATCTAGACAGTAAAAGTCGTATTCGCGACAGTAATATTCTTTTTAATTTTTTGTCAATATATTTCTAATGATTTTCTCGGCCCCCGTATGATTTCCCGGCAAGCTGGGGTATTTCACCTCTTACGGATCTTACGGAAACTGACCCTGGGGTACTCCTCCAAAACAGACCGCCTTAGACCGTTTTTGGTTTTCGGTTATCGGTTTTCGGTAAAAAAACCAGGATTATCAGTAAATTGAAACTTAAGTTGGTTGCATTGGAAACAGAACTTGGTATAAGGTAGGAAATTTTTCCGCGGCTATTATGCCGCGGGAGATGGAATTGATTAAGCGAATTTTAGAGAAGAAAAGGAGGACCGACCGGGGCCTGAAAAAACTGTCCCAAATTATCCTGGGGACAGTATTTAAGCCCACTTATTAAAAGCTATTTAATTGATTTGGTTAGATTAATAATGGTGCCGAAGGCGGGATTTGAACCCGCACGGGTCTCCCCACCACCCCCTCAAGATGGCGTGTCTACCAGGTTCCACCACTTCGGCAGGTATGGCTCATTTCGATTCCGGGGCGGGGGCCTTTTCCGGGGCTTTCTCCGGGGCCTGGTCCGCCGCCTTTTCCGGAGGCGCCCCGGGTTTGGCCGGAGCCGCCTGGGAGGCCGGGGGCTTGCCTGCGCCCTGCATGACGGAGGCCTCTTTCTGCCGGCCCACAAAGGTCAGGCCCAGGGAGGTCACCATGAACAGGATGGCCGCCGCCGCGGTGAGTTTGGCCAAAAAGGGCGCGGCGCCTGTGGAGCCGAACACCGTTTGGGATGAACCGCCGAAGGCCGCGCCGATCCCCGCGCCCTTGCCGTGCTGGAGCAGCACGATGCAAATCAGGGCCAGGGACACGATGACATGTATGATTACCAGCAGAGTGCTCATCGTATAAAATATAAAGGAGTCTTATCGGGTTTGCAAGAATTTTTGGGATGGCCGCGGCCAAAGAAGGGCCGTCCCCCGGGAAACAGGGGTTAGTGAGCAGTGAGCAGGGAGCAGGGACCAGTGAGCAGTAAGCGGGAGTCAGGTAGTTAAAATTCTCGTTCCCAAGTTGTACTTGGGCAATGGCGGCGGGCACGGAGGCCCGCCCCACCGATTATTTATCGAAGACAGAAAACCGAAAACCCTTCCCCCTCACCCGGCTGCGGCGATGATTTTCAGGAAGGACTCGGCTTTCAGGGACGCGCCGCCCACCAGAGCCCCGTCCAGGTCGGGTTCTATAAGGAGGGACGCGGCGTTGTCGGGGGTGACGCTGCCGCCGTAAAGGATGCGGATGGCCGCGGCCGCGCCGGTGATTTCCTGGAGCAGCCCCCGGATGAAGGCGTGCACTTCCTGGGTCTGGGCCGGGGTGGCGGTCAGTCCCGTGCCGATGGCCCACACGGGTTCGTAGGCCACCACCAGGGTTTCCCCGGTGAGGCTCGCCAGGCCCGTGAGGCCCTCCCGGAGTTGGCTGCCCACCACCTTTAGGGTCCGGCCCGCCTGCCGCTCCCCCAGGATTTCTCCCACGCAGAGGATGGGGCACAGTCCGGCTTCCAGGACGGCCTGGAGCTTGCGGTTCACCGTGGCGTCAGTTTCACCGAAATACTGGCGGCGCTCGGAATGGCCCACGATGACGTATTGACAGCCCACCTCCTTGAGCATTACCGGGGAAATGGCTCCGGTGAAGGCGCCCTGTTTTTCCCAGAAGGTGTCCTGGGCCGCCAGGCGGATGGCTGAACCGGCGATTTCTTCCTTAACCGCGGCCAGCGCGGTGTAGGCCGGGGCCACCGCCACTTCGGCTCGAAGCTGGGCGGCCAATCCCCGGCGGAGTTCCTGGGCCAGGTCCCGGGCCTCGGCTACGGTCTTGTGCATCTTCCAGTTGCCGGCAATGAGGGGTTGGCGTTCAACGGGCATGGTTGTTTCTCTTGGCAAAATTTTCCAAGGCCGCGATGCCGGGAAGTTTTTTGCCTTCCATGAGTTCCAGGAACGCGCCGCCGCCGGTGGACACATAGGAAAATTTCTGAAATTCCCCGGCCTTGTGGAGAGCCACGTCGGTATCCCCGCCCCCCACGATGGTCAGGGCGTAAGTTTCCGCCACCTTATGCACCATGGCCATGGTGCCCCGGCTGAAGGCGTCGTATTCGAAGGCCCCCATGGGCCCGTTCCAGATGATGGTCTTGGCGTTCTGCAGGGCCTCCCCGAACAGGGTAACGGTGGCCGGGCCGATATCGGCGATCATCCAATCGGGAGGAATTTCCTGCACCGGGGTGATTTTGGTTTCCGCCCTCTTATCCAACCGGTCCGCCACCACCACGTCCACCGGCAGGTAGAACTTCACCTTCTTTTTCAGCGCCATCTTCATCAAATCTTTCGCGGTCTTCAGGAGGTTGTTGTCCACCAGAGATTTGCCCACGTCCAGCCCCATGGCCTTGAGGAAGGTGTTGGCCATGGCGCCGCCCACGATCAATTTGTCCACCCTCTTCAGAAGATTAAGCAGCGCACCCAGCTTGCTGGAGATCTTGGCCCCGCCGATGAGGGCCACCAGGGGCCGGGCCGGGTCCTCCATGCTCTTGTGGAAATAAAGCACCTCATCCCGCATCAGAAAACCGGCCACACAGATGGGCGCAAAGTGGGTCACCGCCTCCACCGAAGCATGGGCCCGGTGGGCCACGGCAAAGGCATCGTCCACGTAGATGTCAATGCCCTTCATGAGCTCCTTGGCAAATTCCGGGTCGTTTTTCTCCTCGCCCTCATGGAAGCGCAAATTCTCCAATAGTAGAACATTCCCGCGCTTCTTGGATTTCTTCATGTTTTTCTTTATCCGGTCCACTTCGGGGCCGATGCAGTCCGGGGCCAGAGTCACTTTCTTATGGAGCCGGTAAGCCAGGCGCCGGGCCACCGGGGCCAAGGAAAATTCCTCCATGCGCTTGCTGTCCGGCCGTCCCAGGTGGGAGGCGATAATCACGTCGGCGTCGGCTTCCAGACAGTAGTTGATGGTGGGCAGCACGGCTCGGATGCGAGTGTCGTCGGTGATGTTGCGGTTCTGGTCCAGGGGGACGTTGAAGTCAACCCGGATGAACAGGGTTTTGCCTTTGATATCCACTTCATCGATATATTTAACCATGGAAGGCTCCTGTGAGGTTCATTTGCCCATTTTGCGGCCCATGTAGGCCGCCAGGTCCAGCATGCGGTGGGAGAAGCCCATCTCATTATCATACCATGACATCACTTTGACCAGGTTCCCGCCCATCACATAGGTAAGGTCCGCATCCACTATGGAGGAGTAGGAGGAGCCGTTATAATCAATGGATACCAGGGGCAGGGTGGAGACATACAGAACGCCTTGGAGGTCCCCGACCGCGGCCGCGGTCAGGGCTTGATTGACCTCTTCCTTAGTGGTGGCCTTGGTCACCGTAGCCACCAGGTCGATGAGGGAGACATTGGGAGTGGGCACCCTGACGGACAGGCCGTCCAGCCGCCCTTTTAACTCCGGGATGACCTGGGTCACAGCCCGGGCGGCGCCCGTGGAGGTGGGGATCATGGAAAGGGCCGCGGCCCGGGCCCGCCGCAGGTCGCTGTGGGAGCCATCCAGCAGGCGCTGATCCATGGTATAGGAATGCACCGTGGTCATCAGGCCATATTCCAGGCCGAAAGCTTCATGCAGCACCTTTACCACTGGCGCCAAGCAGTTGGTGGTGCAGGACGCGTTGGACACGACCTCGTGTTTGGCGGGATCGAATTGCTGGTGGTTGACGCCATAAACAAAAGTGGCGTCAATACCCTTGCCGGGGGCCGACAGGATCACCTTCTTGGCCCCCGCCCGGAGATGGCCTTCACTGGAGATGCGGTCCCGGAAGGCCCCGGTGGACTCCAGGACGATGTCCACGTCCAGTTCCTTCCAGGGCAATTTATCCGGTTCCATGATGCGGGTAATCCGGATATCCCGGCCGTTAATGACCAGGAAATCCCCCCGGGCCTCGACGGCGCCCTTAAATTGTCCGTGCACCGAATCGAATCGAAACAGGTGCACGTCTCTTTCAGAATCCGCGCGGCTGTTGATCGCCACCAGGTCCAGGTCCTTCTCCTGGGCGGCGACTATCCTGGCCAGACAACGACCGATGCGTCCGAATCCGTTGATGGCAACTCTGGTCGCCATTTCTCCTCCTTTGCGGGGTGCCCGGCTAGTGCCTGCGGGGATAGTGAAAGCGCAGGCCTAATTTTAACATTTTTAATTTCATATATATATCCAGGGAGTTATAATTTTCAGGTGATTTTTGATCATTAGCGGCTGGAGAACATTAAACTATTCCCAAACCTCGCAGGAGGGCCCTAATTTGCCAGGCCCTGTCAAGAGAGGCCGGGGGCTGGCTTCAAAATAGACAATAATTAATCTAAAACAGGGTTGCCGCAGCCGTCAATGATTTTGTCCCCATTCCGAAATTTTCTGAGAGATGCGCAGGCAGGGGTCAGGGGTCAGGGGTCTGTTTTCTGTTTTCTGTTTTCTGTTTTCAAAGCAATTTTATTTTATATCATATTCACTTATCAAGAGGCGGCCCTCATTTCTTGATCGGGTTGTCTTACGGGTACTAAAACCTGAAATCTGAAACCTAACCCCTGGCCCCTGACCCCTGCCTTTCCCGGTTTCTTATCCGGATGGGGAAAGGTCTTGGTTTATAGATTGATTTTTCGACGTTTTCCATTAAGATGATTAAAGAAAAAATCAATGTGAAATCCATTTGATTATGGCTAATTTTATCCGCCAATGCGGCCGCTGGTTTCTGGATCTGGTCCAGGAAGCCGGCAGCATGATGCTCTTCCTCATGGAAGGAGTTGCTCTGATCTTTGTCCCGCCGTTCCGGCCCCGCCGGTTTCTCCAGGAACTGGAACTCATCGGGGTCAAGTCCACCCTGATCATCCTGCTCACCGCGGCCTTTACCGGCATGGTCCTGGGCCTCCAGGGCTATTACACCTTGAAAAAGTACGGCTCCGAGAGCGCCTTGGGGTCCGCGGTGGCCCTGAGCCTCATCCGGGAGATGGGGCCGGTGCTCACCGCCATCATGGTCTCCGCCCGGGCCGGTTCCGCAGTCACCGCGGAAATCGGCATCATGCGCATCACGGAGCAGTTGGACGCCCTGGACACCATGGCGGTGAACCCCATGCAGTACGTGGTGATGCCCAAACTCGTCGCCGGGGTCATCGCGGTGCCCCTGCTCACCGCCATCTTCGACGTGGTGGGCATCCTGGGGGGGTACCTGGTGGGCGTGGTGCTCCTGGGGGTCAGTTCCGGGGCCTATTTTTCCGGCATGGTGCAGAGCGTGGTGCCCCTGGATATCAACGGCGGCATTGTCAAGTCCCTGGTGTTCGGAGTCACCATCGTGTTGGTGGCCTGCTACAAGGGTTACCACACGGAACATGGGGCCGAAGGCGTCAGCCGGGCCACCAACCAGACGGTGGTGCTCTCCGCCATCATGGTCCTGGCCTGGGACTACATCCTCACCTCTTTTTTCATGTAAGCGCTCATGAACCAGGAGGAACGACGAGAACTGCAGCTGACTACGGAACGTTTTTTTTACCGAAAACCGAAAACCATTTTCAGGTAACCAATGATCCAGATCATCGACCTGCATAAATCCTTTAACGGTTTTAAGGTTCTGGACGGCATCAATCTTAATATACCCCAGGGCCAGATCACTGTGGTCATCGGTAAAAGCGGGGTGGGCAAGAGCGTGCTCCTGAAGCACATTGTAGGACTGCTCAAGCCCGATGCGGGCAAAGTGCTGGTGGAGGGCCAGGACATCACTGAACTGCGGGGCCGCAAACTCCAGGAATTTAAAAAGCGCTTTGCCGTGCTCTTTCAAGGGGGGGCTTTGTTCGACTCCCTCAACGTCTTTGAGAACATCGCCTTTCCCCTGCGGGAGAAGACCCGGCTCTCCGAGGCGGAGATCGCCCAACGGGTGCGCCTCCGTCTGGAGCAGATGCATCTCACCTCCGAAGTGGAAACCAAATTTCCCGCGGAACTGAGCGGCGGCATGAAAAAGCGGGTCGCCCTGGCCCGGGCCATGATCCAGGAGCCGGAGATTATCTTCTTTGATGAACCGGTGACCGGCCTGGATCCTCCCATGACCAACACCGTGTTCCACCTAATTGCCAAAACCCATAAAGAGAGCGGCTACACCGCGCTGATAGTGAGCCACGATATTCCCGACGTCTTTCAAGTGGCCCACCAGGTGGCTATGCTGCATCGGGGCCGCATCGTCGCGTGCGGCCCTCCCCAAGAGTGTCAAACCAACCCCGACCCCGTGGTGCAGAGTTTCATCCGGGGAGAAGTGGATTTTCTGGAGGGTTAACAAAGTTATGAAAAGGGCCAATCTGGAGCTCATGGTGGGCATCTTTGTCCTGGTAGGTCTGGCCTCCCTGGCCTATCTGGCCATCCGGCTGGGCAAGATGGAAGTGTTCGGCGGCGGCTATAAGGTGGCGGCGGAATTCGACAGCATCTCCGGACTCAAGCCGGGCGCCTCCGTGGAGATCGCGGGGGTGGAAGTGGGCCGGGTGGAGACCATCCAGATCACTTCCGGAGACCGGGCCAAGCTGGTGATGCGCCTCCACGACGGCCTCAAGGTGCATGATGACGCCATCGCCTCCATCCGCACCAAGGGGATCATCGGGGATAAATTCGTCAAACTCTCCCCGGGCAGCTCCGGCAAAATCGTGCCCCCGGGAGGCAGGATCCGGGATACCGAGTCGGCCGTGGAATGGGAGGAATTGATCAGCAAATATATCCACGGCAAGGTGTGAGGGGAGTTTCCGGTTTTCTGTTTTTTCTGTTAGGAAGAAAAAGTCTCTCCCATTAAACGGAAGCCTAAACAACCTTGCCGCTTCATGCCGATGGAAGAATTGGTGGCACAGGCGCCTCGCCTGTGCTTTAATTTAGGGAAAGACTGAGTATCTCCTTCTCATTCCATAGTGGAGCTTAATAACGAGGATATCTGCCCCGCACCGATTTTTTTTACAGAAAACAGAAAACAGAAAACAGAAAACCGCCACTACCATGACCTACTACATCACTACTCCCATCTATTACGTCAACGCCGAACCGCATATCGGCCATGCCTATTCCACCGTGGTGGCCGACGCCCTGGCCTGGTTCCACCGCCTTCTGGGGACCGAGACCCGCTTCCAGACCGGCACCGACGAACACGGGGAAAAGATCCTGGACGCGGCCCGGGACGCGGGACTGCCGGTTAAGGAGTTTGTGGACCGCATCAGCGCCCAGTTCCGCCGGAATTGGGATGCCATGGGCATCACCTACGATTCCTACGTCCGTACCACCAGCCCGGAACATGGGAAGGTGGTGCAAGAGATCCTGGCCCAGGTTTATGCCTCCGGGGACATTTACTTCGGCGAATACGGGGGCTTCTACTGCTACGGGTGCGAGGCATTTTACTTAGAGCGGGACCTGGTGGAGGGCCGCTGCCCGGATCATAAGGTGGAGCCTACCTTTATCAAGGAAGAAAATTACTTTTTCCGCATGAGCAAGTACCAGGATTGGCTCATCGACTACATTGAAACCCACCCGGATTGGATCCGGCCCGAACGGTACAAAAACGAGGTCCTGGCCTTCTTAAGGGAACCCCTGGAGGACCTGTGCATCTCCCGGCCCCGGGAGCGCATGGGCTGGGGCATTCCGTTGCCTTTTGACGACCGTTTTGTCACCTACGTGTGGTTCGACGCGCTCATCAACTATCTTTCCGGCCTGGGTTATCCGGACGCGCCGGAATTTGTCAAATTCTGGCCCGGCGCGCAGCACCTCATCGCCAAGGACATCCTGAAGCCCCACGGCATCTACTGGCCCACCATGCTCAAGGGCATGGGCCTGGAGCCTTTTCAGCACCTCAATGTCCACGGCTACTGGCAGATGGCCCAGGGCAAGATGTCCAAAAGCCTGGGGAACGTTGTGGACCCCGGCTCCCTGGTGGGGCGCTACGGCCTGGACCAGGTGCGGTATTTCTTCCTCCGGGAGATGGTCTTCGGCCTGGACGCCCAGTTCAGCGAGGCGGCCCTCACAACCCGCATCAACGCGGATCTGGCCAATGATCTGGGGAACCTCTTCGCCCGCAGTTTAGGCATGGCCTTTAAATACCGGCAAGGCATGGTGCCGGCCCCGGGGACGTCGAAGGCCCTGGATCAGGAAATCGTCGCGGCGGCCGGGCACGCCTCGGCGGAGTTCCTCCAGCATTTTCCGGCCCTGGAATTTGGCCGGGCCCTGGCCCCCCTGTGGGAGTTCATCGGCCGGCTCAACCGCTACATCGTGGCCTCAGCCCCCTGGGAGTTGGCTAAACGGCCGGAAGCCGCTTCCCGCCTGGATACGGTCCTCTACCATCTGCTGGAAGGCCTGCGCCATATCGCCGCGCTGCTCAGGCCGGTGATGCCCGGCAGCGCCCTAAAAATGAGCGAACAACTGGGCCAGGGCCCGGCCCTGTGGGACCGCCCCCTGCCCCAGGTCCTGGAGTGGGGCCGCCTCCTGCCCGGCAGCTCCCTCAATAAAGGCCCGGCTCTGTTTCCCAGGATTGAGAATGATTAATGTTCACCACAGAGAACACGGAGAAAACGGAGAACCGTCATGTCTTGCCTCTGTGTCCTCCGTGACCTCTGTGGTGAAAAATAATGCTAAAGGCCATTTTTAGATAAAAATCCGGTGACCGCCTCCATGGCTGCGGTGATGCCGATGAGTGGAAGGCTTTGGGCTCAATTGGGAGTGTTTCTCTGGGCGGCTTGCCTGCTCATGGGCTGCGCCGCGGAGCCGCCCCGCCCGGGACCGCCCCTGCCGCCGCCTCCCGCGGTGCGGGCCACCCCCTCGGAGGCGGCCCTGGATCAGGCCATCCAGGAATTTTACGGCGCGCCTTACAAGTTCGGCGGCGTCACCCCCCAGGGGGTGGATTGCTCCGGGTTGGTCCAGGCCGTGTTTCAGCGAGCGGGGGTCAAGTTGCCCCGCACCGTGGCCCAGCAGTTCCGGGAGGGTTGGTCCGTGCCCCTGGGGGAATTGCGTTTCGGGGATGTGTTGTTCTTCAACCGCTTCTGCCAGGTGCGGGGCGCGGCCAAACCTTTCATGGCTTCCGTCCTGCCGCCGGCCTACGCCGAGGAGGTCTGCCACAACGGCATCTACGTGGGCCAGGGGCGGTTCGTCCACGCCTCCCCCAAGGGCGTGTTCGTCAACCGCCTGGACGGGGACGCCTGGCGGGCCTCCTACATGGGGGCTAAGCGGTACCTGCCGTAAGGGAAAGAACTGTGGAACAGCCGGGGGCGGCTGTGCTTTCGCAGGCAGGGGCGCCACGGGTTTGATAATGGTGTGTAGGACGCACCCTCCTTTGGCGGGCGCTCCGAATTCCGGCGGCCACGGGCCGCCCTATAAAAACCACAATAACCTTGAACCTTGAACCTTGAACCTTGATGAATTCGTAAAAAGTCAATTTAGGTCAATTATCTGA
>CAZUBT010000055.1:0-22818 GCA_964618815.1 uncultured Desulfobacterales bacterium | reverse complement strand
GTTTCCCCTCCTTCACCAAGCATATTAATGTATGTTAATGGCTAATGTCAATACACACGTGCAATAGGGTTACCTGGGATTGGTGGCTCTTGGCCAGGTCAACGACCTGAGGCAGAATTTTCCCGGCCAGCTCCGAGCCGTCCAGGGGAACCAGAATTTTATTAAACATTGCTTCCTCCTTGCCTCCACCTTCTCGAACTCGATCCGGCAGCTCATGAGCCGGTTTAAATAAAAGATAACAACGGAATTTAATTTGCAAGAAATGCGCCGATGGTCCTGCCCTGGCAGCTATAAAAGTGCATCATATTGAAAAGGTTGATTAAAGTAAGATGATAATTCCGATTGACGGCAGATGTTATCAATGTATAATTAGTAAACATATTAAAAATTAACGTTAACTTAACACCCCCGCTGCCTCTTAACAGGGAAAGCCGATGCTTCGGGAAGGATACGAGAGACTCTGTGAAAAGGTGATCGACACCATGATGGAGGGGGTCGTGGTGGTGGATTCCCGGGGAGTCATCCTGTCAGTCAATCAGGCCATGGAAGAGATCACCGGGTACCCCCGGGAGGAGCTCATCGGCCATCCCTGCTCCCTGATCAAGAGTGACGCCTGCTTCACCGCCCTCAACCCAGGAGCCCATAAACAGTGTGAGTTGTTTCAGACGGGGTCAATCAGGCGGCGCAAATGCATATTGGCCAAAAAAGACGGCAGCCTGGTGCATGTCCTGAAAAATGCGGCTCTGTTAAGGGATAGCGACGGCCAGGTGCTGGGCGGGGTGGAAACCCTTATTGACGTCAGTGAGATGGTGGCCCAGGAGCGGGTCATCACCCGGCTGCGGCGTGAGCTCAGCCGGGAAGATGGGTTTTATGGCATTCTGGGCAGAACCCCGGTAATGCTGCAGCTGTTTTCCTTAATTGCCAGTGCCGCGCAATCCGACGCCCCGGTGATCGTCTATGGCGAAAGCGGCACCGGCAAGGAGCTGGTGGCCGGCGCTATTCACCGTCTCAGCCCGCGCAGCCAGGGACCTTTCATCAAAGTGAGCAGCGTCGCGCTCCATGAGTCTCTCCTGGAGAGTGAGTTATTCGGCCACGTAAAAGGCGCGTTCACCGGGGCCGACCGCACCCGGGTGGGCCGATTCGAGGCCGCCCACGGGGGCGACATCTTTTTGGACGAAATCGGCGACTTGTCCCTCAATACTCAGGCCAAACTGCTCCGGGTCCTGCAAGAAAAGGTCATCGAGAAGGTAGGCGATCAGAAGCCCGTGCCGGTGGATGTCCGGGTGATCACCGCGACCAACAAAGACCTCCAGCAGCTCATGGCGGAGGGCAAGTTCCGGGAAGACCTCTTTTACCGAATTAATGTGATTCCTATTCGTCTGCCTCCGTTGCGGGACCGCCGGAACGATATTTCCTTGCTCACCGAGGCCTTCATTGAACGGCTCCGTCTCAAGACCCGCAAGGCCATCACCGGCATCTGTAAAATGGCCATGGAAGCGCTGTGCCGATACGACTGGCCGGGAAACGTTCGGGAATTGTTCAATGCCATCGAATATGCTTTTGTCCTGTGCCAGGAAGACAATATCTTGACGGAACATCTTCCGGCGCAGATCGTCCAGAGACCTTCCTCTCAGCCCAGGGCCTTGAAAAATCGAGCTCCGGCAAGCAAAGGCGACGGTAAGGAGTTGCTCATCAAGGCTATGGAGCAAGCCGAAGGCAATAAATCAGAAGCCGCGCGCCTGTTGGGAGTCAGCCGGGTGACGATATGGAAACGGCTGAAACAACACAACCTCCAGGATCTCCGATACGACAGTGGAAAGAAGCCATGAATGGCCCAAGAATCTTGCTTTTGCTCATCTTTGCCTGGTGTTTCACCCCCGGCTGCGGAGAAGGAGAACCAGCCAAAAAGGTGGACTTGACGGAGCGTCAAGAGACTACCGTTTGGGAACACGAGCGCGGCGTAACCTATGCCTACCTGCCCCAATACGCTCATACCGTTTCTTATGAACGACACAATTTGGTGATGGATTACCTGACCAGGACTACGGGGCTGCAGTTTCGCCAGGTCTTTCCGGACACCTTTGATGAGCACATGAACATGGTGGGCCGGAGGTTGATTGACATCACCTTCAGCAATCCCTTCATTTACGTGAAAATCGCCGAGCGCTACGGGGCTAAGGCCTTCGCCCGGGTGGTGGAAGCCGCGGGCCAGGAAAATTTCCGCGGCCAGATCATTTGCCGGGTGGATAATCCGGAGATCCGAACCCTGGCAGATCTGAAAGGCAAGCGGTTCATTGCTGTGGACCCCACTTCCGCAGGAGGCTACCTCTATCCCTGGAGCTTGATTCTGGAACAGGGACTGACCAAAGAGGATTTCGCCGAGATCGCCTTTGCCCCGGGACCGGGAGGGAAACAGGAAAAGGTGATCATGGCCGTAGTCTCGGGAAAATACGATGTGGGCGCCATCCGGGAAGGCGCCCTGGATATCCTGGCCCATAAAATTGATCTGAAACAGATTCGCGTTCTGGCATATACCCCATGGTACCCCGGTTGGGTTTATGCTGCACGGAATGGACTGGACCCGGCCATTGTGGCGAAGATTAAACAGGCTTTGCTGGCTTTGGACATCAAGAATCCGGTCCATAAATCAATACTGGAAAAGGCTGGTTTTGTATCCATTATCCCGGCGCAGGACAGTGACTTTGATCCCATCCGCCGCCTGGCGGCCATGGTGGAATCGGAAGCTTCCACTAACCGGAACTGGTCCCCCTCCAGCCGGGACGTACAAAGGTGGAAGGATTAGCCCAGGGGCGCTGAAGAGCCTCCTGGTGATATCCCCTTGAATCCACAAAGGCGGGCGCATGATGAAATTATTTTCCCAGATGTCTTTTCGCACCAAGATCAATCTGGGAATCATCGTGGTGGTGCTGGTCTTCGGCCTGCTGTCGGCCTTTCTGGTCAGTCGCATTGCCAGCCAGGCCATGTTGACTGAAATTAAAAAACGGGGCACGACCCTGGCCTTAAATCTTTGTGCCCGGGCCACCGATCCCCTCTTAGGCCAGGATTTTTTGCGGTTAAAAAACATGGTGGACGAAGTGAAGGAGTCCAGCGATGATGTCATCTATGCCTTCATTCAGGACCACCGCAGCCAGGTGCTCTCCCACTCCTTTAAAGCCGGTTTTCCGGTGGAGCTCAAGGAAGCCAATATCCTCCCCCCAGGGGCTCGCCAGAGCATCCAATTACTGGATGCGGATGACGATTTCATTTACGACTTCGCCGTGCCGGTCCAGATCGGCCCGAACCGCCTGGGCACGGTGCGGGTGGGCCTATCCCGGGAAAAGGCCCAGGCCGCGGCGCGGAGTCTGGTCATCGCGGTCTCTTATGTCACCGCCGGGGCCGCGGCGATTGCCCTGTTGATGGGTACCCTGTTTGCCGGCACCGTCACCCGGCGCCTGGCTGCCTTGCGCCACTCCGCGGAAGAGATGGTGAAAGGCAATATGGACCTCCAGACCGTGCTGGCCCTCCCCCGCCACTGCTGGGAAATTATGAACTGTCAGGAGACGCGGTGTCCGGCCTATGGCGACCAGCTCCACCGCTGCTGGAATCTAAGCGGGACCCTCTGCCCGGATTGTGGCCAGGGGGGGTACGAAAATAAAATTGACTCCTGCCAATTATGCCCTATCTACCTGGAAAACCGAGGGGACGAAATTCAGAGACTGGCAGAAGCCTTTAATGTAATGGCCTTCAGTCTGCATAACCGCCTGGAAGAGCTGCGAGACGCACAAAAAAGCCTGGCCCGGCAGCAGCGGGTCCTGAAAACCATCCTGGATGTGACCCCCGATTTGGTGAGCCTGCAGGATCAAGCCCTGGTTTACCGGGCCGCCAATCCTGCTTTTCTGCGCTTCTTTGCCTTGCGGAATGAAGAACTCATCGGTGCATCACACCCGGAGAATTACCAACTCTGGCAAGATATTGACCCGCAAGCCGAAGATCTCCGCATTATCAACACCGGAGAGCCGGTCTCCAAAGAAGTGCTCATGGGTAAAAGTCCTGACCACCGCTGGTTTCATGTGGTCAAAGTGCCGGTGTATGATGAGGACCGGGTGGCGGGGATGCTCTTCACCGCCCGGGATATTACGGAAATCAAGCGGTATCAAGAGAAATTGATCCAGTCGGTGAAAATGGAGGAGTTGGGAAAACTGGCGGGCGGGGTGGCCCACGAGATCAACACCCCCCTGGCCATCATTCTGGGCTATGCCCAGATGCTTCTGGAAGATTTGCCCCAGGATTCCGAGAGCCACGAATTCCTCAATATCATTGAAAAACAGGCGAAGATCTGCCGGCGCATTGTCTCCGATCTCCTGAGTTTTTCCCGGCATATGGAAAGCCACATGGAAGAAATGGACCTGAACCGTTCCATATCGGAGGTCCTGCAAATTTTGAAACCCATCTTCAAGCAGGAATGGGTGGACGTTGAGGTCAGTTTAGACCCGGAAATCCCCCCCATGGTGGGTGATCGAGAAAAGCTCAAGCAGGTGTGGCTCAACCTTCTCAACAACGCGTTCGAATCCATCGGCCAAAACGGCGTCATTCGAGTGCACACCAGGTATTGTCCGGATGGCCGAGTAGTGGTAACCGTGGCCGATACAGGCGCCGGCATTGATCCCGATAACCTGGAGAAAATTTTCGATCCTTTTTTTAGCACCAAGACTCCGGGCGTCGGCACCGGTTTGGGCCTGTCCGTGTCCTTCGGCATTGTCCAGGAACACCAGGGGAAAATTTCTGCGGTCAGCCCGCTCCCTACTGAATACCAGGGTTCGGCGGATTCGGCCTCAGACCTGTCTAAGCCGGGCGCACTGTTTCTGGTTGAGCTTCCGGTGAATGGAGAAAAGCTCGCGGAGGATGTGGGCCAATCATTTTTGTCGTACAACGCGTCGGACCGGAACGGGGTGACTGGCTAAGGGGGCCAAGATGGGGCGGATTCTGGTGCTGGATGATGTTTTGGACGCGGGCGTGATGATCAAACGGATCCTGGAACGAAAAGGTCATCAGGTGGCCGTTTTTACCGATGAAGCGGAGGCCTTGGCATATGCTCCGGCTCATCCGGTAGATGTGGCTATTTTGGACATCAGACTCAAGAAGATGAGCGGCGTAGAGGTGCTGGAAAAAATGAAGCAAGTCGCTCCCCACATCCGGGTGATCATGCTCACCGGATACCCCACTTTAGAAACGGCGCGTCAGGCTCAGATACAGGGTGCGTTTGACTATTGCGTCAAGCCCATTGACAAGAATGAACTGGAAGCTAAGGTAGCCAGCGCGCTGGCTCAGGGAACCGGGTCCGAGCCGATGAAATAATCTGGTTTTCGGTTTTCGGTTAAAAAAACCAGGATTATCAGCAAGTTGAAACTTAAGTTTGTTGCATTGGAAACAGAACTTGGTATAAACTGTTAAAGTGCTCCGGAAAATTCTCTCCTCAGCGGTCTATCCTTGTAGAGATGATGGCAGGAATGATATGTCACTGCAAGACCTGCCCCCGCTTTTGTCGCAAAAAATTGGGGGAGGGCAGGGAACTTAATCCCTGTCCTCCCCTATAATCCTACTATATATAAAATCGCGCTGCCGCGCTTAGCGCGTCAGCCAGCGGTCGTTGCGCACCGTGATAAAAGCGTAGGGCTGGACCCAATTCAGGAAAAAGAAGGCAAAGTAGGAGTAGAGAATGCCGTAGATGAACTCCAGGTCCCGTTCCTGATGGATATAGTAGAACATATACACCAGGGTCATGACCCCCAGGCCCGCGAAGAATTTCACCATGACAATGGGGTACACGAAGAAGGACATCATCAGCAGCGCCAGGAAGAGGTAGGTCAAGGGGAATTCGATCTGGGTGATGAAAAAGTCAAAAATGGGCAGGAGCCGGTGGTCTTTTCGGTAATTGGTGAAAATGAACCCCAACTGCACCCAGGACTCCCGGAAATTGCTGCGGTCCCACCTGAGATACATGCGGCACAGGCCCTGGTAGGTCTCCGGCACCACCGTGTGAACCACGGCGCTGCGCTGGTAGGTGATGTAATAACCCTGGCGCATCACGAAGTTGGTGAGCGCCCGGTCTTCCCCGATAATCGCCGGTCGGCCGATAAAGGTCTGGTTGCGCCACTGCTCCAGAATAGGCAGGATGGCGTCCCGGCGGTAGGCGGACAGGGCCCCGGGAGTGCAGGTTACCGCGCCGTACATGGACTGGGAAGCCCGGAGGAAATCAAAGGCCAGGACGAAGCGCACCGCCAGCATCCGGGCCAACAGACAGCGGGCCCGGTTATAGACCTTGACGTTGCCGGCCACCGCTCCCACTTGGAGATCGGACACCAGGGGCGCCACGATCTGCTTCAGGGTGTTTGGAGTAATGATGCTGTCCGAGTCAATGGTGACAAAGATTTCCCCCTGTCCCCGGGAGAAACCGGCGTACAGGCCCTCTTTCTTCCCCCGGTTTTTGGGGAAGCGGATGGCCTTGACGAGATGGGGAAAGCGCTTCTGGGCCCGCTTCATGTAAAACCAGGTGTTGTCTTGGGAGCCGTCGTCAATACAAATGATCTCCAGCTTATCCGCGGGATAATCCGAGGCCGCGGCGGAGTAAATGGCGTTCTCCACCATGGGCCCTTCGTTGTAAGCCGGGATGATCACCGTGACCCGGGGCAAAGGCGCGCCGGACAAGGCGTAAGGTTTATAGCGCCACCACAGCACGGTGCGCACTACCTGGAAAAGCAGGTAAGCCAGGGTAAAGAGCGCGCCCAGGGCCATCAAGGGGGTGGCGTAGCTTTGCCGGCTCAGTAACTGTAGATAACCGTTGAAAGAGCCGAACTTGAGGGAGACCACAATGCACCCCAGCAGAAACGCGGGCACCAGGATCTTCAAAACCAGGTCCAGGATCTGGACCCGTTGTTCTTCTTTGGTCTGCCATTTTCCCTGTATCCAGGGGAAGGTGGAACTATGTTTGTCCATGGGGATGGATTGCCTCACAAATTAATGAATTGCCAGCAGCTAATAAGTGATGCAAAGGGCTTGCCAACCGGCGCAAAATTCAGTAAGCGCAACATACTGTAATAATAGGTAATATAATTTTGTTAATTGGCCGCGGATTTTTTTTGAAGACAAATTTCTCTACTTGAGAGAAGGGCTGGGAAGCCCAGTATTTTGTTATCAAATTGAGAAAATGGGATGGGGTAGGGGTTAAAAAAGGAGTTCAAGGTTCAAAAGTTCAAAAGGCCGGTGGTTATCGGTCAGGCATAGGGCGGCCCGTGGCCGCCGTAATTCGGCGTGCCCGGCACGCCCTATGCATCGGATGCCTGATGCAAAAGCCGAAGGCCGAGAAAATAAAATATCGCCCACAGGGCCATAGCGGAGTTCCCTTCTTTCCAAACTTGTGGTAATAAAGGCAAAGACAGCCTATGGAGCTATATCACTTTCGTTTTCAAGTACGACAGCTCATTAACAAAGCATCCGGTAATTGGTGGAATTTCCCTACAGAAAACCGAAAACAGAAAACGGTGTTAAGGCAATCCGGGAATCGGCCCGGGAACGGTTTATTCAGCACACAGGAAGCGTGCCATGACAACGGAGCAGCCACCCTCATCCGGAGATGACAAGGGCGACCTGAAGCTCGGTCATTTGGGGCAGGAGATCGCCGTCCCCGCCGGCCGACGCATTGTCAGCCAAGGGGAAGCCCCCCAAGCCTTTTACGTGATCCAGTCCGGCAAGGTGAAGGTTTTTAGGGAGACCGCGGACGGGATTCGCACCCAGCTGACCACCCTGGGAGCCGGCGACTATTTCGGGGAAGTGGCCCTGGTCACCAGCCAGTCCCGCACCGCGTCGGTGGAAGCCGTGGAGGAGACTCGCCTGGTGGAGATCTCCAAAGACGAGTTCGATCAGTTGTTGGATCACAACCCCCAATTGTCCCGGCACATTATCCGGCAGTTGGCCAACTGGCTCGTCCACGGAGACAGGCGCCTGGAGGAGGAAGTGGTGCACCAGGTCAAGCTCCGGCAGCTCTCCTGGTTCGACTATGTTCTCATGATAGGCTTGAGCATCGTCTTCGCCCTGGTCTTCAACCTGTATAACGACAACCAGATTCCCCTGGTTTACGGCTGGGGTGAAAAAGGCGTCGTCGCCGAGATCCCGCTCAGCCAGTCCCTGGAACTGTACCGGAAAAATGAGGCCGTGTTCGTTGACGCCAGGAAGAACGCCTTTTTCGAGCAGCGACACATCAAGGATTCCTTAAATTTACCGGTGATTTTCTTTGATCTGATGTACCCCATGTTCCAGTTCTCCGCGGCCCAAAAAGGAGGGGCCAAGGACAAACCCGTCATTGTGTACGGCGGCACCCCCAGCCGGCGTTTCGACTTGGAGCTGGCCCGCCTCCTGGAAAAAAAGGGTTATGAAAAGGTGATGGTGCTGGCCGGCGATTACCAGGCATGGCAGAATATCTTCCCCTTGGGAGAGAAGGCTACCAAAGCGCCGGCAGCCCTCTCCCTGGGTCTGGCGGGCTTCATCGAGTGGCTGCCGTTGTCGATTTTCGTGCTTATCTTCCTTCCGCCTGTCCGCCGCAGTCCTTACCTGTCGGTGCTCTGCCGGATAGTCCTTTGTTGGATTTTTATTCAGTTCGCCCTGAGTAAAATTATGCGGCCGGCAGTTTTTGCTTTGAACACGGTGGATTACGGCATGATGCCGGCCTGGGGGGTGAACCTGTTTGCCCTGGTCCTGCCCTGGGCGGAACTGGTGGCCGGCCTGTTCCTGGTCCTGGGCATCCGCCCCCGGGCTGCGGCCACCCTCATCGGCGCCATGAACATCATGTTTATTGTGGGACTGGTCAGCGCCATCATGCATCACCTCCCCATCAACTGCGGGTGCGTGGGTGAAGCGGGGGAGCCGGTGAACTGGTGGAAAGTCAGTAAAAATGCCGGGATGTTGCTTATGGCAATACAAATCTTCTTCTACGACCGCATCTTTGTGCTGGATCGGGGAGGATTCATCTGGCGGGATAGACAAATATGAATAAAAATCTGCTTAAATATGGCGCGGCCCTGGTTCTGGCTTTTGCCTGCCTGGTCCTGGGAGGTTGCGGCGAGTCCCGGAGCCCTTACGCGGGGACTTATCAATCCATGGAGCCTTTTGCCGGCAAAGGGCATGTGGAACTCGAACTCAAAGATAATGGCGAGGCCAACTGGACGCATCTGGGAAAAACTCTCAAGTTGAAGTGGAGGGTGGGCGAAGGCAAGATCTGGCTTTATACCAAAGAAGGCGGCCTCCTCATCGTCACCCCCTCCGAAGGAGGGAAATTATTGTCCGCGGACACCACGGGAGAATGGCACCCCGGCTGCCCCCCCGACAAGTGCCTGCTGTTTAAGCGAGTGGAAGCCGGGGGCTAGGGTTTGGGAGAGGGGGTAGGGGCCACTTATAAAAAAGCCCCTGGCCCCCTTTCCCAAAAGGCTTTTTGCAAATGCCTCCTTGGGTTAAGAATTGCATTGGAGTACCCCAACAGGGTCAAAACCCGTTCTAAATTCTAATGACAAGATTGATCCGCCTGGTCCGGCGATACACTCGTGGAGCCCTTTACCGTTTTGGAGGATAAAATCATTTTTGCTTCTATGCGGTTAAACCGAATCTGGGCGACCGGCCTGTTCACCATCTTCTTTGTGGGAACCTTGACGTGCCTGTCCGCAGCGGTGGAAGTGCGCCGGGTGGGATTGAGCCGTGCGGGGGACCATACCCTCCTCACGGTGGTGCTGGACCAGGCCGCGGAGCCTCTGGTCACCCCCCGCACCGCGTTGGGAAAACCCCAACTGGTCATCGATTTTCCCCAGGCCCGGGCCTCCCGGCTGCCTAACCGCCTGGCGGGAGACGACTTGCTGGTGGAATGGGTCTTTACCGAGGTCACCCGGGATGGGGTGCGCATCACCCTGCAGTTGTTTCCGGAGAGGCCCTACACCTTTTGGAAAAAAATCCAGAGGGCCGGGGGACAGACTCTCTGGCAGTTAGGGTTAAATCCGGATGCCGCCGCACCCCGGGCCGACCGCCCGCGCCCTCCGGAACCCTACGGAGCCCCTCCCATCCCCAAGGGTCGAGAGCCGGGGCCGGAATTCGCCCCGCCGGGGATGGATGATTATGGTCAAAAGGAGACCCGGGGGGGCGGGGCGCCCGGTAGCTTCGGGGAGTTGAAGAACCTCATGCCCGCGGCCGGCACTGTCCTTACGGGCCTGGAAGCCGAGGGCTGGACCATCGCCGAGTTTCACAGTTATGACCGCCCGGGCCAGCGCTTGAGCCGGGACTTTCTCCTTACCCACCGGCAGTTTCCGCAATTGGTGGTGAAAATCGTGTATCTGCCGGCCAATATGCCCAACACTCCCAATATCAATATGATTACCTTAACCACCGAGAGGTTGGGGGGGGAGACCGCGGTTAAGTACCAGGAGATGCGCAAGTGGAACTTCAGCAAGATCAAGCAGAGCTATGAAGATATCGGCGACTTCTTCGATGAGGCATTGAAGCCCCTGAGGGTGAAATTGCGGGAAGAGACCAAGGCCCTGGCCCTCAGGGACGCCAAGGTCTTCCAGAACTTTATCCAGCGGGCCACCCGCAACCCCCAAGTGGCGGACAAGGCCATGAATTATATCCGGGACAAGGTCAACCAGAGGTTCGAAGGCTTGCAGTACACCGTGTCGGAAAATCCCCTGATGATTTTAAACCTGGTGGATTTTCTCTACGTGCGGGTTTATTTTCTGGAACCGCGTTGAGGCTTGCGGGGTGGCGGTCTATCGGTCAGCTTTTAATACCGTTTTCGGTTTTCGGTTAAAAAGACTTGGATTATCAGCAAGTTATAAATTAAGTTTGTTGCATTGGAAACAGAACTTGGTATAATTCATAGGGTGTGCCGTGCACGCCGAATTTTTCTCACTGCTCACTGCTCACTGCTTACTGGCAACTGACCACTATTCATTCGGGAGGCAGTCCATGGCTAAAGAGATCACCATCTTCGGCAAACTATCCTGACCCTTTACCGTGAAGGCCCGGGAGGCCAAAATCAACGAAGGTTATGCCGTGACTTATCGGGATGTACTGGAAGATTCCCAGACCATGGAAGACATGGTGAAACTCACCCTGGGAGAGCGTCGGGTGCCGGTGCTGGTGGAGGGCGGCCAGGTGACCATCGGCTTCGGAGGCGCCTGAAAGGTTTGATCGGCCTGCGGTGCGCAGGTGAGGGACCTGAGAAGGTAGGGAAATAGGGTGGCACACCTCTTATAACGTTTCGCACCCTCAAAAAGAGTTATCCGGTCAAGCTCATTGAGGATGAGGTCCATTTCCTTCCGAAATGCAGAATCCCTTCCCAAGGAGGGAAAATGTGGAGAAATGCTCCATAGCGATTTTCAACCGAAAACCGAAAACTTTTCAACGCAGACAGCCGGGGGATTTTTCGGTACCCCGCCGGCCTCATCAGCCATTTATTGGAGTAACCTACCACTTCTGCCTTCTTACCGGGGTAATTCTTTTAAGAATCATCCACTCTGCCTGAAAAAAATCCCTATGCGGAGCATCTTCACCCCCATCAGTCCCTCCGGGGCCGGGCTGGCGATGGGTTTCCACCCGCTGGAAATAAAGGGTGAAAACCATTGTCTTTTTGTCAGGAGATTCCGATAGGTTATTCAGAAATGAGGTCGAATAGGGCGGGAGGAGGCGATGGAATAAATTAAATACAATATAACTATTTGATAATACATTTAAAATATGGTATATAGGCGCATATTACCCATGATTGCTTTTGTAACAAAAAAATCCCCACTTGGGTTCATAAAAAAGCTTTCTTTAGATAAAATATCCCACTTTGCCCAATTAAAAGGGTGGAAAAGATTGAATAATGCCTCACAATTTGTGAAAAAAGGGAAAATATAATAAAAAATATAGATAAAACAATAGAATAGCTTATTGTTGCAAATTATTTTCTTGACAGACGGGTTTAGTTGGGATATAGATATACTCACAATTCACCAAAACCCATCGGGCTGACCGTAGATAGTAAATTCACCCTTAACTGGACGGGGATAGGAACCTGAGACCGGGCGGCCGTTAACCTTCAGGAGGGATCAACCTCCGGGAGGCTGCGACCCAAGGCCGAAGGCGCACAGACTATCGAAGCATCCCAGGGCTGCGGCCCTCAAGTTTTCTCCTGGCGGTTCCTTTCTGCACGATTCCCCAGTTTCCCGACACAAGCCTGAACTATCTGCAAAGCGAGGAAGCCATGAAGAAGGTCGCGATATTTTGTCTCGTAGGTATGGGAATAGGAGCTATTGGTTGGCCGGGCGCCACCATGAGCGTCAGTATGTCCATCGTCACGGTGACCGCATATCATCCCGGGGCTTATTGTCCCGGAGTCCCCAAGGGCATTACCGCTTCCGGGATCAAGGTCCAGGAGGGCATGATAGCCGTCAGCCGGGATGTGGAAAGGAATCTGAATCTGGATTTCGGAGATCGGGTGCTGCTCCACGGACTGGGAGTCTTTGAGTTCCAGGATCGGATGGCCCTTCGCTGCAAGAAGAAGGTGGACGTCTATATCGACTGCACCAAAAAGGCCCGCCGCTTCGGGGTGAAGCGCTACGTGGTCCTGGTAAAACTGGTCTGACCCCTGCCGGCCTCTATTTCACTCTCTCGATATAAGCTCCAGTCCTGGTATCCACCTTCACCCGGTCACCCTCATTGATGAACAGCGGCACTTGAATGACCACCCCGCTTTCCAGGGTGGCAGGCTTGGTGCCGCCTGTGGCCGTATCCCCCCGCAACCCCGGTTCCGTCTGGGCTATCAATTGTTCCACAAAGTTGGGAACTTCCACGGCCACGGGCTGCTGGTTGAAGAATAGGACCTTGACGTTGAGATTCTCCACCAGAAAGAGACGGGCCTCCCCAACCTGTTCCGGGGTGAGCATGATCTGCTCATAGGTTTCGTTGTCCATCATGCAAAAGCTGTCCCCTTCCCCGTAGAGGTATTGCATCTCCCGTTCCATCAAATCCGGCTTCTTCACCCGTTCGCCGGAACGGAAGGTCTGATCCACCACCCGGCCGGTGAGGAGATTTTTCAGCTTGGTGCGGACAAATGCGCCGCCTTTGCCGGGTTTGACGTGCTGAAAGTCCACAATCACCAACGGGGCCCCGTCGATTTCGATTTTCAAACCTTTTTTAAATTCCGTGGTGGAATACATAAGCTAATCTGCCTTTCCTTAAACGATAGTTTGATGCCGGGGCCGTCGTGATTTTCAGGGGAGGACCGGGGTGGATAGCGGATAGCAGTTAGCTCTTAGCTTCCGTTTCGGGGTTGTATGCGGCATGACTTGAGCGCCAACCCTCTAACCCCTAACTGCTCACTGCTCTCCCCAACCTTCGGCCACCGTTTATTTTCACAAAAATATGGGCCTCTGTCCAGGCCCATGGTTTCCTTTGGAGAAATAATTATCCTGCCGGCCGCCACCGGCTTGGTCAGGATTCTTTTGGGGTTATGGCTTTTTCGGCGCACCTTCCAGGTGGGACCAGGCTCCGCCCTTGGGTTCCCCGCCTTTGGGCCCCTCGGGTTGCAGTCGCTCCCGGGTGGCCGGCTCGGCCTTGATGGCAGGGGAAGGAGCCTCAGGTTTGGTCCCCAAGGTCGGAGGCAACTGAAAGATGACTTCGTTCTTTTTGACGAAATTCAATTCCCGCCGGATGAGGTCCTGGATAAATTCCGGATCGTGCTGCAGACGGTCGATGGTGCGGGCCAGCCGGTCATTCTCCGCCGCCAGCCGGGCGTTGTCCTGCTCCTGCAGGGTCCGCTCCGTCCGGAAGCGGTAAATCTGATAGAGCCCCCGATGACTGAAAAAGACCAGAAAACCCAGCAGCACTCCCAGGGCGAGGGTAACCCCCACCAGGAGCAGGTGGTTATTTCTGAACTTGTTAGTCTCAGCCGGCGCGGGCGCTGAAGTCATGCAGCTCCCCTCATACAAGACTTCTAAAGTGATATTGCATAAAATATTAACAGATGCAAATAAAAATTCACCCTTTTAACTTACTATTTGAAAAATTTTTTTGTTATTAACCATGTTAGTGGATAGGGCTCCCCGGCCGGCATCTTTCCCGGAGGAGCGGGACACCGCCACATACCCTGGCTGCTCCGGCTTCATACCTCTGGGGCGGGAACGCGGGGGGAGCGCCGCCGGCGCTCCCGGAAAATCTCCATTCCCCCCTGCAGATCCTTCCCTGCTGCCTTTTGCCCTGGATGCGAATCTCCAATTATTCAGGTAATAATACTTAAAGTAAAAACCTTTGGATGGTTGTTAGCATTGCGATGAAGCAGCAGGTTATGGGAATAATATTCTTAACCTATAAGGAGGTTTTTCGAAAGAGGTTGGAAACTATTTCAAAACCTCCCAGCGGCCTTATTTGTCATTCTGAGCAAAGCGAAGAATCTCGTATTTCTGATGAGTTGAAATCCCTCACTCCGTTCAGGATGACAAAAAATGTGGCCGTAATGAATATCCACTCGCCGTGTAGGAGCGAGGTTAACCTGCTCCTGCAATATTTGGATCGGCCCAGGTCCTAAGGGTATTCTCACAGAGGTCTTAAATTGGATCCCAAAGGCGTATTTCGGTGCGTAGGGGCAGTAGTATCCGGTACGGAAATTGCGTTGCCAGGCATTACCGTTACCCCATGAACTCAACATGATGAATATTAAAGGAATTATGAAGGTGGGCGGCGCCCGCCCTACATGTTTGGACATGATGTCCCAGGTTTTCCGAGGACCCTCATCTTCATCAGGAAAATCCTTGGTGGCGCAGGCTAAAGCCTGCGGCTACATTCTATCGATGTCCCTGCATAGCGTTGAATGCAAAATCCCGTCCGGACACTACTGGCGTAGGGGCGAACCTTGTGTTCGCCCTTAATAGGGCTCCTTGCCGGATTCTGACCAGAAAACCGAAAACCGAAACTCTTCCGCGGCCCCGGCCGATAATCTCGCCGCCCCTAGCCTATTGACAATGCCAGGTAAAGTTAATAGCTTTTTACCACCTTAGGAGGATTACCATGCCTACATTGCCCCCCCTGGCGGCCACGGGCATCGGCTCGGCGCCCTTTACCGACCCCCAAGAGGCCCTGAGCCTCATTTTGCAAAATATGCCGGAAATCCCTTACTGGCCCCAGATGGTGCGTCTGGGTTACCGGGAGGATATGGTGGCCCAGGCGGCGGGGGGCCTGCCGGGCCTGAAAATCGATCTGGAGGCCCGCACCGTGCGGGTGGACCCGGAGGCTTCCCGGGATGAAGCCCTGGCCGGGTTTTACGAGGCGGTGCTGGCGGAAGATTTGACTGCCTTTGCCATGGTCCCGGAGGAGGCCCAGGGTTTTTTCGCTTTGATAAAAGCCGCGGCTGCCGGGGGAGATGGCGCCCGGTTCCTCAAAGGCCAGATCGCCGGGCCGGTGACCTTCGCGGGCATCGTCAAAGACCCGGAGGGCAAGCCCATCCTCTACGACCGGGAATTGACCCAGGCGGTGTGCCAGGGCCTGGCCCGCAAGGCCGCCTGGCAAGCGCAGAAATTCCGGGAATTGGGCAAGCATCCGGTGATTTTCTTCGATGAGCCTTTTCTCACGGGATTCGGGTCCGCGTATCTTCCCATTTCCCGGGAAGAGGTGACGGAAATCCTCACCCAGACCCTGGAGGCCGCCCGGGAAGCGGGGCCGGTTACCTTGGGGATCCATTGCTGCGGCAACACCGATTGGTCCCTGCTCCTGGACACCCCCATCGACGTCCTCAGTTTCGATTCCTACGGCTATTTCGACAGTCTCCGCCTTTTTGAGAAGTCCCTGGCCGGATTTTTGGACCGGGACGGCGTACTGGCCTGGGGTCTGGTGCCCACCGGCGAGGACCTCAAAGCGGAAACCACCGAGACCCTCTGGACCCGGTTTCAGCAGCAGGTGGAGCAACTGGCCAGGGACCACCGGAAAAGAGTCAGCGAGATCCTCTCCCAATCCATCCTCACTCCCGCGTGCGGCATGGGCTATTTGACTCCGGAGTTGGCCCGGCGGGCTTTTAAAACCCTGCCCGAACTGAGCCGTGAAGGCCGGGCCTGGTTAGTCGCGCTTTAAGGGGGTTTTTCCGGTGGGGCGGGCCTCCGTGCGGGTGGGGCGGGCCTCCGTGCCCGCCATCCTTAACCTCAACCGCAGATGCACGCAGATGGATACAAATAAATCTAGGTCCATCCGCGTGCATCTGCGGTTAATCTCCATGCCGGTTCTTCCCAAAATACCCCAATCATATTATAGTAAGGAACCGGTGAGTCGGTGGGCCGGGCCCACCCTACCATTTCGTTCCCAAGATTAACTTGAGATCGGGGAAATCTACTTTATTCCGGTCTCTCAACAGAAAACCGAAAACTTTTCACAAAAGGTGGGCTTTTCCGGCCGCCCCATTCCCCAACCAAATCATTGCCCCACGGAGTCAGAGTATGAAAGTACGGGACATCATGGTGAAAGAAGTGGCCACCCTGGACATCAACGACGAACTCAGCCTGGCCAACGACATCATGCGCTTAGGGCGCATCCGCCACCTGCCGGTGGTGGACGGCGGCCGCCTGGTGGGGATTGTCTCGGAAAGGGACCTGTTCCGCAGCTCCCTGGCCCAGGCCCTGGGCTATGGCACCAAGACCACCCGGGAGATCATGAAGACCCTGAGCATCAAAGACGTGATGGTGCCGGAGGTGGTCACCATTGCCCCGGACGCAGAAGCTTGCGAAGCGGTGCAACTCATGCTGGACAAGAAGATCGGCTGCGTGCCGGTGGTGCACAATCACCGCCTGGTGGGCCTGATCACCGAAACCGATATCCTGGTGCAGTACCTGAAGGAATGCGGGCCTAAGGGGGACTAGAAACTGAGAAATATGCCGGTTTGACTGCTTTTCTGAATATAGTGAAAGCTCCAACTAGGTCTTCCTATTGAAAAGAATTGCCCTGGCCAGGTTAGAAATGGCATTTAACCTAAAGGTTAAATTTTTTTATTGACAATCTTAACCTAAAGGTTAATAATAAATGAAGCTTCACCTCCTGGTTCAAGAGAAATATCAAATTTTTGCAACTTGTTCGGACCGAGGTGAATGCCAGCTTCTCTCCTTCCTAAATGAATTGGAGGGGGTCCTCCAAGAGCAGGCCGACCGGATGCTCAATTTCTTATAAAGGGTCGCGCACACCGGCCCCCCAAGGCGATATGAAGTCTGCCACCAAATACAGGGGGGGGATTTGGCAATTCCGGCAAGGAAGAGTTCGAGTTCTGTGGTTTTTTGGAGCAGGCCCTGAAATTGTGGTTTGTTCCCATGGATTTATGAAGGCATCTCAGAGAACGCCCCAAGAGCAAATAAAAAGGGCCGAAATTATACGTCGCAGATATTTTTCCGACTTGGAGAGGGGAGAGATAGAAATCCTGCCTGATTAAGGGGATGCCGGGGAAATTATTAAGATGAGCCTTCAACCTTTTTCCAAGCTTCTTGACGAAGCCAAAAAGCGGGACGCTTATCGGGTGGCGGATGCCATCTATACTTTTACCGAAGAACTCCATCAACTGACCGAATCAAAGAATATCAGCCGCGCTGAACTGGCCCGCCGCTTGGGGGTCAGCCCGGCCTATGTCACCAAAATTTTTCGAGGCGATGTGAATTTCACCATCGACTCCATGGTGCGGCTCGCCCGTGCCGTTGGGGCGCGCTTACATCTGCACCTGGCCCCAGAGGGGCAGGAAGTGTGCCGGTCCTATGCTCATTCCCGGACGCGGCAAAAAGCCTCGGGCCTCAAGGCCCATCGATATGAAAGCGTTCCTCCCGAGAAAGTGATGGAAGTGATGGAAGGGAAACCTGAGCTGATACCTTTTACAGCCTCCAAACCTAAGAAAAGAGAAAGGGGTTCAAAAGCGAAGAAAGTTTCCACTCAAGGAGAAAGGGAAGACCCCAAAGTTTGACCGGTGGGCTGCGCCTGGGGAATGGACAACAGGGGGGAGCAGTTTACTGATGCCGTTCTTATCCTGTTTAATATTACTTTCCAGCAAACCTAATCCAACTCATACTCCTGCCGCCAGTCTCGGTCCTCCTGCCAGTGGGGCTGCTGTTGCTTGTCGAACAGATAATCTCCCATGACCAGGTTTCTTTTTGGCGCAAGCTAAAGCCTATGGCTATATAAGATACATTTCCGGATGAAAATTAAATATAAGTCAGCCAGCGCTGATAGCGCGGCTCCTGGCCTTTGGCCACCGCGAAGAAGGACTGCTGGAGTTTCAGGGTGATGGGGCCGGGATGCCCGGGGCCGATGCGGCGGTTGTCCACTTCCCGGACAGGGGTGACTTCCGCCGCGGTCCCAGTCAGGAACACCTCATCCGCCAGATAGATTTCATCCCGGGAGAAGGTCTCCTGGATCACCGGGATTCCCAGGTCTCGGGCCAGGGTGATGAGGCAGTCCCGGGTAATGCCCGGCAGCACCGCGGTCACCGGCGGGGTCTTGATGGCCCCGTCCCGGATGATGAAGATATTCTCTCCCGAGGCTTCCGCCACGTAGCCGTTGGTATCCAGCAGAATGGCTTCGTCATAGCCCAGACTGGTGGCTTCCCGTTTGGCCAGGATGGAGTTCACATAATTGCCCGTGGCCTTGGCGCTGGTCATCATCACATTCACGTGATGCCGGGCGAACGACGAGACCTTGGCCCGGATGCCCTGCTTCAGGCCCTCATCTCCCAGGTACGCGCCCCACACCCAACTGATGATGGCCACCCGGATGGGATTGTCTTTGGGATGCAGCCCCATGGCCCCGTCCCCCACAAACACCAGGGGGCGGAGATATGCCTCTTTCTGCTCATTGACCCACAGGATTTCGCTGCAGACGGCCTCAATGGCCGCCGGGGAGAAAGGAATGTCCAATTGCATGATATGGGCGGAATCGAACAGCCGCCGGATATGCTCTTTGAGGCGGAAGATGGCGGTGCGGCCGTCGTGGCAGTGATAGGCCCGGATGCCTTCAAAAACCCCTAAACCGTAGTGCAGGCTGTGGGTCATGATATGCACCTGGGCCTGGTCCCAGGGGATGAAGTTGCCGTCCAGCCAGATTAACTTAGCCTTTTCCACCATCTCCAGCGTACCTCCTGATATTCTGCCGGATTTTGTAACGTATCCCCGGCCCGTTGTCAAACGGTATTTCCTCCCCCTTTTCATTGCATTAGGGGTACACTTTCCGGTATCATGGGAAGACCTGTTTTGTAGCCGTAGTCTTTATAGGAAAATGGTCTTTAGGAATATTTTTCACCACAGAGGACACAGGTGAAAAACCTGATGGTTCTCTGGGTTCTTCGTGTCTTCTGTGGTAAATTCTCAATATTATTTTCTTTCGGGGCTTTGGGCCGTTGCGCCTTGGCGTGAGACATTTTCATGCTTCGAAAAAGCAAGGCGCCATCGATCATAACAATCTATTCGGGTAACTTATGACTGCACCGGTAAAAGCGGGAGTAATCGGAGTCGGCTATTTAGGAAAGTTTCATGCGGACAAATACGCGGACCTGGAGAACGCTCAGTTAGTTGGGGTGGCCGACACCAGCCGGGAGCGGGCCCAGGAAGTGGCCCTGGCTCTAAACACTCAGGCCTTCCAGAATTACCGCGACCTCTTGCCCCTGGTGGACGCGGTGAGCGTCGCGGTGCCCACTACCGGCCACTATGCGGTGGTCAAGGACTGTCTGGAACAAGGCAAACAGGTGCTGGTGGAGAAGCCTCTGGCCGTCACCGTGGCCGAAGCCCAGGAGCTGGTGGACCTGGCCCGCCGGCAGGGCTGCCTCCTCATGGTGGGGCACCTGGAGCGGTTCAACTCCGCCATGGAGGAACTGAAACGCCGGGTGACCCAGCCCCATTTCATCGAGAGCCACCGCCTGTCCTTTTATAAAGAACGGGGAACGGACGTGGACGTGGTCCTGGACCTGATGATCCACGACCTGGACCATGTCCTGAGTCTGGTGTTGTCTCCGGTGGCGGAGATTCGGGCCGCGGGGGTCTCGGTGCTCACGGACCGCATCGACCTGGCCAACGTCCGGCTGGAATTCGCCAACGGCTGCATCGCCAACCTCACCGCGTCCCGCATGTCCTTGAAGAGCATGCGCCGGTTCCGCCTGTTCCAGAAGGAAGCCTACCTGGCGGTGGACTTTGAGGGTCGGGAGCTCACCGTGGCGTTTCGGAAGGAAGGGGCCATCGGGCCTGTCCCCGGGGTGGCCCTGGAGATCAAACATTATCCCCCGGAGGACGTGCTGTTAAAGGAGATCTCCAACTTCCTCCGGGCGGTGCAGAAACAGGAAGAGCCGGTGGTCACCGGGGAAGCCGGCCGGGACGCCCTGAACCTGGCCATGGAAATCATGGCGGCCATGAAAACGGCCAAGGTGTGAGTTGGAGAAGGTTTCCGGTTTCCGGTAAAAAAAGCCGGCAACAGTAAGCTCTTGGCGCCTTGGTGAACGTGGCGCGAGCCGCCGGACATGGCAAGACATGCCCTTACAGGGAGGCTTAGCGCGTCTGGGCGCCTATGGCCTCCTGAGATTTCCGGTCGCACGGCCCCAGGACTTTCAGGGTCTCCGGTTTGGGGTAGAAAGTGTCCCCGGGCAGCAGGTTGCCGCTGACGATGATCTTCTTCCCCTCATAGGGCGACAGGTTAAGGTCTTTGACCTTGATACGGTACACGGTATATTTGGGTTTCCCCGGATAGACCGTGTACAGCGTGCCGTTGATGACGCATCCGGTGAGGGTCTTCAACACGGGTTTACTGGCCGGCGCCGGGAGAGGAGCGGCCAGGCAGCACATTGCCAGAATGATAATACCGCATAAGGCTTTTTTCATGGTGTCCCTCGGTTCAGCTAATGGTAGCCGCAGACTCTTATATGAAAATGTATGAAAATGGTGGCACAGGCATCTTGCCTGTGCATTCCTCAGCAACGACGGTGGGATTAGAAACTGGACAGCCGAGGGCGGCTGTCCTACATTTCCATGCTTCTTTGTGGTCCCCAAGGGGTCATGGGACCTTAGCCTGCGCCCGGCAGGCCCGGCCGTGCCTTACGGGGCGCCGGAAAACTCCCGGGTTTCAGGATTAACTGCTATTTAAGATAATCAATATGATGAAAAAAAACCAGAGGGGAGTTGGGCGTGGGAATTCGGGGATGGGGGCCGCGGCCCGCGGCGCCGGCGTGAACCCCGGTCCCACCCCGCCCACCTACCCCTCCTCCGTGCAATCCCCCAAGATCCTCATCGTCGCGGGGGAGGCCTCGGGGGACGGCCATGCGGCCCTGGTGGTGGCGGCCCTCAAGGAGATTATCCCTCAGGCGGAGTTTGTGGGCATCGGGGGAGAGGCCCTGGCCGCCCAGGGTGTCAGGCTCCTCTGTCACGCCGCAGACCTGGCGGTGGTGGGCCTCTTGGAAGTTGTCAGCCACATCCCCTCGGTTTGCCGGGCCTTAAGGGACATCGGCCGGGTGTTGAAACGGGAACGACCGGCCCTGGCCATCCTGGTGGACTTCCCGGATTTCAATTTTTGGGTGGCCCGCATGGCTAAATTTCACGGGGTCCCGGTGATGTATTACATCAGCCCCCAGGTGTGGGCCTGGCGCACCTACCGGGTGCGCACCATCGCCCGCCTGGTGGATCGCATGGTGGTCATTTTCCCCTTTGAAGCGGATTTTTATCGGGAACGGGGCGTGCCGGTGGAATACGCGGGCCACCCCTTGCGGGAAACCCTGCCCCCTCTCCCGGACCGGAAAGAATTTTTAGAACGATGGGGCCTGGACCCGGAGCGCCTCACCATCGCCCTGCTGCCCGGCAGCCGGGCCGGCGAAGTGAAACTCCATCTGCCCCTGATGCTGGCCGGGGCCGAAATCATCCATAAATCCATCCCCGCCTGCCAGTTCATCCTCCCCCTGGCCTCCACCGTGCCGGAGGACCTGGTGGGGAAGATTTTGGGGGAGAGAATTGACAGTTTTTCGAAACCAGTCACCGGACTTCGGAAATCAATAACCACCGAAAACCGAAAACCGAAAACCGAAAACCCGGAATACCCCGGCCCTCCCCTCAAGATCATCCCCGGCCAATCCTATGAAGCCCTGGCCGCGGCGCACCTGGCGGTGGTGGCCTCGGGCACGGCCACGGTGGAGGCGGCTCTGGCGGCCACTCCCACCATCATTGTCTATCGGGTGTCGCCGCTCACCTTTGCCGCAGCCCGGCTCCTGGTCCGGGTGCCCCACGCGGGGATGGCCAATCTGCTGGCCGGGGAGCGCATGTTTCCGGAGCTTTTGCAGGACTTCTTCACCCCGGAGTTTCTGGCCCGGGAGGCCCTGGCCTGGATCCGCAACCCGGGCCGGCTGGAGAAACTGCGTCACGGCCTCACCCGGGTCATCACCCGCCTGGGAGGCCCCGGCGCCTCCCGCCGGGCCGCCCAGGTGGCGGTGGAGTTGATCAAGGAAAGGCAAACCCTTCATCAATTCGCTGACGTGTAGCCTCCCCCAGGTTGCCGAAGCAGTAGGAGGTGGTGCGTAGGACGCACCCTACATTCTCCGTTCGCAAACGGAGCTTGTAACATGGAAATCCGCCCCTTACCGGTTTTTTAACAGAAAACTGAAAACTTCTCAGAACAGTCATTCATGGGCCTTTGGCCCACCCGTAAATTATGAAAAGGTGCTTGGCTCAGTCGGAGGGTACGCTCCATTCTTTCAACTTTGAACCTTGAACTTTGAACCTTGAACCTTGATGAATTCGTAAAAAGTCAATTTAGGTCAATTAT
>CAZUBT010000054.1:0-23125 GCA_964618815.1 uncultured Desulfobacterales bacterium | reverse complement strand
ACCAAGCATATTAATGTATGTTAATGGCTAATGTCAATACAGTTAGTTGTTAGTTTTTCCCTGGTTTCCAAGCTCAACTTGGGAACGAGAAGAAAAAACATCTCGACCACTCAACAGAAAACCGAAAACGGAAAACAGGTATTAACCATGCAGATTCAGTGGGCTCGGGCCTCCCAGTTTAACTGGTCCTTCGACAATATGGGAGGCGCCCTTCTCCAGGAAGCGGTGGCGGGGGCCTGGGAGCAGGCCGTCGGCACGGTGGGGGCGGATGGACGGCTGGTCATCCATTCCCCCCTGCCCGGGGGCGGGCAGGTCTGTTTCATCAGGGGGATATGGCGGACGGATACCCAGTTCCCCTGGGACGGGTTCTGGGCCGAACCCATGGCCGGGGATCTGGTCAATTACTTTTCCGGAGGCTCATTCACCCACCAAGGAGAGGCCACGGTAATCACCCTGGGCCGGGCGCTGCCCGCCGGGACCCGGGTGCAGCTTTACTATATCTATCTCACCGGGGAGACCTCCCGGAAATATGAACCCCTGAACACCTACCCTTGCATCCGCCGGGCCTACCGCTCTCCGGATGATTATACCTACGATTTTGCCGTGGACCGGATGTTGGACCTGATGGTCATACTGCATCTGGCCGGACGGGAGCAGGGACGAGATTACCGCGCCATGCTGCAAACCCTTTGGGAGGCGTTCTATCCCCGCCAGGAGAGCCGCACCCCGCCCCTGGTCTATGATTCTTTCGAGCGGCAGCTGTGGGACCGGGGCGCGTACCTGATGTACCGGGGGGCTACTCCGGGGTTGGAGGCATTCTCCGCGTTCCAGACGGAATTGACCCCGGGCGCCGGCCGGGCGCTGCGGGTGGGGGTGGACCTGCCTGCCGGCCGGGATGCCGCGTGGTTCGGCTATGGTTTGAACTGGTCCCTGGAAACCGGCGCCTTTCAGGACCTGGACCGGGTAAGTTTCCGACTACTGGGCCAGGCTACCTCCCGGCGGGTCCACAATCTCACCAAGGCGGGCAGTGGAAGCGCTGCCCTGGTGATCTTAGGGGATTACGGCCGCCAGGAGAAGCAGCGCTTCGTGGTGCAGGTGCAGACTACCGGGGAGGTGGGGACGGCTACCTTCAAATGGTCCCGGGATGGCGGGAAGACCTGGGCGGCCACGTCCCTGGTGAGCGGCGACGCCCAGCACCCCGTGGCCCTGGAGGACGGCCTGGAAATTTATTGGGAGCCGGGGGAAGGCGTTCACTTGACGGCCGGGGACTACTGGACCTTCTGGGGCGGTGACCCCGCGGTCCATCCCCGGCGTCTCCTGGCGGTCCTCAACGACTCCTCGGAAAACGCGGCGGATCCCTGGGGCCCGGAACACACCTTTGTGCACGCCCTGCCGGACCGATTTTCGGAATGGACCGCGTTTGAGTTGCCCTTCAGCCAGTTCCGTCGCCGGGATAACCTGATTGACGACCGGGACCGGGTCCGGGCTATGTGGGGGGCCTGGTACACCGCCACCCTTCCCGACGACAGCGACTTTACCATCTGCGACCGGGAAGAAACCGAAGTCCTGCTGGGAGATACCTTTTACACCCAGACCCAGGTGACCTGGGCCTTGTCATCCCACGCCACCGCGTTTGGGGTGTGGGTGGGGATCGACTCCGGCCATTGCCATTCCGCGGGGCGGGCCAACCTGAATTTTCTTATCAAGCCCACCATTTCCGGGGCCAATTCCCTCAATATCCGGGTGAAGGTCAAGGACGCCCGGGGCAGCTATTTCTACCAGAACCGCACCCTCCAGGTGAATGTCTGGCAGCGGGTCACGGTGAACCTGGAGGACATGCTCCTGGAGTCGGGGCTCTCCCCCCTGACCCATCCATTACAGGCGGTGGATATCGGGATTCCCCAATCGCCCCCCAGCAACGGGGTTTTCCTGATCACGGATGTAAAGTTTGACGCGCCCGTGACCTTTGCCGAAGCCCGGCGTCTCCGGGTGCTGGAATTCCGGCTGGACCAGCAGGGCTTTCGGGAACACGATTGGCGGCTGGATGACGTTACCTTGAACCTGGAGGTCCAGGACCCGTATCCCGGGGCGCCCCGGCTGGCCATCTCCCTGACCCCCTATGGCCAGAATCCCTGGCGGGGCCCCACGTTGGTGCATTACGCCCAGCCCCTGGCTCCCTACCTCGTGGGAGCCCTGAACCTGACCCAGAGCTATGTCAATCTGCACCGGGATGCGCAACAGGAATTTCACCGGCGCTATGGTGGCGTCAAAGGCCCCATCCTGCCGGTCCACACCCGGAACGACGTGGAAAATATCTCCGCGTGCGGGGAGGAGAATTTCGGCCGGTTTTGCTGGTGGCCCCGGTACCGGGATTACGGTAAGGTGGCGGGGTTCTGGCATTTCAACACGGTCTTGACGGACGCCTCGGGGAAAGGCCATGACCTCCAGTGGCAGGGGGGCGGCGACCCGGTTTACGGCCAGGGCCTCTGCCAGCCGGGGGACAGTGCGGCTTACCTGGACGGCGGCCATTACCTCACCTGCCCCGATCATGCGGATTTCAATCCGGGCGCGGGGGATTTCACCCTGGAAGTGGTATTGAAGCGAGATAGCCTGGACCCTGACCGTCTGGTCATCAGCAAGCTCGATGCCGAGTCTCCTCCTAAAGGCTATGAGGTCTTTCTAAATCAGGATCATTCCCCCGTGCTGGCCCTCTATGACGACAGCGGCTCCACGGAACATGCGCCTTCTCCCGCCCTGCCCATCAGCGACACCTCGGAGTTCCATTACCTAGGGATCTCCGTGGACCGGGACGGCCAGGTCACTTTCTGCGTGGACGGGGTCTTGGGCGCGGCCCCGGCCCAACGTCCCGGCAGTCTGGACAATACCAGTGATTTATACCTAGGCCGATTTAGCGGCGGCGCCCAGCAGTTCTTTACCGGCAAATTGGACCTGGTGCGGATTCATAAAGGCCGGGCCTTGAGTGGGGCGGAACTCCAGGATAACCGGCGTATCATTGAGGGCGCGTTAAACGGCAGCGCCTATCCGGAAGTGGGCTACGGTCTGGGGCAATATTGGGCCTTCATGCGTCTGGCCCAGTATTACTTCGTCAGTAACGACCCCCAGGCCTGGGAGATTTTGGATGCCTGGCTCAACTGGCTGGACAGCTTCGGCGCCGCGGACGGCCCCGGCTGGAAATTTCCCCTGAACTTCTCGGAGTTCGGTTTCCAATACGGCGCCGGCTATGATCCCGGGGCCGCCGCGGCTATCGCCCTGGGATGCCTGCAGATCTATGAGCGCCGGGGAGACGAACGGGCCTGCCTATGGGCCCGGCGCATCCTGGACGACCTGCGGGAAAATCGGGTGGATCCGGAGTTCGGCGTATATAAAAGCGACTACCATTACGCCTGGCTCAACGCCCTGGTCCTCCAGGCCTTCGGCGCGGCCGTCAACGGCCGAACCGGGGAGGCCTACCCCTTTGCCGCCACCGGCGAGGACCAGGACCATTTCGACGCGCTTATGGGCCGGCTGTTCTCCCAGGCCGGAGATGTGAAGCCCAATCTGCTCAATGACGACCTGATTCCCTTTTCTTACGGCGAGGCCCAGGACCTGTGGGATTATGCCCCCCATTATCTGGCTGCGGCCCAAATGGGAACCCTGGAAGCAGTGGTGTTGATGCTGGGCGCGGCCCTGGAGTATGGCCGGAGAGGGGGCGACTGGACCTGGTTCCACAGACTGCTGGGCTTTATCCTGGTGGATAACCGGGCGGTCTTGACGCCGTCTAATATCTGCGGCCTGACCATGTCCTATGACCAGGCAGGGGTGAAAAACCTGGTGAGGGTCAGGTATGCCGACTATGACCGGGACAGCGGCAAATATGCGGAAGCCCGGGATGACGCGGCGATCAACGCCTATGGGGAGCAGGCCGTGGACCTGGATTTTCGCTACGGCGGGCCGGTGATTCTGGAAAATCCCGATACGGCCCGGGTCCTGGCCTCCCGGCTCTTGAAACGCCTGGGATACCCCTGGGAAGGGGCGGAAGTGGAGACCTGGCTGGAAGGCGCCCGCATCGAGGTGGGTGACACGGTGGCGGTGTCCTCGGATTTCCAGGGGCTTAAGGACGCGGAATTTACCGCATTCGGTAAAGAACTGGACTTAGGAAGACGGCGGATGAGCCTCAGCCTGGGCCGTCCCCTCAACCTGAGTTGGTCCTGGGCGGTGGACGGTATCGGCACGGCCCAGGATTCCTGGGCCATTGACCAGGATAGTGGGTATGACCCTGATTGGGCCTACCGGGGGTATGTGTAGTTTCACGCAAAGACAAAGCGGCAAAGAATAGATATCTCATGCAAAGGCGCAAAGTTAAAAGACGCAAAGAGGTAAACGCGGAAAAAGGAGATAAGCCATGGCGTTGATTCATCTGCCTCAGGCCAAGTGGGGGAGCGGCACCGGCCGCCAGGTCATCTTGAAAAGCGACTTCGACAAGATTGAGCAGGCGCTGCTGGAGAGTTTCCATGTGCCCCAGGGGCCCTCTCTGGAGTATGTGGACAGCGCCAAGGTCCGGGTCCCGGCCACCGCGGACTGCAAGGCCCGGCTGATGTTATGCGGTTTTCCTTCCCCCCTGCATCCCGGACAATGGGTGAGCGGGGGCCTGTCCGATGGCCGCTACCGGGAGAACGCGGTGTCGGTCACCCTGGACTTTGCCGGCAGCGGCAGCCTCTGGGGCACTGAGAAGCCCAACCAGTGGTATGCGGTCTATGCCCTGGCGGGTTCCGGCGACACCACCTTCAGCCTCAAGGCCATGCCGGTGATGCGGGTGTCTTCTCAGGCAGCGCAGATCATCACCCTGAGAAACAATGCCGACAACGCCAATATCGGCTACGGTTTGACCGCCAACGAGCTGGCGGAGGGTCAGATCCTGGGGCTAACCGGGGCATCTCGAGGATTGGCCCGGCTTATTACCGCCAACAACGACGACAACGCCGAAGCCGGGACCATTACCTACGGGGGCAGCGCCCTGGACCTGGCCCAAGGGGATTGGCTTATGGTCCTGCCCAAAACCAATTTCCGCCGGCTGGGCATGGTCTTCAACGACGTCGCCGGGAACCTGGCGCCTTTTAACCAGGAGGGGCCTCGGATGACCTATCGCGTCCCCCGGGAATGGTTCACCGGCGCGGTCAACGGCTATACCTTGAAGGACCTGGCCCTGGTGGCGCCGCCCACGGCCCGGCGGCTGGCGGGGTTTGGCGCGGCCTTGAACGGCTACGACCTGAAGCTGGCCATTTCTTATGACGGGGTCAATCCCGCCCTGATTCTCCACGGCACGCCCCCTGCCTATGAATTTCAGGGGGTGCGGGGGAGCATACCCTTCAGCTGCCTCATCTCGGAGGGCAACCGGGTCTATGCCAACAATGACAACACCGCCAATCAGGTGGCGAAAATCACCGGCTGGGAGGAATGAAGATGCTGCAAGGAAAAAGGACCTATATCAGCGCCCTGGCGCTGGGCCTGGCGACCTTTGCCCGGACCATGGGGTGGCTGGATCCGCAACAGTATGAGTTAGTCCTGGGACTGGCCGGCTCCATGGGGCTGGCGGCCCTGCGGGCTGCGGTGACCGGGGGTAAAGAGGTAACGGGGGAAGGGAGTAGCGGTTCAGCGGGTTAGCGGTCTGGCGGGTTAGCTGTTAGTGGTTAGCTGTAATGACAATAGTTTTTAGCATACATTATTGTGCTTGGGTGAAGGAAGATAATCCATGAGAATCCATATCCAAGCTGCTTTGACGCTGTGCATAATCGAATGCTAACGTTAGATGTCATTACAGTTAGCTGTTAGCCATCTGCAGTCATCGGCTATGGTTTAGGAAATGCCACTTGCATCCTTGAAAATGAGGCTAAGAGCTAACCCGCTGAACCGCTGAACCGCTCTTCTTCCCGGCCTCCCGGCAAATCACCATTGAACGTTCTTCGGGAAAAATAACCCGGGGCGGGGTGTGTCATATGAATTACCAGGACTTAGGGGAACATGCCGGCGCGCTGGTGTCTTTGCTGGCGGCTTTTGCCGGAGTCAGCGCGTTCTTGCTCTGGCGGATGATGACCCGCATGGAAAAAAAGCTGGACGAGGTGTACCAGCATTTTTGCGCCTGTCGAGAGGAACTGGCGGAGCGCTTCGTGTACCGCTACGAACACGAAGCCGATCGCCAGGACTTATGGTCGGCCATCAACAGCCACGACCATGACCTGAGGGGCCGGGTGGTGCGCTGAGGCCGACACTGATGCGCGCCTAATTTCGTGATTACGACGACGAACCTTGAACCATGGGCGCCGGTAACGTCCCATGACCCCTTCGGGATCACCACGAAGCGTGAAAATGTAGGACAGCCGCCCTCGGCTGTCCAGTTTATAATCCCACGGTCGATGCTGAGGGATGCGCCGGCAAGAGGGCTGTGCCACCAAAGAACAGCCGGGGGCGGCTGTTCTACATTTTCAGTACCAAGATTAACCTAATTCCGCCCAATTTCGGCCAAACCTCCGGAACCCAAGGTGGTTGTGTGAAAGGATAGGTGCGAAACTTGATGATTTCGTAAAAAGTCTGAAATTCCCTCCCCCTTGAGGGGGGAGGGTTAGGGTGGGGGTGATTAAAATTAGCGTTTTCGAGTAGTTAGTTTCCCCATTCCATTAATCCTCTCCCGCCATCAGGAGAGAAGGAGACTTTTTACGACTCCATCAAACTTGATTAATGAAATAGAGCTCGCTGAATCTCTTCTTCCCGGAGATGAAACTCCTCCCACCTTCCCACCCGGTGGGGGCGGTGCGCTCACCGTCCCTACCATCAGACCTTTCCCTTTAAAGCTCCATTTCGCCCGTTGACGGCGGCGGGTATTTCTGATAGGAGTGTCCAAGTATAAGGGGCGGCATGAATCTCCTGGACCTGGGCATCTTAGTTTTACTGGCATTAGTCACCATCCGGGGCTACTATCGCGGCCTGTTTCAGGAATTGGCGGTCCTGGCGGGATTGGTGGGGGGAGTACTGGCAGCCTCCCACACTTATCTGCGCCTGGCCGCGCCCCTCCAGGCCTGGATTAAAGATCCTCTCCATGCCCGCATCGTTGCCTTCGTCGTCATCCTGGTGGCGGTGTATTGGCTCACCCGTTTGGTGGCCCACCTGCTCCAGCGCCTGTTGTATCACCTTTATCTGGACCTGTTCGACCGCTTGTTGGGCGCTTTTTTTGGCCTGGCCAAGGGCGCGCTGGTGGTGGGATTTGCCCTGATGTTCCTGGGGGTGGTCCTGCCTCGGGACTCCCGCCTGTTTAAGGAATCCCGCACCGCGCCCCACCTGATCCATGTCTCCCGCCAGGCCCTGGAACTCCTGCCCCAAGATTTCAAAAAACGCATCAATGATTATCTGCAAGGCTGGCAGGGTGACCGCCGGAAAGCCGAGGGGGTAATGGGGGGCCAGGGCTTTAAGGGTCTGGAAAAAAAGCTCAAGGGTTTAGGAGGGGACCTCAGCAAGTGAAAGCAGATTCCGGCCGCGCCCCCGGATTATTTATTTATCGGCAGGCTGGAAATGTGGAGAATAAACCCGGCGGCAGGCCCGGCCGCCATAACGGCCAGGAATGGTATCCTCCCAATATCGCCCGATAAATGTAGGGTGCGCACTGCGCACCTTGTTTTAGTTTATTCAGGAGCTTAGATAATATGATGGCAGATGAAATTGACCCGGGGACCGCGCTGTCCCAATTCCTGGCCATTGTCCGGCGCCTCAGGGGCCCCGGCGGCTGTCCCTGGGACGCCAAACAGACCCCGGAAACCTTGAAGACTTATGTCCTGGAAGAAGCCTATGAATTGATCGAAGCCCTCGACGGCGGCGACCCGGCAAAGATCCGGGAGGAATCGGGGGACCTGCTGCTGCACCTGGTCTTTTTGAGCGACCTGTTTCAGGACCGGGGAGATTTTTCCTTCGGCGAAGTAGTAGCCGGCATCACAGCCAAAATGATCCGACGCCATCCCCATGTATTTAACGGCGAAAAGGCCGAGACCCAGGAGGACCTGCGCCGCATCTGGCAAGAAACCAAGGCCCAAGAAGGCAAAGCCCCCCGGGGCGGGTCCCTGGGCAAGATCTCTCAGGCCCTGCCGGCCCTGGTCCAGGCCCAGCGTCTGGGAGAAGCCGCGGCCCGGAAGGGCTTCGATTGGCCCGACATTGAGGGCGCCCTGGACAAAGTGGAAGAAGAATTTCAGGAATTCCGCCAGGCCCTGGCACAGCCTCCCAACCCGGCCAGGGAAGAGGAACTGGGGGACCTCCTCTTTGGCCTGGTGAATGTGGCCCGCTTCTTAGATATCGACTCGGAAGGCGCGCTGCGCCGCACCATCTATAAGTTCATCAAGCGCTTCCACGTGGTGGAACGCACCCTGGCCAAGGAGGGCAAGACCCCGGAAAGCGCCACCCTGGAAGAGATGGAGGCCATCTGGCAGGCGTGTAAAAAAGAAAAGGAGCGGCCTGCTTAACGGCTTTCTCCCAAGATTTTTCGCTCCCGGTTTTCCAAGCAGGAGCTTGGGAACGATGATAAATTCCAAGGATGCCGGGCACGGAGGCCCGCCCCACCGGCCTTATCCACCCCACTCGCCCCTACAAGCGCTTATGATTCATCTGTTTTTACCGAAAACCGAAAGCCGCTTCCAATCCCCCCGGGGCTAACCCAAACCCAAACTTGTCAACCCCCTAGGATGATGATAAGATTTAAAAATTGAGGGGACGAGATTAACATGAATTCCGGCCGCGCCTTGAAACTCCTGTCTTTACCCATTATAATTCCCGCCATTCTGGCCGGCGCGATTATTCTCTCGCTTTTATTTTTCAACTATTGGCAACAATTGAACCGCAAAGTGGAACTGATCATGCGGGATCAGTTCAACCAGCAGCAATTGATGCTGGCCCGGAAGATCGCGGACAATGTGGAAGCTTACATCGACCTTCTGGAAAACGCCCTCCTGGGATATGGGGGATTATTTCAAACCACCGCGCCTGATGCTCTTGGGTTGGAAACGGCCCTGGTGGAAAGATTTGAGCGGCACAAACGCTTCGGCATTTTAGAGCTGCGCCGCTACAACGCCGCGGGCCTCCAGGAAGAAGTCCTCACCACCGTGCCCGTAGCCGCTCCTACGGTGGGCCTGGTTTTGCAGCCTCCCTACCAGGAATGGGTTAAAAACCCGGCCAACCGGGGGAAGCTGTTTCTCGGCAAGACCAGCCACAGCATGGAGCCCCCCTGGCAGGGACGGCTGGTGATGCGGTTTATTACTCCTCTCTACAGGCCGGGAAATCTCCCGGTATTTGCCGGGTCTCTGGAATTGGTCATTGATCCTTTCTTTATCGCCCAGAAGGTCATTGCGGATGTGCGCTCCGGGCGGACCGGATATGCCTGGATTATCGACCAGAACGAGATCATGCTGGCCCATTTTGAGAAGGATTTTGTGGGCCATGAAGCCATCCAGGTCCGCATCGCCCGAAATCCCGAGATCGTGTTTCGAGGTTTGCGGGAACTTCACGCCCATCTCCTCCAAGGCCAGGAAGGGGTGACGGAATACGACTCCGGCTGGCATCGCCAGAAACTGGGGCAGATGCCCAAACTCGCGGCCTACATCCCCATCAAATTCGACCGGGGCCTGATCAGCGGGGTCACCGAGGTGGAGCCGGGCAATCTCTGGGGGGTATGCGTGGTGGCCCCGGTGGAGGAAGTCTCCGGCACGGTGGGAGAAGTGCTGTACCAGGAATTATTTCTGGTGGGACTGTTTTTTCTCGTCGTGCTCCTGGGCGGCGGGGGCTTAACTCTCATCGCGCTTCAATGGAACCGGACCTTGACCCGGGAAGTGGAACGGAAAACCCGGGAGTTGTTGGAGTCCCAGGAACGCCTGGTGCATTCCGAGCGCTTTGCCGCGGTGGGCGAGGCCGCGGCGTTTGTCAGCCATGAAATCAAGAACCCCTTGACGGTCATCGGCGGTCTGGCTCGGCAGGTGGAGCGCCGCCTTCCCGAGGACCCCGCGGTCCTGGAGAAATTGCAGATCATCCAGGGGGAAGTGAAACGCCTGGAAACCTTTTTGGGAGACCTGCGGGATTTCACCCGGCCGGTGCAGCCTGCCAAACAAGAGATCGACTTGAACCCGGTGATCCGGGAAGTGGAGACCCTGATGGCGGAAGCCGCCAAAGAGAAAGGCATCCATCTCCTCGATAAACTGGACCCCCAGTTGCCTCATATCATGGCTGACCCCAACCAACTCAAACAGGTCCTGGTAAACCTCATCAAAAACGCCCTGGAAGCTTCCGAGACCCAGGGGGAAATCATCCTATCTTCCGGGCTGAAAGACGGCCAGGTCTGGTTTTCCGTACATGATACGGGTAAAGGCATGCCCGCGGAAGTACTGGAAAAGATCTTCCACCCCTTCTTCACCACCAAGGATAAAGGCACCGGTTTGGGTCTGGCGGTAATCCATAAGATTATCACGGACCACCACGGTACTGTCTCGGTGGAGAGCGCCGCAGGCCAGGGGAGCACCTTCACTTTGAAACTGCCTCCCAAGGGTTGAGAAGCATGGAGCCCCACCCGACCCCGAAACCCCTGAAGGACTATCGTAAGCGCCGCTGGGAAAGGATTCTCCTGGCCCTTACCCTGGCGCTGGTGGTGGCCATCACCTCCCTGGAGGTGCATCTGGTGAGCCAGGGGGGGCAGCCGGTGACCGGCAGCCTGCTGGCCTTCGGGCTGCTCAACTTAAACACCTTTCTCCTGTTGCTCCTCACTTTCCTGATCTTCCGCAACCTCACCAAACTCTTTTTGGAGCGGCGCCGCAAGGTCTTCGGCTCCCGGTTGCGCACCCGCCTGGTGCTGACTTTCATCAGCCTGAGCCTGCTGCCCGCGGTGTTCCTGTTTTTTATGGCCTGGCAGTTGATCAATATCCGGGCCGATTATTCCTGGGACCGCCAGGTGGAGGAATCCCTGGACCGGGCCCTGGATCTTACCCGGGTATATTCCCAGGAGATGAAAGCCAAACTGCGCGCCGTGGCCCGGATGGCAAGTTCGGAACTGGGGCGGCAAGGCGACCTGACCCCCGCGGGGAAAGAAGCCTTAACGGCTTATTTATCCCGACAACGCACCACCTATAACCTGACGGGACTGAAGGTGTTCGATGCCGGCGGCAAGTCCCTGGCGGTGAACTATGATGCCAAACCTCCCGACATTCCGACATTATCTCTGCCCCCCGGGGGCCTCCAGGAGGAAACCCTGCTGCAGCAGACCACCTCCCAGGGAGAGCTCCTCACCGTGTTGACGCCCATAAAGGACCCCGCCGGCCTGCTCAAAGGGTATCTGGGGGTGCGGGACCTGATTCCCCAAAACCAGTTCCTGCAGACGGCCGCGGCCACGGGCAACCTTGAGGAACTGCGCCAGCGCCAACTCCTCTTCAGCCCGGTGAAGGTGAGCCATTACCTGACCCTGGTCATCGTCACCCTCCTGGCGGTCATGTCCGCCATCTGGCTGGGATTTTACATGGCCCGGGAGATCACCACCCCCATCCGGCACTTGACCGAAGGCGCCCTGAAGGTGTCCGGGGGGGATTATGATTTCACCATTCAGCAGGAAGGCCGGGACGAGATCGGTTTTCTGGTGGAATCTTTCAATAAAATGACCCAGGACTTGCAGCACAGCCAGGCCCAACTGGCCGCCGCCTACCGGGAATTGAGCGACAGCCACACCCTCATTTCCGACCAGAAGCGGGATATGGAAATCCTCCTGACCAATGTGGCCGCGGGAGTCATCGCCATTGACCAGCAAGGCCGCATCACCACCCTCAATGATTCCGCCGCGCAGCTCTTGGGGGTTAAGCGGGAGGAGGTCTTGGGCCAGGACTGCCGGGTCTTGCTGCCGCCGGGGGAATTCGAACGCTTAGCCGAAGTGGTGGCCGAGGCCCGCCGCGCCCCCCGGGGCACGGTGGAGAAACACCTGCACCTCATCCTATCGGAGAAGTCGGTGTACCTGCTCCTCAAGCCCACGGTGCTCAAAGATGAATCCGGCCGGGACCTGGGGGTGGTGATGGTTTTTGAGGACTTAACCGAACTGGAGCGAGCCCAGCGCGTGGCGGCCTGGCGGGAGGTGGCCCGGCGCATCGCCCATGAAGTGAAAAATCCCTTAACCCCCATCAAGCTGGCGGCCCAACGCTTGAGACGGCGTTTCCTGGAGCGCTTCGGGGATGATGGCCAGGTCTTCGACGAATGCACTCAGGTCATCATCAACCAGGTGGATGAACTGAAGAACTTGGTAAATGAATTTTCCCGCTTTGCCCGGCTGCCCCATCTCAGCGTGTCTCCCCAGGACCTGAACACCCTGGTGCAGGAGGTCCTGCTGCTCTATCAGGAGGTCCAGCCCCGCATCAACCTGGTGTTCCAGCCGGACCCGGACCTCCCGCCCCTGATGGTGGACCGGGAACAGATTAAGCGGCTGCTCCTCAATCTTTTTGACAACGCTCTGGCCTCCATTTCGGGGTCCGGGACCATTACCATTTCTTTGAAAGGCGACGTGACCCAGGGCATGGTGGAACTGGCGGTGTCGGATACCGGGGTGGGAATCCCGGACCGGGAAAAGCTCCGGATCTTTGAGCCGTATTTCTCCACCAAGCGGGGGGGCACCGGCCTGGGGCTGGCCATTGTCAGCTCCATCGTGGCGGAGCACCAGGGACAGATTCGGGTGGAGGACAATCAGCCCCAAGGCGTCACCTTTATCATCGAAATTCCCATGCACAGGGCGGAATATGCCGGCAACCATATTAGTAGTGGATGATGAACCCCAGATTCTCCAGGCAGTGTCAGGCATTCTCCTGGATGAAGGGTTTGAAGTGCTCACCGCCCCGGACGGCCCTGGGGCCTTGAGGATGGCGGCCTACGCGCCGCCGGACCTGGTGCTCCTGGATATCGCCATGCCGGGCATGGACGGCCTGGAAGCGCTTAAAGAGCTGAAGCAGCGCTATCCGGCCCTGCCGGTGGTGATGGTCTCGGCCTATGGCTCGGTGGAGAATGCGGTGCGGGCCACTCGGTTGGGGGCCTACGACTTCATCGAAAAGCCCCCCCATGCGGACAAGATTCTCCTCACGGTGCGCAACGGCCTGGAAATGGCCAGGCTTTCGGAAGAAAACCGGCGTCTTCGAGCCCAGGCCGCGCCCGTCAAGGAAATCATCGGCGACAGCGAACCCCTTCGCCGCCTCCGGGAGCAGCTTCGGGTGGTGGCCCCTACCAACGCCTCGGTGCTCATCTTCGGGGAAAACGGCGTCGGCAAGGAACTGGTGGCCCGGGCCCTGCACTTCCAGAGCCGCCGAGCCCATAAACCTTTTGTGGAGGTGAACTGCGCCGCCATCCCCGAAGACCTCATCGAGAGCGAGCTTTTCGGCCACGAGAAAGGGGCCTTCACCGGGGCCTCCCAGACCCGGCGGGGCAAATTCGACCTGGCCCACGAAGGCACCCTGTTCCTGGATGAAATCGGCGACATGAGCCTCAAGACCCAGGCCAAGATCCTGCGCATCCTGGAGGAGCAGCGCTTTGAACGGGTTGGGGGCAGCCGTCCCATCCAGGTGGATGTCCGGGTGGTGGCCGCCACCAACAAGAACCTGGAAGAAGAGATCGCCCGGGGGACCTTCCGGGAGGACCTCTACCACCGCATCAAGGTCATTCCCCTGGAAGTTCCCCCTTTAAGGGAACGGCGGGAGGACATTCCGGCCTTGGCGAAGCATTTTCTCCTGGAACTGGCCCGGGAGAACGACACGCCTACCAAGCAGTTTACGTCCCAGGCCCTGGAGGCCCTGAAGCAACTCCCCTGGCCGGGAAATGTGCGGGAATTGAAGAATTTCGTCTGGCGCCTGGGCATCCTCACCCCCGGAAACACCATAGATGTCAAAAACCTGCCCCTGTCCGAGGGCCCCCGGGATTCATCTTCAGCCCCGCCGGCCCTGACTGCCGCACCCCATGACCTGTTCCCGGCCCCCCAAGATACTCCTCCCTCTGACCCCGCCGCACTCTTCCGGTTGGAGGATTTCCGGGAGGCCCGGTCCCAATTTGAGCGAGAGTTCCTGCGCCGCAAGCTAACGGAGTGCCACGGCAGCGTCAGCCTCCTGGCGGAACGTATCGGCCTGGAACGGTCCCATCTTTACAAAAAATTGAAGGCTTGCGGCCTGGAGGCGGGAAAGGAAGTGGAAGGGTGATTAATACCGTTTTCGGTTTTCGGTTAGCGGTTTTCGGTTAAAAAGACCGGGGTTATCAGCAAATTGAAACTTAAGTTGGTTGCATTGGAAATAGAACTTGAGACCTCTGCGAAAATCAGCCGGTACACAGGGGAACTAAATCCAGGGGGGAATTCTGGTGGCACAGGCTTCCAGCCTGTGCAAAAAACCTTGTTTTATCAATGAGGTACCCACAGGCTGGAAGCCTATGCCACCAGTTTCTTTTCCTTTGAAGCTGATTTGTCATCGCTCAAGCCCTTTTATACCGATTCGCAATCAAACGGTTATTTTTCGTAGGGGCGAATCTTGTATTCGCCCCAAGTTGGAGGGCGAACACAAGGTTCGCCCCTACAATTTGATGCCTTTTGGATGCGAATTGGTATTAGCAGACGTCTCAACTTGGTATAAGGGGGGGAAAGGGGGGAGTCCGGTTGGTCTCTTTGGGTCTTTCGTAGGGCGGGCGCGGCCCGCCTTTTTTTGTGCGCCCGGCAGGGCGTGCCCGGCATTTGCAAAAGCCGAAGGGCGGGATAGCCCCGCCCCTAATACCGTTTGCGGCCTTCGGTTTCCGGTCAAAAACTATAAAAATATAAGAGGTTATGGCTATAATTTTGTTGCGGTAATTAACGCTGATCGCCTTGTTTACCGGCAATCCCGGCACACGAAGAAGGTGTCCACCGGGTCGCCGGTGAGTTTGGCCCAGTGTTCCAACTGAGCTTTGGGGGCGATGTAGTTGCCGCAGACATTGCAGGGATACAGTTCGAAGTCCCGGCCCCAGACGGTGCGGATGCCGTTCTTTTCCGTATAAGGGATGACCCCGGTGGGGCAGACGAAGGCGCAGGAGCCACAGCCGATGCAGGCTTCGGACTGTTCCTTAAAGGGCGTGGCCACCACTTTCTCCGGGCTGCGGTGGGCCATGCTGATGGCGCTGACTCCTACGACTTCCCGGCAGGTGCGGACGCACAGCCCGCATAGGATGCAGAGTTCCTCAGGATCATCGCACTTGAAGCGGGACTCATAGACCCCGTGGGCCGCGGCCAGCTCCTGGATGATTTTGGCCTTGGGGGTGCGGGCCAGGAGCAACTCCAGCACCATGCGCCGGGCCTGGAGCAACTTCTCCGAATGGGTCTGGACCATCAGGCCGGGCTCCGCGGGATAGGTGCAGGAATTGACGATGCGGGTCCGGGGCCACTCCCCGATCTCCACCACGCACAGGCGACACTGGCCCTCCGAGGGCAGGTCCGTATGATAACACAAGGTGGGAATCTCGAACCCATGCTGCCGGGCAGTAAGAAGCAGGCTCTGCCCCTGGGGCGCTTTGACGGCAATGCCATTGATGGTGAGGCGTACTTCTTCCCCCAGGGTGTCAAAGGTCTCGTCGGTGATTTTCCAAACCATGTATCTTCTCCTGAACGGCCAGCAAGATGGTGCGCGGTGCGCACCCTACACTAATTACTCCACGATCACCGCCTCAAACTGGCAGGCTTCAAAGCACAGGCCGCATTTGACGCAGAGTTCCTGATCGATCTCTTGAGCCATTTTCTTTTTGCCGGTGATCGCGCCCACCGGACATTCCCGGACGCAGGCCATGCAGCCGGTGCAGGTTTCTGGATCGACGGTGTATTTGAGCAGGGGCCGGCACACCAGGGCGTGGCACTTCTTGTCCCGGATGTGGGCCAGGTATTCGTCCCGGAAGTATTTCATGGTGGAGCGCACCGGGTTGGCGGCGCTCTGGCCCAGGCCGCAGATAGAGGCGGAGGCCATGGCAGCGCAGAGTTCCTCCATCAGGGCAAGGTGCTCTTCTTCCCCCCGGCCGTGGATGATGTCGTCCAGGATGGCCAGGAGATGCTTCAGCCCTTCCCGGCAGGGAGTGCACTTGCCGCAGGATTCCTGGTGGAGGAAGGAGATGAAGTACCGGGCCACGTCCACCATGCAACTGGTGGTGTCCATGACGATCATGCCGCCGGAGCCCATGATGGAGCCTACGGACTGGAGGCTGTCGTAGTCCACCGGCAGGTCCAGAAATTCGGCGGGGATGCAGCCCCCGGAGGGGCCGCCGGTCTGGACGGCCTTGAACTCCCCCCCGCCCCGGATGCCGCCGCCCAGGTCATAGACGATCTGGCGCAGGGTGGTGCCCATGGGGACTTCCACCAGCCCGGTCTGGTTCACCGCGCCCACCAATGAGAAGACCTTGGTGCCCTTGCTGTTTTCCGTGCCGATGGCGGCATACCACGGAGCCCCCAGGTTGATGATTTCCGGCACGTTGGCCCAGGTCTCCACGTTGTTGATCACCGTGGGCTGGCCGAAGAGGCCGGACTGGGCCGGGTAAGGCGGCCTGGGGGTGGGTTCGCCGATAAAGCCCTCTATGGAGGCGATGAGCGCGGTCTCTTCGCCGCACACAAAGGCGCCGGCCCCCCGGACGATCTTGATGTCAAAGTCGAACCCGGACCTGAGGATATTCTTCCCCAGGAGGCCGGATTCGCGGGCCTGGCCAATGGCCGCCTGCAAGCGGGTCACCGCCAGGGGATATTCATGGCGCACGTAAATAATCCCTTTCTGGGCGCCGATGGCGTAGCCGCCGATGATCATGCCTTCCAAGACCGCGTGGGGGTCGCCCTCCATCACGGCGCGGTCCATGAAGGCGCCGGGGTCGCCTTCATCCCCGTTGCAGATGATGAATTTCACCGGGTTATCCACCTCATGGCAGATGCGCCACTTGCGGCCGGTGGGGAAGCCGCCGCCGCCCCGGCCCCGAAGGCCGGATTGGTCGATGGCGTCAATGACGTCATCCGGGGACATCTCGGTTAAAGCTTTGCGCAAGGCCCGGTAGCCCCCCAGGGCCAGGTAATCGTCCAGGCTGGCGGGGTCGATGATATCCAATTTCCGAAGCACGATGGGCATCTGGCCGCGATAAAAGGAGATGTCCCCCTTGCACGCGGCCTTTTCATGGGTGGCCGGGTCTTCATGGATAAGGCGGTCCACCACCTGGCCCTCTTTCAGGGTCTTTTCCACGATCTCCGGGACATCCTCAGGGGTGACGTGCTGGTAGGTGATTTCCTGGGGCCGGATGAGGACCCGCACCGCGCCGGCGCACAGGCCGTGGCAGCCGCATTCCTTCAACAGGACTTTGGCGGCCAGGCCGTTTTTGTCCAACTCTTCCCGGAAGGCGGCCGCGACTTCGTCGCTGCCCATGGGGAGGCACCCCGGCCCGGCGCACACCATGACCTGGAGCTGCCGGGGATCCCGTTTGGCGATCAACTGGCGGCGGTATTCCCGCAAATGATCTATGGATTCAAATTTTGGCATGGTTAGTTCTCTTCAATTTGGGGGGAAAAGGACAAAAGGACAAAAGGGTAAAAGGTAAAGCCGTTTTTCTTTCTTCCTTTCCCCTTTTCCCCCTTTCCGCTTTGTTCCCAATTTATTTATACAGTTTGAGAATCTTGGGCACCTTGTCCACCGAGGCGCGGCCAAAATACTTGTCGTCGATCATCATCACCGGGGCCTGGGCGCAAGACCCTAAGCAGCCCACGGTTTCCAGGGAGAACTGCATGTCCTTGGTGGTGTAACCCGGCTCCACCCCCAGGCGATACCCCACGGATTCCACAACGCGGCCGCCACCCCGTAAGTGGCAGGTGGTGCCCAGGCAGACTTTGATCTGATGCTTGCCCTTGGGAAGCAGGGAGAACATCTTGAAGAAGGTGGCCACGCTGAAAATCTGGGTCAGCGGCACCTGCAGGCGCTCTCCAACCACCTTCAGTTCATCCTTGGGCAAATAGCTGTAAGCGTCCTGAATGTCCTGGAGCACCGGGATGAGATCCGAGGGCTCCCCTTCATACCGGGATAAGATCGTCTCTAAGCGTGGCAGGTCCATTATTCCGTCTCTTCTTCTTCAGTGATGGCCGGGAACTCAGGATAAGGAGCCCCGCATTTTTGCAGCAGCAGTTCGTATTGGGCCAGGGTGTGCCTCTGGATGAAGGCCCGCTCTTTGTCCCGGAGGTGCCGGAAGCGGCCCTGGGGTTTCAAGTAATCGTTTACCGGCCGCAGCTTGGGGACCTCCACGGTGAGGTGATAATGGCCGTTCACCACCTCAAAGAGGGGGAAGACCCCGGTTTCCACCGCCAGGCGGCCCATGCGGACGCTCAAGTCCGTGGCGGAGCGCCAGCCGGTGGGGCACACCGACAGCACGTGGACATAAGCCGGGCCGGGGGTTTCCAGGGCCTTGCGCACCTTGAAGAACAGGTCGAAAAGATAGCTGGGGGACGCGGTGGCCACATAAGGGATGCCGTGGGCCACGGCAATGGCCGCCATGTTCTTCTTCTGGGTGGACTGGCCGATGCTCAACTTGCCCGGGGGCGAAGTGGTGGTCATGGCCCCATAAGGCGTGGAACTGGACCGCTGAATGCCGGTGTTCATGTAGGCTTCGTTGTCCCAGCAGAAATAGGTGAAGTTGTGCCCCCGTTCCATGGCGCCGGAGAGGGCCTGGAGGCCGATGTCGGTGGTGCCGCCGTCGCCCCCCATGGCCACTACCTTGGGCATGGGGCCTTCCAACTTACCTTTGCGGGCCAGGACTTTCAGGGCTGACTCAATGCCGGAGGCCACGGCCGAGGTGTTTTCAAAGGCCACGTGGATCCAGGGATGCATCCAGGCGGTCTGGGGCCAGCCGGAGGACACGATCTCCATGCAGCCGGTGGCGTGGGCGATGATGGCGTCCTTGCCGATGGCCTTGCACACCCACCTCACCGCCAGGGCTTCACCGCACCCCTGGCAGGACCGGTGGCCCGAGGTGAAATATTCCTCCCGGGGCAGAAGCCGGGAGGCGTAAGTGTCGAATTTCTGACTTTGGGCGTAATCAAACTTTTCCATCAGCCTCTTACCCCGTAAATATGAAATTCCTGGGTCGGCCCGGTTTGGGCTTCGGCCCGGGCCTGGGCGACGATTTCTTTAAACGCCGGGGGAGCCACATCCCGGCCGCCCAGACCGATGACAAAGCTTGCAGTCTGGGGCCGCTGGGGCTGGGCGTAGAAGGCGCTGCGCACCTCCGCCAGTACCGGCGGGGCCGCGCCTCCCAGGGAAAGGGCCCGGTCGATGACGATGAGCAACTCGGCCCCGGCCACCGCGGCCCTGAGGTCCGCAAAGGGGAAAGGCCGCCAGAGCCTTAGTTTCAGCAGGCCCACCTCTTCTCCGGCTTCCCGCATCTCATCCACCGCCACTTCCGCCACTTCGCTCAAGCAGCCCATGGTCAGGATAAGGGTCTTGGCCCCCTCGGTCTTATAGCGTTCCACCGGCTGATAACGGCGTCCGGTGAGATCGCCCCACTCCTTCCAGACCTTGAGGATGTGGCCGTAGGACCCGGTAAGGGCCATCTGGTGGGCCATTTTCATTTCGGTATAGATCTCGGGCATGGCGAAGGCCCCCATGGTCACGGGCTGGCGGGGATCCAGGCGAAAGCGGGGATGATACGAGGGCAGGAATTTATCCACGGTTTCCTGGTCCAAGAACTCCATGGCCTCCACCACATGGGTCAGGATGAAGCCGTCCATGTTGATGATGGTGGGCAGCAGCACCTTGTGGTTTTCCGCAATCTTGAAGGCCATGACGGAATGGTCGAAGGCCTCCTGGCCGTTTTCCACAAAGACTTGAATCCAGCCGATATCCCGGGCCGCCATGATGTCGCTGTGGTCGTTCCAGATGGACAGCGGCCCGGAAAGGGCCCGGTTGGCCACAGTCATGGCGATGGGGAGCCTCAAGGCGCTGGTGATGAACAGAATCTCGTTCATCAAGGCCAGCCCCTGGGAACTGGTGGCGGTGTAAGTCCGGGCGCCCGTGGCGGACATGCCTATGCAGGCGCTCATGGCCGAGTGTTCCGATTCCACGTTGACGAATTCCGCGTCCAAATCCCCGTTGGCCACCATGGTGGCGAGATGTTCCACGATGTGGGTCTGGGGCGTGATGGGATACGCGGCGATGGCTTCGGCCCGGGCCAGTTGCACCGCGTGAGATACCGCGATGGATACTTCCATGCCTACCCGGTGGGCTTTGGGTTTAGCTTTGGCTGCCATCATTCTTCCTCCGGCACCATGGAGATGCACCCGGTGACGCATTCTTTGGCGCAGATGCCGCAGCCCTTGCAGTAATGGTTCATATCGAAGTAGCCGCCCGGCTCCTCCGAGATGCCGGCTTCGGGGCATACGGTCCAGCAGACGCCGCAGCGGATACAGCGGCTTTTGGTCCACACCGGATGTTGGGAGCGCCAGTCCCCGGTGTCGTAGGCCCGGGCGCTGCCGGGTTCCGTGAGAACGGCGCCCACCTCAATCTCTTGCCAGGTTATCTGATCCATGGGCTTGCTCATGGCCGCCGCTCCTCGATGATGGTTTGTTCAAAGGCCGCTTTTAAGGCGTTGAAATTTTTCACCGCCAGGGGACCGAAGCGCTCCTTTAGAGGTTGCTCCAGGGACTCCAGGGCCACCACTCCGGTGGCCCGGATCAAGGCCCCCATCATGGTGGTGTTGACGATGGGCACCCCCAGGATCTCCCGGGCCACCTTGTTGGCGTCCACCAGGGCCAGGGTGTGCTTGAAGCCGTACTCCCGGCGCACCTCCTCCGGGGTCTTGGGCGTGTTCAACACGATGATGCCGTTTTCCTTCATGTCCCCGGGGGGGTTCTGGATGCGGATGAGACTGGGGTCCAGGACCACCACCACGTCGGGACTGACGATCTTGCACCGCAGGCGAATGTGCTTCTCGTCCACCCGGCAGAAGGCCAACACCGGCGCGCCCCGGCGCTCCGGGCCGAAGCTGGGGAAGCCCTGGGCGAATTTGCCTTCATTGATGGCCGCCAGGGCCAGCAGTTCCACTGAGGTGACCGCCCCTTGACCACCGCGGCCGTGAAAGCGGATCTCGATCATATAGGTTTCCTTTGATGGCGTTACGGATTTGCCGGGTCTAAGTTTCCGGTTCCCTTCAAACTATGAGAGTACGGCTTCCCGCACCCGCACCTTGTCTCTTGTTTATTTATCCAATAAATCTTGCAAGGTAAATATAATTTTCACCATGGCCTTTTTCAAGGGTTCGCGGTCTGACCGGAAACCGGCAGGATGAAGGCAGGAGAACGCGAACTTTCCCCTTTCGGTCTGACCGCTGATGGAGTTATAAGCATTAACCGTGCCCAAAAAGCGGCATGGAGCTTGAGGCTATCTATGGAGAACCAGCAGAACCGATGGTAATTGGGAAAATTGCCTGATGCTTGCGGGTAATTTTCCTGGCTACCCGGTGTCAGGTTTTTTAACAGCCTGTAAAATTGAGTAAATGTAGGACAGCCGCCCTCGGCTGTCCATTATCTCGCCGGCCCATTCAGCTGAATCAAATTCAACTAAACGGATTCTCCACCACAATAGTCTCTTCCCGGTCGGGGCCCACGGAGACGAGCTGAATGGGCACGCCCACCAGTTCCTCCACCCGCTTCAGGTAGTTCCGGGTGGCCGGGGGTAAATCTTCATAGCGGCGCACTCCCCGGAGGTCTTCCTGCCAGCCCTGAATCTCTTCATAAACGGGCCGGCAGCGCTCCAGCTCCTTCAAGGTGGCAGGCATGGTGTCCCGGCGCACTCCGTCCTGGTCATAGACCACGCAAATCTTCAGGGGATGGAGGCCGGTCAAAACGTCCAGCTTGGTGATGGCCAGGCCGGTTAAGCCGTTCAAACGGGCCGATTCTTTGAGGACCACGCCGTCCAGCCAGCCGCACCGCCGCCTACGCCCGGTGGTGGAGCCGAATTCCACGCCGCACTCCTGCATGTGGTTGCCGTCCGCGTCCAGGGCCTCGGTGGGAAAGGGGCCGCTCCCCACCCGGGTGGTGTAAGCTTTGACGATGCCCAGGACGTGGTGCAGGTGCACCGGCCCGATGCCGGCGCCGGTACAGGCCCCCCCGGCGATGGGATTGGAAGAGGTCACAAAAGGATAGGTGCCGTGGTCGATGTCCAGGTGGGTGCCCTGGGCCCCTTCAAAGAGGATATTTTCTCCCCGACGCACCGCGTCCCCCAGGATGACCGAGACATTGGCCATCAGAGGTTTGAGCCGGGCCGCCATCTTGAGGTAGGCCGGCAGGATTTCGTCTATGGTGAAGGGTTGATCCCCTAAAAATTTTTCCAGGTAAAAATTCTTTTCCGGCAACTCCTCCTCCAGCTTGGCCCGGAAGATTTCCTCGTCCATCAGGTCCGCCACCCGGATGCCCCGGCGGGCCGCCTTGTCCTCGTAGCAGGGGCCGATGCCCCGGCCGGTGGTGCCGATCTTGGCCGCGCCCTTGGCCCGTTCCCGGGCCAGGTCCAGGCGCTGGTGGTAGGGCATGATCACCTGGGTGCGCTCGCTGATGCGGAGATTCTCCGGCCCCACCTTAATGCCCCGGGCCTCAAGGTTATCGATCTCCGTCAGCAGCACCTGGGGGTCCAGAACCACCCCGTTGCCGATGAGGCAGATGGTGCCGGGATGCAGAATCCCCGAGGGGATCAGGTGAAAAATGAATTTTTCGCCGCGCACCACCAGGGTGTGGCCGGCGTTGTTGCCGCCCTGATACCGCGCCACCAGCCGGGCGTGCTCGGTCAAGAGGTCAACGATCTTCCCCTTGCCTTCATCGCCCCATTGAGTCCCCACTACCACCACGTTAGGCAAACCTGTGCCCTCCTTTTCACAAACCCCGTATATTAAATCACAAGGTCCGGGAAAAGCAAAAGAAAAATGCCCGGCCGGGGCCGGGCATCTTGAAGCGGCAAGGCTCCGGGGACGGCCAGGCCGCCCCCGGAGAGAAGTGTGATCTATTTTACTTTGGGTGAGTACTTAGTGGGATACTCCGGATAGTCCTTCCGCAGTACCTTCTTGAGGATCTTGCCGGTGGGCGTCC
>CAZUBT010000053.1:0-23982 GCA_964618815.1 uncultured Desulfobacterales bacterium | reverse complement strand
CGGGTTTTAAACCCGCCCCTACATCAAGGCAACATATTTTACGCTCCGAGTAGTAACTTCTTCCCGCCGCAGAGCTTCTTTGAGCAATTCTTCCTGGCGGGGCGTGAGCCCGGTGGGGGTAAAGAATCAACCCCTTATGACAAATTATGACAAATGTGAACTGACCACCGGCAACTGCTTCATTATTCCACCGGGTTGGCCGGCACCACCAAAACCGGCACCGGCAGGCCCCGATGGGCCACCTCCCGGATCACCCGCTCCGTGGTGGAGCCGATGAGATGCCGGCTCACGAAGCCGTGGCCGTGGCTGCCCAGCACCAGGAATTTGACGGGCCCGGTTTCCTGCAGATACCCCAGGATGGCCTCGCTGATGTCTTTTTCGCTTTCCAGGATATGGGAGCGGACCTCCACTCCGGCTTTTTGGCCACGTTCCTGGGCCTGCTCCAGCACCTTGCGGGCATAAACCCCGGCCTCCTCCTGGAGGTGGCGGTCAATGAAGGCAAAATAGCCGGACTTGCGCAGTTGCACCACGGTGAGGACATCCACGGGCCGGCCGATGAGGCCGGCCAGGTAAAGGGCGGTTTCCAGGGCCTGCCAGGCCGGCTCGGAGCCATCGATTGCCACTACTATGGGTTTGTCGTTTACACCGGCCATCAATGATGCCCTCCTTTCCCGAAGATGACTCCCACCAACAGGCCGGTGCCCATGGCGATGACCACCGCAAAGATGCCGAAGAAGATCGGGTGATTTTGGGAGGTCTGCGTCATCCAGTGTTCAATCCCCACCTTTTTGATTTCAATGACATCCTTGCCGTAGCCCACCAGTTGGCCCTTGTCGAAGCAGAAGGATTCCACCAGGTACCTGCCTTCCGTGGCGGCCGGCGGAAAGCGGAAATAGTGTTTGAACAGCTTGCCTTCGGCTATCTGCAAACGCTGGGGATCCTCCACGATATTGTAGAGATTGGCGTCTTCCTTGATCTTCACCAGGCCCTTAAAGATCTTTTCCTCATCATCGGGCGCGGCTTCGCCCCGGGCCAAGTGCAGTTTCATCTTCTTGCGCACCGCGGTATAACCCAGTTCCAACTCCTGGGCGGTGGCCTCGGAGATGATCTCCTTGACGGGTTTGGTGGCGTGAATCTTATACATGAAGGGCGAGCCGGTGACGTCATACTGCTTCACCGTCATCCAGAAAGGCCCCACTTTGCCCTTCACGGACAGTTTGACCTCTTCGGACTTCTCCGCAGTCAGGCGGATGATGAGATCAGTGCCCGGCGCCGGATTGACCCCAAAGAAATGAATCTCATCCCCACTGTAGGTAAGGCCGATTTCGATGACATTTTTGGACGCGTCGGTGATGACCTTGGGCTGGGCAACCGGCGACACTGCCAGGGCTGCCCCGTGAGCCAAGATTACCACCCCCAGAACCAGGCAGAGAATAACCCCGCGCCGCATCTTAGTGCCCCCCGCCTTTGGCCGGAGCCAGGCTCACCAGATCCGACGGGGTGAGAACCAGGTCCAGGAAGATTTTGACGGTCAAAACCAACACAATGATTGCCAAAAGGATGCGAATCTGTTCGCCCTTGAGCCGCTTGCCCGCCATGGCCCCGAACTGGGCCCCGATGGTGGAGCCGAACAGCAGGATCAGGGCCAGGAGCAGGTCCACGGTCTTGTTGACAAAAGCCTGCTGGAGGGTGACGTTGGCGGAAGTGAGCACGATTTGGAACAGGTCGGTGCCGATGGCCGCGATGGTGGGCATGCCGATGATATAAATCATGGCCGGCACCATGATGAAGCCCCCGCCCACACCCAACAACGCCGCCATGACGCCCACGATGGCGCCGATGCCGAAGGGGAAAATCGCCGAGGTGTGCAACCCGGAGCGCTGGAAGTCCATCTTCAGGGGCATTTTGTTTAAGAGTCTGGTCAGGCCGGATTCGCCCACGGCCACCGCCGCGGCCCCGCCGGCCTCGGCCTTGCTGCGGCGGATGGTGCGCCAGCTCTCGATGAACATGGCGCTGCCCACCAAACCCAGCATGAGCACGTACACCACCTTCATGACGAACTCGAAGTTGCCCATGGCCCGGAGGACCTTGACCAACTGCACCCCCACGGTGCCCCCGAGGATGCCGCCCGCCAGGATGACCAGGCCCATTTTAAAGTCCACGTTACCCAGCCGCCAATGGGCAAAGGCCCCGGAACTGGCGGCCGCCACGATCTGGTTGGAATCGGAAGCCGCGGCCACCGCGGGCGGGATGCCGATCATCATCATCAGGGGGGTGAGCAGAAAGCCGCCCCCCACCCCGAAGAGACCGGAGAGAAAGCCCACCACCCCGCCGATTCCGATAACCAGGAAGAAATTAATACTCATACCTGCGATGGGAAGATAAATCTCCATCCGCCAAACCCCTCCCGGAAGATAAATTCAATTTGCGACATAGTATGGAATTTTTCTCACAAGGACAAGTCCTTTCTTTTAGGGAAATCCATCGTTGCAAAATGCAGCGTTTTATGAGAAATTAATTAGCATCATAGAAATAATCTTTTATAGGAAGAAAATATGCTCTTTTGCCGTCCGGGATAATATCCCCGGCCCATGCGGAGGAGGCTCGGTTGCACCTAAACATCCGACAGAAGGTGATTGTGGGCCTGACGGCCTGTGTGTTGGCCCTCGGGTTCATCGGGGGCTTTTCCTATCATTATCTGCGCACCATCGAACTGAAGCAGCGCATAGTTCAGATTGCCGACGATTTACGGGACCTTGTCCTGGAAATCCGCCGGTATGAAAAAAATTACCTGCTTTACGGCTCCGCGGAGGATTACCAGGAAAACCAGCGCTATATCCAGGAAGCGCAGCAAGTTCTGGATAAAATCGTGCCGGAAGTGAAGAACCTCAAGGTCGCGTCCCAGTTGGACAGCTTCAAAGAAGAACTCTGGGCTTATCAGGGCATCATGCGCCGCATGGCCGCCATGCGAGAGTTGAAGGCCCCAAATGATGGTCTCCGCATGGAAGAGCAACTCCGGGCCCGGGGAAAACACCTGGTGGAATACGCCGAAAAGCTGGTGGCCTTCGAGCGCGGCCGCATCCTGGAGATCATCAATACCTTAAAGACCCAGCTCCTGATTGCCTTAATCAGTTTCCTGGGGTTCATGGGATTTTTCACCTATATCGTCAGCCGCAAAATCATCCGCCCCTTAAGGGTCATCGAGAACACCACCGAACGCATTGCCCGGGGAGATTTTAAGCCCCTGCCGGTGTTGGAGACCCGGGACGAGACCCAACGGGTGGTGGAGGCCTTCAACCGCATGGTGGCGGAGTTGGAGAAGCGCCAGGACCAGTTGGTGCAGAGCAAGAAAATGTCTTCCATCGGCGTGCTCACCGCGGGCATAGCCCACCAGTTGAATAATCCCCTGAACAATATCTCCACCTCCTGCCAGATTCTCCTGGAGGAACTGGACCAGGGAGAAAAGGAATTCTTGCGGAAGATGCTCACCAACGTCGAGCAAGAGGTTGCCCGGGCTAGAGATATTGTCAAGGGCCTGCTGGAATTCTCCCGGGTGCGGGATTTCGCCCTCAAACCCATCCCCCTGGAGGACGTGGTGCGGCGCTCCGTCCGCCTGATTTCCAGCCAGGTGCCCCCGGGGGTGGATATGGTGGCGGAGGTGCCCTGGGACCTGATCCTGGAGATTGACGCCCAGAGGATGCAGGAAGTCTTCCTCAACCTGCTGATGAACGCCATTCAGGCCATTAAGGAGCCTCCCGGGGAAATCCGCATCACCGCAGGCCCGGACCCGGCCCATGGTGAAGCGGTGATCACCGTGGAGGACACCGGCGTGGGCATTCCCGGTGAAGAACTAGACCGGGTGTTCGACCCCTTTTACACCACCAAGGAAGTGGGCTCCGGCACCGGTTTAGGGCTGTCCATCGTGTACGGCATTATCGAGAAACACCACGGCCGCATCTCCGTGGAAAGTAAAGTGGGGGAAGGCACCCGCTTCACCATCCGCCTGCCGTATAACCCCCAGGCTAAAACGTCATGAAGCGAATTCTCCTAACCCGGAGAATGAAGATGTCTCACGCCAAGGCGCCAAGGCGCCAAGACCGCAAAAAACATGTGGAACAGCCGCCCTCGGCGGTTCTTTGGCGGCACCGGCTTTCAAGCCTGGACATGAGCAGGCGAGGGCGCCTGCTCCACATTTTCCCCCATGAGGAGAGAAGCTTTCCACCTCGAAACTCGAAACTTGAAACTTGAAACTTGAAACTTTTTGGAACAGTCATTCATGGGCCTTTGGCCCACCCGTAAATTATGAAAAGTCCTGATGGGCATACTCCTAACTTTGAACTTTGAACCTTGAACTTTGAACTTTCCAAGGCAAAGAGGCCATCGCCATGAAACACGGGCGCATCCTGATTGTGGAAGACGAACTGATTGCCCGGGAAAACCTTGAGCACGTGCTGCGCCGGGAGGGTTACGACACCGTAGCGGTGGAAAGCGGCCTCCTGGCGTTCCAGGAACTGGAGCGGGGCGAATTCGACCTGGTGATGACCGACCTGCGCATGCAGCAGGTGGACGGCCTGCAAGTGCTGGAGCGCACCAAAGAGCTTTATCCCGACAGCGAAGTCATCATGATCACCGGCTACGCCACGGTGGCCACCGCGGTGGAGGCCATGCAGAAAGGCGCCTATCATTACCTGCCCAAGCCTTACCAGATCGACGAAGTGCGCATCCTGGTGCGCAAGGCCCTGGAAAAGCGCGGCCTCCGCCTGGAGGTCATAGATCTGAAGCGCCAGGTGCAGTCCCAAAAAGCCGCGCCCTTTCTGGTGGGTAAAAGCCCTAAAATGGAGGCATTGAAGCAACTCATCCAACAGGTGGCTCCCACCGACGCCACGGTGCTCATCCTGGGGGAAACCGGCACCGGCAAGGAACTGGTGGCCCGGGCCATCCATCACTTAAGCCCCCGGGCCGAGCAGCGGTTTATGGCCATCAACTGCGGCGCGTTCAGCGAAGAGTTGCTGGCCAACGAACTCTTCGGCCACGAACGGGAAGCTTTTACCGGGGCCCGGGGGGTAAAAAAGGGGCTTCTGGAGGCGGCTTCCGGGGGCACCGTGTTCCTGGACGAAATCGCCGAAATGCCCGGGTCCATGCAGGTTAAGCTGCTCAGGGTCCTCCAGGAAAGGAAACTCATCCGGGTGGGCGGCACCACCGAGATCCCCGTCAACCTGCGGATCCTGGCGGCCACCAACAAAGACCTCAAGAGCGAACTGGAGCGGGGCTCCTTCCGCCAGGACCTCTATTACCGCATCAACGTGGTCACCCTCCAGGTCCCTACCCTGACGGAGCGCCCGGACGACATTCCCCTGCTGTGCCGGCACTTCCTTAACAAGTTCGCCCAGGCCCAGGGTAAGGAAATCACCCAAATCGCCCCGGAAGTCATGGAAATTCTCCTGAGTTACGAATTCCCCGGCAATATCCGGGAACTGGAAAACATCATGGAACGGGCCGTAACCCTGTGCGCCGGGCAGACCATCGAAGTGCAACACCTGCCCCTGGATTTTCAGACGCCCCAGTTCCAGGTGCAGCGCCACCGCAAACGGGACCTGCTCACCCTGGAAGAAAACGAAAAGGAATATATCGCCTGGGTGGTGAAACAGGTGAACGGCAACAAGACCCGAGCCGCTCAAGCCCTAGGCATCGACCGGGTCTCCCTGTGGCGCAAGATGAAGCGGTTGGGGCTGAATGGATGAGGGGGGGAAGGGGTTAGGGTCAGGGGACTGTGAGGGGGGGGAAGCGGGGACACGGGGAGGGGGGGACACGGCGACACGGCGACACGGGGAAGCGGGGATACGGGGAAGCGGGGACACGGGGATACGGGGATAAAGAGAAAAAGCACAGAACTCTAGCGGCCAAGGTTTTATTCTCGTCATCAAGCAGGAGCTTGGGGACGAGGAGGAGAACGTAGGGTGCGTCTTACGCACCATATATTGATTCTTGAGCCCGGTCCGCGGAAACCCGGAGCATCCACCGGGTCTCCCTCTGGCGCAAGATGAAAAGGTTGGGGCTGAACGATATAGCTTGAAAATTTACCCCGATTCGGCTATTTCTTTCCTTAATCTATCGATAATTTGGATTAGTTAGGGCAAGGCATGGCTACCCTCAATCTCAAGCCCACCCATAAAGCCGTCAAGGCTTACTACGACGCAATCGCCACCTTAACTGACCTGGATTTTTGCAACGAAGGCGCGGTGTCTCCGGCCTTTGCGGCTCTGCTCAAGCATTGCGGCGCTCAATACCGCTGGACCCTGGTGGAGAAGTACGGCATGAGCCGGGGCGGGCGCAACCTCTTTGTGGACGGCGCCCTGGTGGACAGCTTCAAATTGCCCCACGGCTATTGGGAAGCCAAGGACACCAAGGACGACCTGGAAAAAGAGATTCAGAAGAAATTCGACCAGGGTTATCCCAGGGACAACATCCTCTTCCAGGCCCCCCACCAGTCCGTCATCTGGCGGGACGGCCGGGAATACTTCAAGGCGGACCTGTCCCAGCCGGAAAAGCTGGTTGAGACTCTCAAAATCTTCTTCGAATACCAGCCCCCCCAATACGAGGAGTGGGGCAAAGCCGTCAACGAATTCAAGGGCAAGCTGCCGGAACTGGCTCAAGCCCTCCAGGAACTGATCCGGCACGAATACCGCACCAACCCCCGTTTTATTCAAGCCTTCGAGGCTTTCGCCGGGCTCTGCCGTCAGGCCCTCAATCCCAACCTCTCGGACGCCGCGGTGGAGGAGATGATTATCCAGCATATCCTCACCGAGCGCATCTTTCGCAAGGTCTTCAATAACCCGGACTTTGCCGAACGCAACATCATCGCCCATGAAATCGAAAAGGTCATCCGGGCCTTAACCTCCCAATCCTTCAGCCGGGAAGGTTTCCTGGTAAAACTGGACCGCTTCTACCTGGCCATCGAAGCCACCGCCGCCTCCATCCAGGATTACATCCAAAAGCAGGGCTTTCTCAATACCGTTTACGAACGCTTCTTCCAGGGCTTCTCCGTCAAGCTGGCCGACACCCACGGCATTGTTTACACCCCCCAGCCCATCGTGGACTTCATGGTGCGCTCGGTGGACGAACTGCTGCGCCGGGAGTTCGGGCGCTCCCTGGCCGATGAGGGCGTCCACGTCCTGGACCCCTTCGTGGGCACCGGCAATTTCATCCTCCGGGTCATGCGGCAGATTCCAGGTATGAAACTGGAGCCCAAGTACGCCCGGGAACTCCACTGCAACGAAGTGATGCTGCTGCCCTACTACATCGCCTCCATGAATATCGAACACGAATACTACGAGCGCACCGGCGCCTACAAACCCTTTGAAGGCATCTGCCTGGTGGATACCTTTGAACTGGCGGAGGCCAAGAAATTTCCCCTATTTCCTAAAGAGAATTTGGAGCGTGTAGAACGACAACAGAAAACCCCAATTTTTGTAATTATCGGCAATCCTCCTTATAATGCGGGTCAGGTTAATGAAAATGATAACAATAAGAACCGGAAATATAAGGTTATGGATAGGAGGGTTTCGGAAACTTATGGTAGAGCTTCAAAAGCAACGTTAGTCAGAAAATTAAACGACCCGTACATTAAAGCATTTCGATGGGCTACAGATAGGATAGGGCATGAAGGGTTAGTGGCTTTTGTCACGAATAATAGCTTTGTGACCGAGATTAGTTTTGATGGTATGAGGAAACATTTAGAAAAGGATTTCAATACTATTTATGTTTTGGATTTGGGCGGAAATGTGCGTAAAAATCCTAAGCTATCCGGTACTACCCATAATGTTTTTGGGATTCAACCAGGTGTTAGTATCAATATTTTAATAAAGAAAGGACATAAAGATGCAGATAAACAAACCAGAATTTATTATGCGAGAATGGATGAATATTGGCTAAAAGAAGAAAAGTATAGTTTTATAGATAATAGACAAAACGTTGAAAATATTGACTGGCAAGAGATCAGACCGGATAAAAATAATAACTGGCTAACAGAAGGTATGGAAGAAGATTTTGAAGCTCTTATTCCAATAGGAATAAAAAGTGAAAAGAAATTATCGAAAATTGATAGCTATTCGATATTTAAGTTATTTTCATTGGGAGTCTCTACTAATCGCGATTCCATTGTATATGGTTTCAATAAAGGCCAATTAATTAATAGAGTTAAGAAATTTGGAGATGATTATAATTTAGAAGTAAATAGGTATGCACAATTAAGAGAGAAACTAAGAAAAGAATTAAAAGAGCCTCCAGATATTGATGATGTTGTAAACTATCATAATATTCAGTGGAGTAGCACATTAAAAAATCATTGTGAGAGAATTAATATTATAGAATATAATGAAAGTAAAATAAGATTTTCTTTGTATCGTCCATTTACTAATAGATATTTGTATTATGATACAATCTTAAATGATAGGCCAGGTCTATTTAAGAAAATCTTTCCAACCATAGAAGCTGAATCCGAGAATAGAGTTATTTGCGTACCAACAATAGGTGGAAGGTCTAAATTTTGGAGTTTTTTGTCAAATCGAATTATTAACTTAAACCTCGCTTCAATTGATGCTACCCAGTGCTTCCCCTTTTATTCATATAGTGAAGATGGTTCAATCCGGGTAGTAAACCTCACCGACTGGGCCTTGGCGCAGTACCGCAGCCACTACCGGGACGAGGCCATCGGCAAGTGGGACATCTTTCATTACGTCTATGCGCTGCTGCACCATCCCGGCTACCGGGAGAAATACGCCGCCAACCTGCGCCGGGAGCTGCCCCGGATCCCCTTGGCCCCGGCTTTCCACGCCTTCGCCGCCGCCGGGGCGAAGCTAACGGACCTGCACGTCAATTATGAAAAGCAGCCGGAATACGAATTGACCTTCCAGGAAAAACCCGGCGCCACTATAGACTGGCGGGTAGAGCGCATGAAGCTCTCCCCGGATAAGACCCGCCTCACTTATAATAATTTTCTCACCCTGGAGGGCATCCCGCCGGCGGTCTTCGACTACAAGTTGGGGAACCGCTCCGCCCTGGAATGGGTCATAGACCAGTACAGGGTTTCCACCGACCCCCGGAGCGGCATCACCAACGACCCCAACCGGGGCGATGGCAAGGAGTATATCGTCCGCCTCATCGGCCGGGTGATCACCGTCAGCCTGGAAACCTTGAAGATTATCAGCAACCTGCCTGACCTGGAATGATATACAGTGTTTTGATACGGAGTTGCAGTCAAATAGGTATTAACATGTAGGGGCGAACCTTGTGTTCGCCCACCATTCAGGGCGAACACAAGGTTCGCCCCTACGAAAAATTACCGTTTGATTGCGAATTGGTATGAACTGTCCGTTATTACCTGACCATAGAACCCAGTCAATCGGTCGGTGAGAAAGCTACTAATTACCCTTTCAACAGAACCAAATCCACCAGCGGTTCGATGGCGTCGGCCAGGACGATTTCCAGGCCCTCTTTGACTTCTGCTTCCAGGTCGTTGATGTCCACTTCGTTGGATTGGGGGAAGACCACCACCCGGATGCCGGCCCGTTGGGCCGCGAGAATCTTTTCCCGGATGCCGGAGACCGGCAGGAGGCGGCCGCTCAAGGTGAGTTCGCCGGACAGGGCCACGTCCCGGCGGGCCGGGCGGCCGGTGAGGAGGGAGAGCAGGGCCAGGGCGATGGTGACCCCGGAAGACGGGCCTTCCTTGGGGATGGCCCCGGAGGGCAGATGGATGTGGAGGTCGCTGTCGGTGAAAAAATCGGGGTCCAGGCCGAACTGGGCGGCATGGCTGCGGATGTAACTCAATGCGGTCTGGGCGGATTCCTGGAGCACGCTCCCCAGGGAGCCCGTCAGGATCAACTGCTTGTGGCCCTTCATGCGGGTAGCTTCCACAAAGATGATTTCCCCGCCGAACTCGGTCCACACCAGGCCGGTGGTTACGCCCACCTGATTGCCGGCCTCCGCCACTTCATGGCTGAATTTGCGCGGCCCTAAGAGGCGCTCCGCCAATACCTCATCCACCGTCAGGCCCCCGGCCCCGCCTTTGGTTTTGAGACTCAGGCGGGCCAGTTTCCGACAGACATTGGCGATTTCCCGCTCCAGGTTTCTAAGGCCCGCCTCACGGGTGTAATCTCCGATGATCCGGGCAATGGCCCCGTCGGTGAACTCCGGCGCCAGGTGCGTCAAGGCGTGTTCCCGAAGCTGGCGGGGAATGAGAAACCGGCGGGCGATCTGAACCTTCTCCTTTTCCGTGTAGCCGGGGAAATAGATGACCTCCAGGCGGTCCAGGAGGGGGGCGGGCAGCCGGTCCACCAGGTTGGCGGTGGTGATGAACATCACCTGGGACAGATCGAAGGGCACGTCCACGTAGTGGTCCACAAACGCGGCATTCTGCTGGGGGTCCAGGATTTCCAGGAGCGCCGAGGCCGGATCGCCCCGGAAGTCCTGGCCGATCTTGTCGATCTCATCCAGCATGAAGACCGGGTTTCTCACTCCCAGGCGCTTAAGCTCGTTGATGATACGGCCGGGCATGGCCCCCACGTAGGTGCGGCGGTGTCCCCGGAGTTCCGCTTCGTCTCTGAGGCCCGCCATGGACAGGCGCACGAATTTGCGCTCCAGGGCTTCGGCAATGGCCCGGCCGATGGAGGTCTTGCCGGTGCCCGGCGGCCCCGCGAAGCACAAGACCGGCCCGCGGTTCATCTGCATGTGGCGCTTCTTGCCGACAATTTCCCGAACCGTGTCCCTGAGTTCATCCAGCTTGATGGGCTTGGAGAGGTAATGGGCCGCGCCTTTTTTCAGGGCGTCCACCGCGGTGCTCACCGTGGCGTAGCCGGTGACCATGATGACTTCCGTGCGGGGCGAAATCTCCTTGACGGATTCCAAAAGCTGGAGGCCGTCCATCTTCTCCATCTTCAAGTCCGTGAGCACCACGTCGAATTCCCGGACCTTTACTTGCTCCAGGGCCTCCATGCCGTTGGCCGCGCCGGCCACCTGGTAGCCCTCCTTCCGGAGGATGTATTCCAGGTTGGTGCGGGCGATCTCTTCGTCATCCACCACCAGGACCTGCGCGGTTTGCAGGCTGCACAGGGTGCGCACCGCCAGATACTCCAGGATGCGCTCCTTGATGTGCTTAAGCCCGTAATGCTGGGCTTCCAGGAGGCGCTCGGCCCGGGCCAGGTCCAGGTTGTCTTCGGTGACCCGGGTCCAGGGCAGCGAGAATAGATAGTCCAGGTAGTTTAACCCGATGGAGTACTCGGCCACGGAAGGATCGGTTTTCTCCAGCCGTTCCAGCTCCTTGGCGGCCACCGCGGCCACGGCCTCAGGCAAGTGCGCCTTTTGCATGGCGGCCCGCAGGTCCATGAGTTCCTGGGCCGGCTTGGGGCGCTCCTCTTCGGTTTTCCGGAAAAAGCCCATTCGAGAACCCTCTGCATCAGTTTTCGGTTTTCGGTTTTCGGTAAAAGAACCGTTATGAAAAAAGATCCTTCCGATTCCCAAGCTCAGCCTGGGGACCGGAGAAAAATCCTCCAAGGGCCTAGTGCTCCGCCGTCTGTTCCCGGTTTCGGTCATGCCCCAGGGACGTAAATGACTGATTGCAGTATAAAGTAAAAAACTTTCCAGGGCAATCAATGGCAGAATCAGGCTGTTTATTTAATAGTATGATTTTCTTGGATAATTCAAGATAGCCACTCTACCCTCCCCCGACTGTTGCATTTTACAACAATAGCCCCCTCCTGTTGCCATGTCATTTAACTACCTGAATATCCAATATATTTAAATATACCTTCTTGGTGTATTGCAGATATGCAACAGTCGTCAAGAGGGAGCCTGGATGAGGTTGCATGACTTTTCCAATTAATTCGGTACGTTACCCTAATAACCGCGTTTGGCAAGGTTTTTGTAATAGTAATAGCCGGAGAGCATAACGCGGATTGAACCACAAGGAAGGTGAGGACCATGTTGGATTTTTTGAAATTACGTAACCGAGGCAAAGGGCGAAGCCCAGGGAAGAATTCCCGATCGTCCCCAGCCGAAGCCGCCCCTGATCCCGGGGTCGCCTCCCGGCAAGAGGTCAAGCGGAAGATCCTGGTGGTGGGGAAAGATCACACCTTTACCCCCGGGGTGATGGAATACGCCGGGAACCTGGCGGAACGGTTGGGCTATGACCTGATTGCCCTGAACGTCAACCCCGGTCTGGAGACTTCCAGGTTGTTCTCGCCCTACAACCAGCATTTGCAGGCCCGGTTTACCCAGCGGGCCCGGGCGGCCTGGAACCGGCTGGCTCCGGAGCTCAAGCGCCAGGGCATCCAGGGCGAGCAGATGGTGAAGTTTGAGGGCGTCGCCCAGGCGGTGAACGACTTGAACCATGAAGTCAAGCGCATCGACTTCGTCATCGCCGATGCCGGGATTGAGGACAAGGAAATCACTGGGGCGATTCCGCTCCCGGTCTTCAGCATAAGCGGATTTAAAGGAGAAATGAGAATGGCGGATAAACCGGAAAAGGGGAGAAGTCAGGAAATCGTCAGGCTTGTGGCTTATGGATTTGGCGCCGTAGCTCTGTACGCCGCGGTGTTTTTCAACCAGGGCACGGTGATGAAATATTTTTCGGCGGGGGGCTGGTTTGCCGCGCTGCCCATAGCCACGGTGTTTGCGGTTTCCTTTGTGCACGGGGCCTTTGCGCACCACCTGTGGTCGATGTTGGGCATCGAAGCCTCCAAGACCAAGACCGTGCAGCCCCGGGTGGAGTCCAAGCGGCCTGTGGCCAGAAAGCGTCATCGGCCCTCACTGCGCCTGGATGCCTGAGGCGGGCTGGGTTTAACGCCAAGACGCCAAGGCGCCAAAGCGCAATAGAAAAAATAGTGAAAGGAGCACCTGGTCATGCAAGATATAGCTGCAGAAGCTGTGAAGTTTATCGATCTCAATATCATTACCGTGGGATTTCTATTCGTGGTGGGATTTATCGGCGGACTGGTGAGCGGCTTCATCGGCTCCGGGGGCGCGTTTGTCTTGACCCCCGGCATGATGAGCCTGGGAGTCCCCGCCGCGGTGGCGGTGGCCAGCAACATGTGCCACAAGTTCCCCAAGGCCCTGGTGGGGGCCTACAAGCGCTATAAGTACGGCCAGGTGGACATCAAACTGGGGCTGGTCATGGCCGCGTCCGCGGGTGTGGGAGTTCAGCTGGGCATCAAGATCCAGGAGTGGGTCCTGGCCGCCTGGGGTCCGGCCGGGTCCAACCTCTACGTCAGCCTCTCCTTCGTTATAGTGCTGGTGGTGGTGGGCGGCTATGTGTTCTATGACGCCTGGAAGATCTCCCGGGGCGGGGGCGAAGAGAAGGTGGGCTCCCTGGCGCTGTGGCTCCAGAAAATCAATTTGCCGCCCATGATGCACTTCAAAACCGCCAACGTGCGCATCTCCGTGTGGTTCACCATCCCCATCGGCTTCGCCACGGGCATGCTGGCGGCCACCATTGCAGTGGGCGGTTTCATCGGGGTGCCGGGGATGATTTACGTCATGGGGGCCTCGGGCCTGGTGTCCTCTGCCACGGAGCTGGTCATCGCCTTCGTCATGGGCTTCGGCGGCACCATCAAGTGGGCCATCGGCGGCATGGTGGATATCCGCCTGACCCTGATCATCCTGGCCGGGTCCCTGTTGGGGGTGCAATTGGGCGCCATCGGCACCACCTATGTGAAAGACCACATGATCAAGATCGTCATGGGCACCATCATGCTCATGGTGGCGGTGAGCCGGGCCCTGGCCATTCCCAGGTATCTCAAGGAACTGGGGCTCTTGGAGATCAGCGACCGCGCCCTGAATATCCTGGGCCCGGCCAGTTTCATCACCATGTGTCTTGCCTTGGGGGTGGGCGCCGTGATAATCTTGGGCAGCATGTGGCGGGCCAAGCGCGCCGAATCTCCCAAGCTGGAACTGGCAGTGGACTAGACCTATGGCTAAGTATCAACGTATCCTGGTGGCCGTGGACGGCTCGGAATCGAGCCTCCACGCCCTCCAGGAAGCTTTCAAGCTCACCGCCTCCTATATCACCGTGGTGACGGTGGCGCCCCCTTATGAGGGGGACCTGAGCCTGGTGGGCGCCTCTCACATGGAGGAGCTGATCCGGGAACCCTGCACCACCGCCCTAACTGCGGCCCAGGACCTGGGAGCGGCCGCGGGCGCCGTCATCAACACCGTGTGCGAGGTGGGAGAACCCTACGAGCGCATCGTGGCCCAGGCCGAAGCCGCACTTTGCGACCTCATCGTTATCGGCGCCCGAGGCCGCAGCTTTCTGGAGCGCCTCATGGTGGGCAGCGTGTCCCGGCGGGTCATCGGCTATACGGATAAAGATGTGCTGGTGGTGCCCCTGGGGGCGTCCCTGGGGTGGGAGAAGATCCTGGTGGCCACCGACGGCTCCCTGGACAGCCTGGCCGCCGCGGCCCGAGCCCTGGACCTGGCCCAGGCTTACGGCAGCAAGCTGACAGTGTTGTCCGTGGTGGACTTCCCCACCCGGCTTTCCGGGCAGAGTCAAAAGCTGGTGGACGGATTACACCAGGCCCACAGGAAATTGGTGGTGGACGTAACCAAACCCGCCCTGGCCGCCCAGGTGCAGGCCGAAGGCATCGTCCGGGAAGGCAAGCCCTACCGGGTCATCGCGGATACGGCCCGGGACCAAAAGGCCGACCTCATCGTCATGGGCTCCCACGGCCGCACCGGCCTGAAGCGCCTCCTCATGGGCAGCGTCACTGAACGGGTCATCGGCCACGCCCCGTGCGCGGTGCTGGTGGTTAAGGGGTAGGGGAGGGGGTTCAAAGTTCAAGGTTCAAGGTTCAAAGTTTAGGTCTCAGCTTTAGGTTTATAGTTTCCAGTCTTTCATAGGGCGGCCTGTGGCCGCCGATAAAAAGAACTATAGCCGCAGGCTTCAACCGGCGCCAGCCATACCTGTAGGGTGCGTCTTACGCACCTTTTTTATTGTCCGATTACCGTCTTATACCAATTCGCCATCAAATGTCTATTCCTCGTAGGGGCGAACCTTGTGTTCGCCCTGGAATGGCTCGGTATAAGGTGCGCACCGCGCACCTTTTTCTTCTCCCAAATTGCATATAGAAAAATAGTGTCTGTCCCCATTTTCGTAACTATCGAGTTCGGGATGGAGGGGTGTAACCCTTGGGGCATAGCCACGGCGTCCCAATCAAAACCTACGATAGGCTTTGCTGCGAGGTTCAATGGAAAATACATAGATCGTTTTTTCAACCTCATTGACCACGTAGATAATCCGCCAATTGCCTACTCGGGTCTTCCATTCCCCTTCGCCCATTTCCAGGGGTTGGCAATGGCGAGAATCAACGGGAGATTGGGATAGTTCGATGAACCGTTGCTCTATACGTTTAATGGTTGTTTTATCGAGGTGTTTCAGCGTCTTCTTGGCTTGATGGCTAAGCTCCAGCCCATAACTCATAAGCCAAGTTCCTTTTTTACTTCCTCCCAAGGGGTAAAATATGACTTATCCCCCCGCCGCAGCGCCTCCCGGCCTTCTGCCAATGCAGTTTGCTCTTGCGGACTAAGCGGCTCGGTATCCATTTCCTCGCGCCGGTAATAGAGCATATCCAGAAACTCTCTCAGCAAATCGGCGTCCGGGCCTTGGGCCACGGCCTTGAACTTGCCGAACAAATCTTTATCTATCACTTTTTCCATGGGGCCGCCTCATTCATGGGGGACTACATTTCTCCTATAACTCAACCTAATAAAAAAGCCCGACTCTGTCAAGCCAGGTTTCCATGTTGAGCCTTCAAGGCCCTCAAGCCGGCGAAGGACATGGGCAAGCTGAACCCGGAAGACGAGGCCAGGTCCGTCAAGTATGGGAAAATATACCGGGACGCCCACAATGAGGCGGTGAAGCAGCTTCTCAATAGCCGGCGCCGGCCATTCCTGTAGGGTGCGTCCCACGCACCTTTTTCTTCTCCCAAATTGCATATAGAAAAATAGTGTCTGTCCCCATTTTGCGTCCCGTTTTCCCTTCCCTCTTTTAAATTTTCCTTGTTTTTTTTTTTTTGAAATTACAATGGGTTGCAAGAGTTTCTCATCTGCCGGGGAGCGGACATCAGATGGTCCTGAAAAATGTTCTTTCATCAAATCCTTGGGTGCCTAAAAAAGTTTTTTTGACCAAAGGGGTAGGAGTTCACGCCGAACGGCTTAATTCCTTTGAAGAAGCCCTGCGTGATGCCCGAATATCTCCCATGAATCTGGTGATGGTTTCCTCCATCGTGCCGCCGCATTGCGAACTGGTTGGAATGGAAGAAGGTTTGCAGCTCCTTTCTCCCGGCCAGATCACCTTCTGCGTCATGTCCCGGTGCGAGAGCGATGAAGCGGGCCGCTTATTGGCGTCGGCGGTGGCGCTGCTGCTTCCAGAGAACAGGGACGATTACGGCTATATCAGCGAGTATCATGGCCATGGCAAGAAGCTCGACGAAGTGGAGGATTGGGTCTGCGACCAGGCGGCGGAACTCTACGCTTCGGCCAAGGGCTTTAAGATAAACTGGAAAAGAGCCTGGTCTGAAGAAGACTCAAAATATACCCTGGAGCAACGCAGATATTCGCCGGAGGTGGTGGTCTCGGTAGCCGAAGGCATCAAGGGGACGTGGGTCACTACCATCGCCGCGGCGGTATTTATCCTCTAATCATGGAACCAAGCGCCAAACTTATGAGCCTTAGCGAAGGCGAAGGACAAGAATCCCGCCCTCACAAGCCGGTTTGGAGAAGAATCAGCACCATCTTCGTCGGCCATTCTATTTACGCCTTCAGCAGTTGGCTGTTCGATAATCCTCTCTATATCCTGGTTATTGCGTTATACGGCCCTCTTTGGGGAGGGGCCGTTATGACCGCGTTGTCGTTGATCTTCTGTTTCATTATTCTCATCTACTACATCAGAATGAAGATAGATTGGCTGGGGGTCGATGTTATTGAGGCCATCAAAGAAAGCGGGCCTGATTGGGTAAGGCGTCTGGAAACCAGGACCTATAAGAAAAACTGGACCCGGACCGCGGCCGGTTATCTCACCTATATTCCCTCGAAAACCCTGCTTTTTCTCTTCTGGGCTTTAAAAAGAGGGGATTTCCCGGCATTCTTCGCCTTGAGCCTCTTGGAAGACCCCTTCATTACTACGGCCTATCTTCGCCACGGCTCATTCCATCCTTTGGAAAGGAGAGATTGGCTGGTTTGTGGAGGAAGCGTTTTGTTCAGCAACGGCTACTGGATTTTGCGGACCTCAGTGATCGTGGAGAGCGCCAGGTTCTTATGGCGCATAAGCCCATAGTCAGCAAGAAAGGCGAAGGAAATAATTATGGATGAAGCAAAGATATCCCAGGGAACCGATGGCTTGTATCTCGAAAACTTTTATACTCCGCTTGAAGAAGCCAAAAATGAATTATGGAAAAGATGGAATGATAAGGCCCTACGAAGAGAAGTAGATAAATTTTTAAAAGGGGCCATTCCGGAATTCCTAAGAGAAACCCCCAAGGCCGTGTTATTAGTTTATATCGCTACACCTGACTTATATTCCGCACGCTTTCTGGAATTGGCTGAAGAAATCAATTTAGAACCGATCTGCCTTGAATACCCTGATGATAAATTCTACGCCGGAAATTTAGATAAATATTATCTGGGCAAATTACTTTTTTTTAATGGTAAAGGTAAAAAAGGAGGAATAAAAGTTACCGATACGAAGATAATTGATATTAATAAATCACAAGGTAAAAGATTATCAGAAATCCAAACTACTGGGGGAGAAAATCTATATAACTTCCATCGCAGACTTATTATTTCGACATACAATAATCATAAAATATTAGTAATTAACTGGAGCAAATGGATTAAGTTGTATATTCCTTACTATTATTATTATTATTATTATGGTTTATTTATCTGTCACGGTATTTATTTCGAGAATTTCTTCGTTAATAGCAATGAGAAAGAAATTATTGAAGATATAATATTGCCAAGTTTTAATAAAGTATATAATCATTTCGGCCTAAAGCCGTTGATAGTTCCCATAATTCCGTTTCCAGAGGAGGGTGATATATATTGGTGGTGTTATCATGAATCTATAAAACCAGTAGTCGAATCCTTAACTCAAGCCGAAGGTCACCGATTTGGAACCGAAACAAACCTTCTCCTGGATTAATCCCAAGTTGGAAGTGCGGGATACGGGCAAATACGGGAAAGGCGTCTTTGCCAAGGAACTGATTGAAAAAGGGGAACTTCTGTGCATCTTCGGCGGTTATATCATGACCGTCGAGGAAGAGATGGCCTTGCCGGATGACCTCAATGACTTGGGCGTGGCCATTCATGGTGATTTCGTCATAGGCATAAAACACCCCGAAGAGGCTGAGGACGCCGATTACTTCAATCATAGTTGCGATCCGAATGCCGGATTTAAAGGACAAATATTTCTCGAAGCAATGGAAAATATCGGGGGGGGGGTAGAAGTTACATTTGATTACGCAATGGTAATCTCAGGAAATAAAAGACCTAATTATAAGATTTATTGTGAATGTGGAGCAAGTAATTGTCGTAGAGTTATTACATGTGATGATTGGAAGATACCAGAGTTGCAGCATAGATATAATGGTTACTTTCAATACTATCTTCAATATAAAATAGATAAAATAAAGACCTAATTATATACAAACATGAGATATTGATGGGCAAACACTATAAAAACCTGGAAGTCAAATTTAGATCAAGCCATCTTCTTTTCTGCCTGGGGAAGTTGGTCTTTTTGCAGTTAGAGATTTGAAAGCGGGGACAATTATTGGTGATGCAAGGTTGATGGAGGTCAACTTTGTAAAATGGAATGATTTTAATAAAATAGACAATCTCTCAAAACAGATAATTAAGAAATTCTGTCCCGCAACTGAGGAAGGAATATACGTTCCTGAAAATATTAATTATTTATCAATCCCATGGTTTAATAATCATAGCTGCAATCCAAACCTAGGCTTTGATGAGAACGACAATATTATTACTATAGAAAAAGTGGGGGGGGAGGAATTGTGCTTAGATGCTGCATTTGCTATTTCTGACCCAAACTTTTTAATGCACTGTAAATGTCAAAGTATTAAATGTAGAAAAATAATTACCGGCAATGATTGGAAGCTGCCACAATTTAAGAACAAGGGGGAATATATGATAAGTTATTTGAGAGAATTTGTTGAATAGATGATAACAATGGAACAACTAACAAGCTGACCGGAAGTGGGGGTCATAGATTAGGAAAGGGCGGGGCGACCCCGCCCTTAACTTTTGTACGCAGAGTTACGGGGCTTCTGGGCCTGCTCCGGTTGGGGAGTGAAAGGGAGATCCGGCCGGTGCCGGCGGTTTTTTCCTTCGAGGAATTCGCTCAATCACCTGCAAAAAGGGAAGCTTGGGGTTAACCGAGCGCCGCCAATCCCCTGCGATCAATAAGATCGAGAAGCCGTTGGGCCGGGCCGCTCGGCCTTTTCCGGCCTTGCTCCCACTGTTGCACCGTGGTCTTGCCGACACCCAGAATCGCCGCAAACACGGCTTGGCTGACATGGTTCGCCAGGCGGATGCGCCGGATATCCTCGGGCCGAAACGCCCGTTGGGACGGCAAGCAGAGCGCCTTAACCTGGCGCATGGTAATTTCGTCCATGGCCCCGGCCTTGAACAGGTCCCGCGCCATATCATGGGCAATATCCAAAATTTCACTCATGGTGCTGTACCTCCACTACCAGGCTGTTGAAAAACCCGTTTTTCCTGTCATCCTGAGCGTCGCGAAGGATCTCAACTCCCTGAAAAGACGAGATTCTTCGCTTCGCTCAGAATGACAAAAATGTAGGTTTGCAGGTTTTTCAGCAGCCTGTTAAGGCTTCCTTTATCCTTGTCTGAAATATTGGCCCCGGCATTTTTGGCGAACGCATAAAGGAAGACAATCCGTTCCGCATTTGGCTTTTTGTATCCTATAAGAACACGATAGCCGCCACGCTTCCCGCGTCCTTCCCCCGTTAACCGCTTTTTGAACAAACAGCCGCCAAGATCAGCCTCCACCTGCCCTGCGACAATCTCCGCCGCTACTTGCAGCAAGACGGAATCCGGAACGTCTTCCGGGCGCGCCCAGCGGGCGAATCATTTGATTTTGAACACCCTCATTTTTTTTAGGAATATATCACATAGTGATACACTTTGCGAACTTTTAAATAAGGGGGAAATGTCATTTCCCCACTCCTTGACACATATTAACAGATATGTTAACAAGGCTTCATGTCCTGGAAGATCGTCTATTACAGCGAAACCGTCCGGCAGTGGGTAGACGGTCTGCCGGTGGGCCTGCGGGCCTACTACGCCAGGATCACCGAGCGGATGTTGCAATACGGCCCGCATTTGGGGATGCCTTATGCCAAGTTCAGTTTAAGATGCAACCAACTCTATGGCTAACTTATTGATAATCCAATTTCTTTTAACCGAAAACTGAGAACCGAAAACCGAAAACGGTATTATGTGCGGTCGCTGGGAAAGGGCCTCTATGAGATTCGGGTCATGGGCAAAGAAGGCATCGCGCGAGTTTTTTTCGGCGCCAGGTCCGAAAGGATTGTCATCCTGCACGGGTTCGTGAAAAAAACCGCCAAGACGCCCAAGAGAGAGATGGACACCGCCCGGCGCCGGTTAAAGGAGATCGGAGATGAAAACGCATGAAGAGATGGTCGCCCAATGGGTGAAGGACCCGGAGTTCAAGGCGGAATACGACGCCTTGGAAGAGGAGTTCTCCATTTTCGACGCCCTGGTGAAGGCGCGCCGGCAGGCCGGTTTAACCCAGGAGGAGGTGGCCAGGCGGATGGGCACCAAACCGCCGGCCATCGCCCGTCTGGAATCCTCCGGCGGGCAGAAGAAACCGTCGCCGACGCTGAGCACTTTGCAAAAATACGCCAAGGCTTTGGGGTGCCGGTTGGAACTTCGGTTGGTGCCCAGGAAAAAAGAACCGGCCGCCGCTTGAGGCGAAGTTAGCGTCAGGGGCGCACCTGTGTGTGCGCCAGGATACGGGTCGGACACGCAGGTCCGCCCCTACAAATGATATCCATTTGACCGCAACTTGGTATCAAACCTTGCCGGGGTAGCCGCGGTAAACCTCACCACTCCCGCAATAATATACAACCCGAAACTCGAAACTCGAAACTCACTACGCGGCTTGTTCCGGGCGGAGGAAGCTGAGGCCGTAGTCTTCCTTCTTGAAGGCTTGCAGGATGCGCTCCATGACCGCGTCCGAGGCCAGGGCCAGGTCCAGTTGGCGGCAGAAGGCCATCAAGAGCGCCGCCAGTTCCAGGGTTTCCTCGGTTTCCAGCATGGAATATTTCACCAGGCGGCCCTGCACCAGGTCTCCCTTGGCCTGGGCCTTGAACCCCAGATCGTCCAGGATCTGTTTAAGCAATCTGGCCCGGCGTTCCCGGCGGTCGATGCTGGCGGCCCCCCCTTTGAATTGGAAACTGATGTAATTGTCGTTTCTTTCTTCCGAGATGTAGGCGTCCACGATACCGAAGTGGTAGCCCAGGCGGGAGTTGAAGTTGAGGTAGTTATCGCTGATGATGGCGAAGCTCTTGCCTCCCAGGCCCCGCTCGCCCTTGGCGGCATCGTACATGGTGTTGGCGAATACCGAGATGAAGCCCTTGAAGTCCGGGGCCACCTGGCCGGCCCAACGGACCCCCGGATGGTGAAAGCCCCGGAGCAAGGCCTTGAAGGGCCGGCAGAGGATATCCGCTTCCGTTACCGTCGGCTGGCCGGGGTCCTTCAGCCCGCCGCCCAGATCCAGGATGAACAGGTTCATGGGCAGGTCGGTCTGGAGGCGGCTGACCCGGTGGGACTCCAGGGCCCGCTCCACATCGGTGGTGAACATGGCGTCCATGGCCTTTTCGTGGCAGAACCGGGTGAGGTCGTGCAGGGTGCGGCAATTTTTGGCCTTAAACTCCGGGCTTTCGGGGTCCAGGAGATTCAGCGGCGTGGCCTGCTTCAGGATGCGGCGCAGTTTCTGAAAAACCGGGGAGGCGCGCAGAGCCTCATCGGGGGGGGGCTGGCGGTCCAGGAGCTCCGCCACCCGGCCGGGATAGATGAGGGCGTTGTCCGCGTCCACCGTGACCAACTGGCCGGGATGCAGGACCTTGGTGGCGCCGCCCACATCCACCAGGGTGGGAATCCGGAATTCCCGGGCCAAAATCGTCATGTGGTCCGTGGGACTCCCCACTTCGGTGACAATGGCGGCGATGCGGTCCATGACCAGCACCAATCGGGCCGAGGGTTGCCGGGCTACCACCACCGCGCCTCGGGGGATGGCGGCCAGTTCATCGTCGTAGAGAAAGAGGTGGACCCGGCCCGCGGCCGCGCCCCCCACGGCCCGGATGCCGAAATTGAGCAGGGGAGGGACCTGGGGTTCCGGCAGAGATTCCCGATCCGAGGCGGCGAACACCGGGGCGCTGACCCTCAAGGGCCGGGACTGGAGTATCAAGATGTTGCCGGCCTCCCCGATGGTCCATTCAATGTCCTGGGGCCGGCCGAAATGCTCTTCCAGGGTTATGGCGATGTCCGTTAGGGTCCGGACCTGGTCGTCCGTCAGGCAGGGGGACCGGGCCTGCTCCGGGGACAGGGGCACCTCCTCCAACCCTCCCCCCTCCCGGCACATCAGGGCCCGGGGCTTCTCGGCGATGCGGGCCTGCTGTATGGTCAGGTCCTCATCCCGGGCCACCACAAAGAGGTCCGGGGAGACGGTCCCGTCCACCGCGTATTTCCCCAAACCCCACACCGCGGAGATGAGGGCCGTGTCGTTCTCCGGCGCATGGGGGTCCAGGGAGAACATCACCCCGCTGGCCCGGGCGGGCGCCATGGTGAGGACGCCCACGGCCATGGGCAAATCGTTGATGGAAAATTGCTGGTATTTCCAATAGAAGATGGCCCGGGAGGTGAACTTGCCGGCCACCACCGCTTTGTAATGTTCCGGCAGCCGGGCCGCGTCCACGTTGAGGAGGGTGGCGAACTGGCCCGCAAAGGAAAACTCCGTGTCCTCCCCCACCGCGCTGGAGCGCACCGCCAGCCACGGGGAGGGCAAGGACGCGGCCGCGGCCCGGATAGCCTCCTCCAGATCCGCAGGCAAAGGCGCGGCCAGCACCAGGGCCTGCAATTCCCGGCTGACGGCCTTGAGGCTGTCCAGGTCTTCGATGCGGGCCTGGGCCAGTTTGGCCTCCAGGTCTTGGGCCAGGTTGGAGGCTTCCAGGAAACGCTGATAAGCCTTGGCGGTGATGGCGAAGCCCTGAGGCACCGGCAAGCCGATGCGGTTGCCGATTTCCCCCAGATTGGCCATCTTGCCGCCCACCGCGGGGGCCATCTCCCGGTTCAACCCGGACAGGGGCAGGATATAGGGGGTATCCGGAATGGTGGGGACCGCGTCCAACTCTTCCTGAATGGTTTTCCGGAGGCCGGCATAGATGGGGGCCAGTTCCCGGTAGCGGTCCTGACAGAGGAGATTGAGTTCCGTCACCATCCGGGAGACGCTGTCCCCCAGGTCCTGCACCTGCGCCTGCAAGTAGCCGGTGTCGAAGAGGAAATCCCCGGAGAGTTTCTCCTCCATATCCGCCATGGTTTCCAGGGCCCGATTGTTGCCCTCCAAAAGCCGGCGGAAATGCACAAATTTTTCCTGCAGGCGGAGTTGTTCGTCCTCTGCCGATTTCAGGAACCGCCGCAGGAATTTAAACACAGCCCGCTTTCTCCGAAAAATAAGTTGCCAGTTGCCAGTGATCAGTGGTCAGTTAATAAAGCCCGGAAACACTCCCAGCTCCTTCATATTACTGCTCACTGCTCACAGCTTACTGCTCACTGCTTCTTCATGGCCGCCAGTTCCCCTTGCATGCGCTTCCATTCCAGAGCCCGCTTGATGGTGATGAGGATGGTCTCCTTGCGGAAGGGCTTGGTGATAAAATC
>CAZUBT010000052.1:0-24308 GCA_964618815.1 uncultured Desulfobacterales bacterium | reverse complement strand
GCGGGACCAAGGAAAAGGGCTGGCCGACGTGGGCGACGCCCGCGCTGCGATGGGCGAAGGCCCAGGGGGCGGTCACCGGCTTCGCCCATTCCGCAAGCGGTCTGCAAATCCGCCCCGACGCCGCGGCGAGGCGGTTGCTCGCCCAGCTCGACACCGACATGAGCGGACAGGTTTCGCCGGCCGAGGCGGCAGCGGGCCTACTGCCCCTCGACTTCGCCGCGCTCGACGCGGACCGCGACGGTTTCCTGTCCGAGGCGGAGCTTCGCCGCGGCGTTGATCGGGTGGCGGACGAGCTGCCGAATCTGGCCATTCCCATAGACGATGAACTTGGTGGTGGTGAGTTCTTCCAGGCCCATGGGCCCGAAGGCGTGGAGCTTGGAGGTGTTGATGCCGATCTCCGCGCCCAGGCCCAGCTCGCCCCCGTCGTTGAACCGGGTGGAGGCGTTCACCAGCACCACCGAGGAGTCCACCTCCTTCAGGAACCGCTGGGAGCGGTCGTAGTCCCGGGTGATGATGGCCTCGGTGTGGTTGGAGCCGTACCGGGCAATGTGGTCCAGGGCCGCGTCCAGGTCCGGGACCACCTTCACCGCCAGGATGAGGTCCAGGAACTCGTAGCCCCAGTCCTCGTCTTTGGCGGGGACTACCGCGGGATCGATCTTTAGGGTTTCAGGGCAGCCCCGCAGCTCCACTTTGGATTCCCTAAAACGGGCGCACATGCGGGGCAGGAATTCTGTGGCCGCGGCTTCGTGTACTAACAGGGTCTCCATGGCGTTGCAGACCCCGGGGCGCTGCACCTTGGCGTTGAAGCACACCTTTTCCGCCAGGTCCGGGTCGGCGCCCTCATCCACGAAGATGTGGCACACTCCCTTGTAGTGTTTGAGCACCGGGATGCGGGAGTGCTCCGCCACGAAGCGGATAAGGCCCTCGCCCCCCCGGGGTATGATGATGTCCACCAGGTCGTCTTGCTTGAGCAATTCCAGGGTGGCTTCCCGGGCCGTGCTGGGGATCACCTGGGCCGCGGCGGGGGGGATCCGGGCTTCGCTAAGGGCCTGTTGCATGAGCTTCGCCAGGGCCAGGTTGGAGTGGATGGCCTCTTTGCCGCCCTTCAAAATCACCGCGTTGCCGCTCTTAAGACAAAGGGCCGCGGCGTCCACCGTGACGTTGGGCCGGGACTCGTAAATGAAGCCGATGACCCCCAAGGGGATACGCCGGCGGCCCACGATGAGGCCGTTGGGCCGGACCCACATGGAGGTCACCGCGCCCACCGGGTCCGGCAGCGCCGCCACTTCCCGGAGGCCGTTGACCATGGAATTCATCACCTTGTCCGAGAGCGTCAGGCGGTCGATGAACGCGGCCGTTTGCCCCGCGGCTTTGGCGGCCTCCACATCCTTGGCATTCTCCGCCTGGATGAAGGCCTGCTGCTCCTTGAGCAACTCCGCAATCCTCAGGATGACCTGATCCTTCACGCCCCGCCCCAGCGAGCCCAACCTCCGGGCCGCCTCTTTAGCTTCTATAGCCATAATCCAAATCTGTCCGGCAAGCTTCATCATTTCTCCATTTTGCGATTTTCTGCCCAGGGAGTATCGGTAGGGCGGGCTTTCGCGCCCGTTCACCAAGCCACCCTAAGCTCTTTCTTGATGAGTTCTAAAAATAGAATCGGCCAATCTGCTACCCGCCCCTACAAGTCTTGCTAAAACTCGAAGCATCTCGCGACAAGCAAGATTATCGGTGGGATAAGGGTAATTAATAGTATGGTCGATCTCGCCCCAGATTTCTTCAAATAGCGTTCTAACTTGAATTTCGCAAGTTAATTCGGAATCTATTCGAGGCTTCACAACGTAGTGTATGCTTGTGTAAAAGCTTTCTTTAACTTTAACTTCTAAACCATGCTTTCTATAAAAATCTGTTGACTCTGGGTCCCATGTATAAGCTATTGATGGTTCATATAACACCCAATCTCCCCTTGTTAGCTGCTCATCTATGCAACTATTTATAATATTAAATTGTTCTTGGTAAAGATGTAGGACGCGAACTCCTGCAATATCAGTAATCTTATCATAAAAGTTGGTAGTATTAATATCGTCACCGTTTTCTATTTTTCTAGTTAATTTATCTTTAATATGCGTTAATTCTTTTAACCTACTCCTAACTGAATGAACAACTAGCGGAGAGGAAATTAATTTGGGATGTTTTCTAAAAAAAGATTCTACGCTATCCCTAAATAAGTCAAAATTATGGATGTTATCCTTTATCAATTCGAGAATATCATCAACAAGTCTAGCGTTACTCATTGGTATCCTCCAGAAAATCCAACCTATTCAATAGATCCTTTGCAAATTCTTTATATTGATTCTGGGTTAATTCATAGTTATGCCTATTACCAATTATTGTCCCTCTGTCTTCAGCCTCAATACCTGGCTTAGTCGGCACAAGCCAAATAGGACATTGATACTTTTGAGCCATATTTGGTAATGTGCTATGCGAGTGCATGACAGCCGTACCACCAATAGGTTTGGTTAACAAATCATTCGGGAGATGTTCACGTACTTCAGGACTTATAAACTTTCTTACAGTATCAGGAATTTGTTTAGCATAATTATAATGGGCCTGAGCTAAATTCCATTCATTACGGACACCGGTGTATTTCCTCGCATTAAAAATCGTGTAACCCAAGAATTGCACAAATTTTGAAGGGAAATTGCGACGTTTCTTTTCAGAAAGAACTTTAAACATAGTTTCGAATTCAAACTTCCATTTGCTTAAGCATTTGCCAATATTTTGAATGCCATACAATGAAAACATGTCAGGCATGCATGGAATCATAAAACCATCTGTTGTTGAAATTATGACTCTATTAAGCATACTAAGACTTGGAGACGTATCAACAAGGACATACTCATAACCAAATTGTTTTCCATAATCAAAGCAAATATTACGAATTTTAGTTATTGTTCTTATTGCCAAAGGGTCTCCCCTATAAGCATCACTCCATCTTCTAGAGATAACATCTTCGTAGGTATAAAAAGTAAGCCTTCCGGGTACTAGGCCGAGATTGTCGTGTAATATTATTGGTGGACATAGGCTAGGTAGCTCTTCTATTCCATCTTCTGTGGGTTTAACAAGAAAATGAATCGACCTAGTATCATTTATTATAGTATCAAATTTTTTAGGCGTTTTATTATCTTTAGCGGATTTGAAATCGTCTATAAAAGAATCTTCGATAGCCCATATCTTATGAAGACGTTTTGTATCTATCCCAAATAAAGTCAAATTTGATTGTGGGTCTAAGTCGATTATAAGAGTTTTCTTCCCGAGTTCCGCGAGTGCATAAGCTACATGATATGTAAGGGTTGTTTTACCCACTCCACCTTTGTTGTTAAAAATAGCTATTGTTTTCATTGGACTCTCCATTAATGGAAAAATATATATTTTAATACATTTTTATAAAGGCTTTAAATAACCTTCCCCCACTGGGAGTGTTGAGGGATTTTTTTTCCTGTAAGGACCATCAAAACTTAGATCTCTCCCCTCACCCCATCTCCGGAAATATCACCAGGTTATCCCGATGAATCACTTCATCATATCCTTTATACCCCAGGGATTGGGCGATTTCGGCGCTCTGGCGGCCCTTGATGCGGTTGATGTCCCGGGCCGAGTAGTTGGTGAGGCCCATGGCGAAGGGCTTGCCCTCCGGGTCCACCAGTTGCACCGGCGCGCCCTTGCCGAAGCCGCCGAAGACCTCCACGATGCCCGCGGGCAGCAGGCTCTTGTGGTGGCGCACCAGGGCCTTCCAGGCCCCCTGGTCCACCAGGATGGCCCCCTGGGGGGTGACATTGTAGGCCAGCCAGTATTGGCGGCTCTTTAATTTGGTGGCCTGGGGCAGAATCAGGGTGCCCACCTCCGCGCCGGCAAAGACGGCTTCCAGGATGCCGGGGGTGAGGCCGTTGGCGATCAAGGTGGGGATGCCCGCGGCCGCGGCTTTTTTGGCGGCCTGGAGCTTGCTGGACATGCCCCCCCGGCCCAGGACCCCGGCCTTGCGGGTTGCGGCTTTGTCCAGGCGGGCGTCAAAGGTCTCCACCAGGGGCACCAGTTGCGCTTCCGGGTGTTCCCGGGGGTCTTGATCGTATAAGCCGTCAATATCCGTCAGCAGGATTAACAGGTCCGCTTCCGTCAGGTTGCAGATGAGGGCTGCAAGATTGTCGTTGTCCCCGAACTTCAGCTCGTCGGTGGCTACGGTGTCGTTTTCATTGATGATGGGGGTCACCTGCCACCGGAGCAGGGTGAACAGGGTGTTCCGGGCATTGAGGAAACGGCTGCGGGCCGCCAGGTCGTCATGGGTGAGGAGGATCTGGGCCACCTTGAGGCCGTGCCCGGCAAAGGCTTCCTCGTAGGTCTGCATCAGGGAGCTTTGCCCCGCGGCGGCCACGGCCTGTTGCTGGGGGATGCCCGTGGGGCGTTGGGTTAGTCCCAACTTGCGCATCCCCGCGGCCACGGCCCCGGAGGACACGATGACGAACTCCCGCCCTTTCCGCAGCCGGGCCATTTCCCCCACCAGGCGCTGAATCAGGGGCAGGTTGAGGCCATCCGGGGCAGTGAGCACCGCGCTCCCTAACTTCAGGACCACCCGCCGGGCTTTACCGAGATGTTGGCGACGCAAGGGATTCATGGGAGTTTGCGGTGTTCCGTTTTCTGTTTTCTGTTTTCTGTTTTCTGTTAAAAAAACCTGATGGGTCCGGATCTCCCCCGACGGCAGAAGCTATCAGGAACCTCCGGGGGCGGCGGCGCCGCATTTTCTTCTGGTTCCCATGCTCAGCTTGGGAACTGGAAAAAAGTTATAGGGCGGCCCGTGGCCGCCATGGTTCGGCGTGCACGGCACGCCCTATGGGTTCCGCCTTTTTCTTTATTTAAAGATTATAGGGGATATATGTCAACTTATTAATAAGACATGACAATAACAGGTGGCGGAAAAAGCCTTTTAAGGGGAGAGCCTCAGGAATAGCGGCATACGCGCCCCCGCTTGCTTATGAACAGCCGAGGGCGGCTGTTCCACATTTTTATATCAAACTCCCCTCTTTATGCCTTTAAGCGGTTGGGGAAGGGGGTTCGGTGTCCGGGGCAAGGTCGGTCTGCACCGGTCCCTCTCCTCCGGATAAATCTTCCGCCATGGTCGTCCAGATGGCCTGGCGCAATTCCTCCATACCCTCCCCGGTCATGGCCGAAACGGGGATGACCGGCCGGCCGTCCCGGTGGTAGGCCGCGATCACCGCGTCCAAAGGAAAATCCGGCTCCAGGAGGTCCGTCTTATTTAATACCACCAGCCGCGGCCGGTGGGGCAGGTCCGCATCGAAGGCCGCCATTTCCACTTCCAGCTCTCTTAGGGGAACCAGGGGATCCTCCGGGGACACCAGGCTCGCATCAATGAGATGCAGCAGGAGGCGGGTGCGCTTCAGGTGCCTTAAAAACCGGTGCCCCAGGCCCTTGCCCAGGTGGGCCCCGGGGATCAAGCCGGGTATTTCCGCCAGGATGAGGGGTTCCGATTCATCCCGGAACATTACTCCCAGTTGGGGATTGAGGGTGGTAAAAGGAAAGGCGCCGACCCGGGCCTTGGACGCGGTTAAAGCCTTGAGGAGGGTGGATTTGCCGGCGTTGGGCGCGCCCACCAGGCCCACGTCCGCCAGGATGTGGAGTTCCAGATGGATGCGGCGTTCCTGGCCCGGTTCCCCAGGTTGGCAAAAACGGGGAGAGCGCATGCGGGAGGAGGTGAAATGGGCGTTGCCCTTGCCGCCCCGGCCGCCTTTGGCGATGACGAATCGTTCGCCGGGGGTGAGGATGTCCCTCAGGAGTTCCCCGGTGTCCGCGTCAAAGACCCGGGTGCCCAGGGGTACGGCAATGACCAGGGGAGGTCCGCTGCGGCCGTGGCGGTCCTGCTTCCGGCCGGGGAGGCCCTTGTCGGCCTGGAAGAGGCGGCGGCGCCGGAAGTGGGTTAAGGTGCGCAGGGACCGGTTGGCTTCCAGGATCACATCGCCGCCGGAGCCGCCGTCGCCGCCGTCGGCCCGGCCCCGGGGATGATGCGCGGTCCTGAGGAAGCTCACGGAACCCGCGCCGCCGGCGCCACCCCCAACGGTGATGACCACCTCATCAGGAAAGGACTTCAGATCGCCGGATATACGCTGACCCGCTTGCGGTCTTTGCCGAAGGGCTCAAAGGTCACCACCCCGTCGATTTTGGTGAACAGGGTGAAGTCCCGGCCCATGCCCACGTTGTTCCCGGGGTGGATGCGGGTGCCCACCTGGCGCACCAGGATGGTGCCGGCCTTGACCGCCTGTCCGGCGAACCGCTTCACGCCCCGGCGTTTGCCTGCGCTGTCCCGGCCGTTGCGTGAACTGCCGCCGGCTTTTTTATGTGCCATGCTAGTGTCTCCTGTTGATTGGGGGAGGGGGGGTAGGGGCGGGTTTAAAACCCGCCCCTACTATCCCTGGTTTTCCCTTCAACAAATTATACAGTAATTTCCTGGATTTGCAGGGCAGTGTAAAGCTGCCGATGTCCCTGGCGGCGACGGTAATTCTTCCGGCGCTTCTTCTTGAACACCAGGATTTTTTTGGCCTGACCCTGACGCACGATCTGGCCCCGCACGGTGGCGTTCTCCACCAGAGGGCTGCCGACCCGAATATCCTCACCGTCGGTGACCAGCAACACCTGATCCAGAACTACTTCATCGCCCCGATCTCCGGGAAGACGCTCCACCCGGAGGACGTCTCCCGGGGAGACCCGATATTGTTTTCCGCCTGTTTGGATGATGGCGTACACGATTGCCTCCCGATTTAAACCATTAGCCTTTTAATATTAAAGGATTCTGGCGAGTTGTCAAGGGAAATGGGGACCGGTTTTTCTAAAAAGCCGTATGTAGCCGCAGGTGTTTGTATGAAAATCAACGAAAAATATTTTAACCACAGAGACACGGAGAACCCCGGGGAACACAGAGGGGACAATAATTGTGCTCTGTGGGCTCTGTGTCTGTGGTAAATTTTCCTTTCACTCACCCATACTTCCATCATCCCCGAACAGCAAGGCCGCCAGATCCGGCCAGCCCCGGACTTCGGGGAAGGGGTGGGGTTGCCGGTTCCAGGGCTGGATGAAAAGGATGGGGGTGATGCCGTTATCCGCCAGGCTCCAGCAGGTCTCCAGGCGGTCTTCCACAAAATACTGCACCCGGTGGTCCTTCAGGTAGTGGAGCTTGGTGTCGGGATCGCCGGTGGCCAACACCCGGATGCTCTCCGGCGGCACCGGAGCCAGGGCGCGGTGGAGCCAGGTCCGGATGGGCGCGGCCCGGTCCCGGGCGGTGACAAAGAGCAAGGGCGCTTCTTCCGCCAGGCGGCTTAAGGTGGGGATGGCGTAGGGAAAGGGTTCGATGGGCAGCTCATGGGGCCGGTCGATGAGTTCCCGGATGAGTTCGTCAATGATCCAGGGTTCCAGGTCCAGGCAGTCTTCCAGGCGAAAGGTGGTGATGTGCTCGTAAGTGAGGTGATGCCCCTGCCCGTACTTCTCCCGGGCCAGATCCAGGAAGGTGGTCATGATGTCCGCCACCACCCCGTCGATGTCAAAGGCCACTTGGTCGAGGGGGATGCGGGGGTATGGAAAAATATTGACTTTTGGATTCATTTGGGTTGATGGGCTAATGGCTACCGGGGGCAGAACATGGATGAGCTTAACTCCCTGGCCTTCCCTCCTGGCTCTGTCACAGGGGCCTCCTTGAACTCACCGGGGAGGATTCAAAGATCTGACAATCTCCAGCACCTCATCCTCCGTCAGATCATACCAGTTTTCATAGGCTGCGGCCACTGCGAAGGAAAAGCCGGTGCGCACGTTGAGGCAGTAAAGTTCCTCCACCATGGGCAGGAGCTCCCTGACGGTGCGGGCTGAGCCGGTGGGCACGGCCACGATGAGGGGCCCGGCCCCTTTTGACTTGAGGAATTGGATGGCGGCCCGCATGGTGTAGCCCGAGGCCAGGCCGTCATCCACGATGATCACCGTGCGGCCGTTTAGCAGGGGATAGGGTTGGCCGCCCCGGAGGCGGGCTTCCCGTTTCCTCAAGATATCCAGGGTCTTCTGCACCTGGGTGGCAATCTCTTCCGGGGACAGGGGGAAGCGCTCCAGCAACTCCTGGTTGAAAAGGGCTTCCCCGTCGGGATTGAGGGCCCCGAAGCCCGCTTCCGTGGTCCAGGGAAGCGGAATCTTGCGCACCACGACCAGGTCCAGGGGGACCTGCAATCTCTTGGCGATTTCCGCGGCCACCGGCGCGCCTCCCGCGGGGACGGCAAAGAGCTGCACCTCCCGGCCCCGGTAATCCAGAAGCTTTTCAGCCAGGCGGTGGCCGGCCTCAGCACGGTCCGTAAAGACGTACGCCCGGTCCCGTAACTCCGGGTCTTCTATGAGTTTTCCCATCCGCGCCGAAAGGCGTCCTCCAGGGCCGCCACTTTCTCCCCCAATTCCTTTTGGGTGAGGCGGGCCCCTTTGAGTCCTCCATGGAAATTGATTTCCGAAAGATAAATCCGGTCCTCCTGACTGAAGAGCAGGTCCACCACGGCATAAGGAAATTTCCCCCGGGCCATCACCCGGCGGCAGAAATCCGATATTCGGGGCGACAGGTCCACGGTCCGGAGGGAGCCCCCCTGAAAAAGGTTCTTGCGAAAGTTGTGGGGATTGAGGCGTTCATAGGCCTCCAGGTAATCCCCCAGCGCCACCAGCCGAAAGTCCCGGGCCTGGGGCAGGAAAGGCTGCACCACCAGGGGATAAGACAGGTCCCGGAGACTCGCCAGGCTGTACAGGGCTTCCAAGGACGGCCAGAGGCTGACTCCCAGGCCCAGGTGGGCCTTATCCCGCTTGGCCACTACCGACTCGATGCCCCGGGTCTGGAACTCCATCAGGTGCGCCGCGAGGTCCGGGAGGCCATAGGCCACAAAGGAGCCGGGCGCCATGAATTCCCCCAGAACCTCCGCCTGGGCCGCCTTGGAGCGGGCCAGGAGCTGTGCTAGGGCCGGGGGAAAGAAGGTGACCCCCCGGTCCGCCAAGTCGTATAATTTAATCTCTTCCCCGGGTTTCAGGGCCAGGCGGCCGAGAATCAAATCTCCGGGACCGAGGCTGCGGCAGGCGCGGCGAAATTCAGTGATAGAGTTGATGATCAATGGTTGGGGCCTCAAACGGGCTAAATTTGGGCTTCACAGGGACGTTAATCCGGATGGAGCTTAAAGGACCGGGAGGCCTTTTCAACCATTTGGCCCCGCCTTTTCGGGACACGTAGATATCGTAACATTCCACCTGGGCCACCCGGAGCCACCCCCGGGCAATGCGCTCCGGGGGATAGACCTGGCGGAAGACCCCTTTGCCGAAAGTCCCCAGGATCAAGACTTCCGCGCCCACCCGGTCGAAATCGTAGGGTTTGCCCCGGGGATTCAATAACTCGATTTTCTCGGGAGTGGCCTCCACGAAGAAAAATTCCGGCATTAAATGAACCTGGTGGTCGTCATCCAGGAAGGCCAGCTCATATTCCGGGGTCTCGATGAGGCACTGGCGCGACACATTATCCCGGAGATAATCCACCAGGCGGGAAGGGCTGTCGGCCCGGCGGGTCACGATCTGGTCCAGGTACTCCACTACCGGCAGAGGATAGATCACGAGAAAGGCCAGGGCCATGCCTGCCGTCAGCCACCGGGGGGAGGGGACGGCGCATTTGGCGGTCAACCGGGCCATGGCCTGCCCCAGGAAATAAGCTGCCAGGGGGGCGGCCAAAAACAGCGCCGGCAAGGCAAAGCGGTGCCAGTACACGCTGGTGAGGTAGAACAGACTCCACAGCAGAAAATTTCCGGCCCACAGGCGTTCTCCTGGAGAGGCCGCGCCTTTTCTCCAGATCCACCAGACTCCCAGGACCCCTAACCAGGAAAGGGGATGACCCAGGAAATAGAGGAGGCTTTCGGGATAGAGCCGGCCGATGGTGAAAGGGGTGAAAAACTCATGGCACAGGAGCTGTTTCTGCTGGAGGAAATGGAGCACTGCCGCGCTCAGGTTCCCCAGGATCAACCATTTAAGGGCTATGTAGCCCAGCAGCGGCAGGCTCAACCCCACCCCGTAGGCCAGGAGCCGCCTTAGCAAACGGCCTTTGTGGGGCCAGAAATGGTGGGCCATCACCAGGATGGGGGGCAGGAAGGCCAGGCCGTAGAATTCCTTGGCGTCAAAGGCCAGTCCCAGGAACACGCCCCCGAGAAACAGGGGCCGGACGGAGTCCTTCTCCAGCCCCTTGGTGAGGAACCCCAGGCCGCAGAGGAACAGACCCAGGGCCGGGATATCCCCCAGGACCGAACGGCCCCAGTAAAAGACGTCGGTGCCTCCCAGGGCCAGGGCCACCGCGGCCAGGGCCGTCCTGGAGCCCCAGAGGCGCCGGGCTCCCCAAAATAACCCCAGGAAGGTCAAGACCAGGTAGAGGCCGGCCACCAGCCGGCCGGGAATCACCCCCACCCCCAAAATGCGGTAAGCCAGGGCCACCGGAAGGATCACCGCGGGCCCCACACTGATGCGAAAGTCCAGGTCGCTTAACTGGTCCGGGCTTTGGACCGTAAAGGCATAGCGGCCATGCTGCACCAGGTTGGCCGCAGTCTCGGAAAAGATGGCCTCATCCCACCAGATAGTGGGATAATTGGCCAGATTGCAGAAGCTCCCTACGAGAATAATGGCCCCTAATATTACTCCCCCCAAGAGAAGGAAGACGGAGGGCCTATTGCCGGCAGGATTGCGTTTCACGATAGTTGGCTTCTCTATTTACATTTTTGCAAATTATGTCCGAAAGAGGTATTACTTATTTGTATATTTGTCGGTAAAGTTATTGATTCCATAGCCTTAAGGGGTTCAAACCAAAGGAAAAGCCTGCCTTATTATAGGGCAGGCTTTGGTGACAGGAAAGTATAATCTTGGTTTAAGGGAGAAAAACTTTCCTCAAAGTCCGACGATATGCCGGTGCAATTCCCTGGTCTTTTCCATCCGGGCTTCATCCCGTTCCCGCACCAGGGCCGCTAGGCGATCCTGAATGCGTTGGTAAAACGGCCCGTTGATGTCTTCCCCCCGGGCATGGGCGTCGATGAGCTGCCGGTAACAGCAGATCATTCGGGAGATCATGGTGACGGCATATTCCCGGCCCTGCACCTTTACGGTGGCCAACCCCAGATTCAGATAGGCCTTCAGTTCATCCCCCAGGATGGCGAAGGCCACATTGGGGTGACGGTGGACCCGATCATTGACTTCGTCGATTTTATCCCGGGAATGGCCCCGCTTGGCCAGCACCTTTTGGCGCTGTTCGTCGCTCAACAGGCAGATGCGGAAGCAACTGCCGCTGCGGTCCGGCCAGCCCTCGTATTCCACGATTTCATTGCCTTCCTCGTCGTGATAGACCTTGCGCACGTAAGAATCGGCAATGAGTTCGTGGAACATGCAGTTACCCACCCCGCCGATACAGCGGTTGCCGTGGACCAGGACTTCGGTAGCCAGTCCCAACTCGTCGGCCTCCCCCTTGAAACGGGTAAGCTTCTCCACGGTGTTGATCTCCGTGGAGGCCACCAGTTGGGTGGCGCCGTAGTCTTTAAACCGGGCCATCTCCGCCCGGGTCTGGATGTTGCAGCCCACGCTGGCGTGAATCACCAGCTCCGGAAAACGGCGGTGAACTTCCTGCATTACCGCCGGGGTCTTGACGATCACCCCTTCGATGCCGAAGTGGGCGTACTTTTCCACCTTTTGCACCACCAGGGTAAGCTTCTCCGGTGGTATCTCGGCGTTGAGAGCCACCCTGACCTTCCCCTGGTAAGCCGCGGCAATGCCCACGGCTTCTTTGATCCGGCTATCTTCCAGTTCCCATTCACACTTGCGGCGACTGAAGCCCTTGGCCCCAACATACACGGCATTGGCGCCGTTTTTGAAAACGGCTTCCACCATTTCCAGGCTGCCGCCCGGAGCTAACAGTTCGTTAATCATAAATCTCCCACACCTCCCTGAGCCTTGCCATAAGGTTCCGCGGCTCTGCGAACGTGCTTACGCCAGTGCCTGTGGTAACCCCCAGGTATGGTGGGTTCCTCCCCGCGCCGACTAGCTGTCGGGTCGGCCGTAGCCGAACTCCGGCAGGGAATTATTGGTTTTTTCCTTCACCTAAAATTGTATGTTAACCCAAAGGGGATTTCAATTATTTATTCAAAATAAATAAATGCCAAAATTCACAAAGTCAAAGAAAAAAACTTTTTCCCGGATGACAAGGTTATCTCGGCCGAGAAAACATCTTAAGGGTCGAGGCCGACTCCCTGTGCCCCCCAAGGTCCGGTGGCTCGTGCCGTTCCGGGTAGGGGCGCGACCGTTCATGGGGGGCGCCCCTCTGGGCAGGCTAACGGTCATTTCCCGGTGGAGCCGACGGAAGATGAACAGGTCTCACGCAAAAGCGCAAAAGTATTAGAGGTCCACCAGGTTTTCACCAAAAACTGAAAACCGAAAACCGCCTCAGCCCCGCAAGTAGTTAAGGGCCAGGACAAAGCACAGCCCGATCTCCACGGCCCAGGTGAGGAAACAGATGAGGAGTTCCATGCGGGAGCCGTACTCATCCTCCTGCAGGATGCGGTTGGGGTCTTTCAAGATTGCCCAGGAAGGCGAAGAGTGTTCCGCCATGGTTTTCTCCTTTAAAAGAAATCGGCCAAAAGTTCGGTAATGGACCGAGTCGATGGTTGACGCACTAGGGGACCCGTCCGTAAGGCCGGATGGGACTCCTCCAGGAGAGGGCGGGGCTTGCGGTAGATCACTCCCGTGGGTATGCGGTCCCCCCACTCCTTGGCTTTTTGATAAGCCCACAGTTCGTTTTCCGGGTCGTATCCCGGTTCTTCGTCCACGTGATAGACCCGCTGCCGGTACCATTGAAAGGTATTCACCTTGTTAAAGGACACGCAGGGTTGAAGCACTTCCAGCAGGGCAAAGCCCCGGTGGGAGACGGCTTCTTTATACAGCCGGGTCAGGTACTCCAGGTCCCCGGCAAATCCCCGCCCCACCCAGGAGCAGTCCTGGGCCACGGCCAGGGCCAGGGCGTGGAGCGGCGGATAAGCTACGCCCTCCGGCTGCAGCAGGGTCTTGAAACCCTGGTCGCTGGTGGGAGAGGCCTGGCCTTTGGTGAGGCCATATATCTGGTTGTTGTGTACCACCAGGGTAAACCCCGGGTTCTTCCGGAACGCGGCCAAGAGGTGATTGCCCCCTTCCCCGTAACAATCGCCGTCCCCCGCCACGGCCACCACCTTGAGCTCCGGGTTGGCAAGCCGGATGCCCGTGGCCACCGGCAGGGTGCGGCCGTGGATGCCGTTGAAGGTGTTACACTTCAGGTAATGGGGAAATTTGCTCGACTGGCCGATGCCCGACACCACCACAATCTCTTCCGGCCGGATTTCCAGCTCCGCCAGGGCCTGTTTGAAGGCCTTGAGCATGGGAAAATTGCCGCAGCCCGGACACCAGGCCGATTCAATACCTTGATATAATTCCAGGGACAGCATATCCGGGTCCTCAGACCTTTGCCTTCAGGCCCCGGAGAATATATTCCGGGGTGAAGGGCGCGCCGTCGTATTTCAGCACCAGGTGATCCGCCTGGATGCCGGTTTCCTGGCGCAGCAGGCGGTTGAACTGGCCAGTGGCGTTCATCTCCACCATGACCAATTTCCGGGTTCCCTCCAAAGCGTCGGCCACCGCGGCCTGAGGGAAGGGCCACAGTTCGCTGAAATGCACCATGCGGGCCGGAACGCCGCTCGCGGTAAGCCGGGCCGCGGCCTCCTGAACCGGCCCCAGGCTGGAGCCCCAGCAGGCCAGGGTCAGGGGCGCGTCCTTTGGTCCCGCGGTGGTGATCCCGTTAAGTTCCTGGGCCAGGCCCTTAAGCTTCGCCAGGCGCTTGTCGTGCATCTTAATCCGCACCGCCAGGTCCTCGGTGAGATGGCCGTCCGGGGTGTGTTCGTCGGAATCCGCCACCACCAACTCCGGCCCGAAGCCCGGCAGCCGCCGGGGGGAGACGCCGCTATCCGTAAAGGCGTAACGCTCGTAAGGCCCGGCAGCCGGCCCCGTTTCCAGGGCCCGGTCAATCTCCGGTTCCGGAAATTCCGCCGGCAGGTGGGTGATATGGGTGTCGGCGAATGCCTGGTCCGTGAGCAAGAACACCGGCAACTGATAGCGCTCCGCCAGGTTAAAGGCCCTGGCCGCCAGGACGAAGCCCTGGGCGGGAGTGCCGGGCGCCAGGACGGCCCGGGGGAAATCCCCCTGCCCGGCAGAGAGCACAAATCCCAAATCTCCCTGCTCCGTGCGGGTGGGCAGCCCGGTGCTGGGACCGGGGCGCATGGCTTCCACGATCACCAGGGGAGTTTCCGTCATGGCCGCCAGCCCCAGGGCTTCGGTCATGAGACAGAAGCCGCCCCCGGAGGTGCCGGTCATGGCCCTCACCCCCGCGTAAGCCGCGCCGATGGCCAAATTTATGGCCGCGATTTCGTCTTCCGCTTGCTCCACCACCACCCCATAGCGGCCCGCCCTCAGGCCCACCGCGTTCAACACGCCGGTCCAGGGGGTCATGGGGTAGCCGGATATGAACTGCAACCCCGCGGCCAGGGCCCCCAGGGCCAGGGCGTCATGGCCGCCGATTAAGAGGCGCGGCTCCGGCGGCGGGGTGATGTCCTTGAGAGAAAAGGGGGTCTTTAGGGCCGCGGCCAGCTCATAGCCCCGGGTGGCCGCGGTGACGTTCCATTCCACCACCTGGGAGCCTTTGTCCGCAAAAGTGTCCCGGAGCAGGGCCAGGGCCGGGGCCAGGGGGACGTTCAGCAAGCCCAGAATGGCGCCGCAGGCTCCGGCGTTCACCGCGATTTCCCCAGCCTTGGGGTCGGCTATTAAATCGTTAGGGGAAAGGGCCAGGGCCATTCTTCCCAAAGGCGCTTCTTTGACGTGCGCGGCGTCGTAGATGATCACTCCCTGGGGGGAGAGTTCTTCCTGGTGCAGGGCCACGGTCTCTTGATTGAGGGCCACCAGCAGGTCCACCCCTTCCCGGGAGGACAGCAGCGGCTTATCCGCCAGACGGATTTTGTTAAAGAGATGGCCGCCCCGGACCCGGGACTGGTAATCCTGAACGAACATCACCTGGAGGCCGTGGCGCACCAGGGTTTTGGCCAGGGGCAGGGTGACCGCGTGCACCCCTTGCCCCGCGGCCCCGCCGATCAAGATGTTCAGGTCAATGGGCATAAAACCGTTTTCGGTTATCGGTTATCGGTTTTCGGTTAAAAAGACCAGGATTATCAGCAAATTGAAACTTAAGTTTGTTGCATTGGAAACAGAACTTGGCATAATTCGACTCCCCGTAAACAGACCCGTCTAAATTCTTATGATTATCCCCGGCGGGCATGGTTGTCAATAGAAATAGGCGCGTCTTAGGGAAATATTTCACAAAGATTATTCTAGGGGATAAGGATTCAGACTCCGGCTTCTTTTATTACTCGGAGCATCGAATAGTTCCCATTGGATATGAAGCTCTTCAGGGATAAATCCCCCCTGACCCCCCTTTAAAAAAGTGGGGAACTATTCGGAAAGGTTATTAAAGTCCCCCTTTTCTAAAGGGGGATTTAGGGGGATTTTTTTAGTTGACTTTTCATAGGACCATGGAACCGTTTTATTCACTGAGTAATAACTCAAGTTCGACGGGTTCGTAAAAGGTCCGAAATCCCCTCCCCCTTGAGGGGGGAGGGTTAGGGTGGGGGTGATATATTTATGAGTGAATTCCTGAAGTTAAGCGATCGATCCCTCTCCCCTTATTACTTCCCACTCCAGGTCTTCCAGGTCTTCCAGAGCTTTTGGAGCAAACCTTCGTCTTCCTGTTTGGCGGGGCCCCGCCTGGGTTTAGAGGCGGTCTGGGCCTGAGCCCCCGGTTCTTCCTTGGACAGTTCCTGGAGCAGGTGTTTCTGCCGGGGATTAAGGTCCTGGGGGATGACGACCTGGACTTCCACCAGGAGGTCGCCCCGGCGGGCGCCTTTGGGATAGGGGACGCCTTCGCCCTTCAAGCGGATGACCTCGCCGGGCTGGGTTCCCGGGGGGATGACCAGCTCCTGGGAAGCCTTAAGGGTGGGGATGGTGAGGCGGGCCCCCAAGGCCGCCTGGACAAAAGAGACGGGCGTCCGCAGGCGCAGGTCATAGCCCTCCCGGTGGAACAGCTCATGGGGCCTGACATGCAGGACGATATACAGATCCCCCGGAGGGCCGCCGTGGAGGCCGTCGTTGCCTTCCCCGGCCATGATCAGATGGGTGCCGCTGTCCATGCCCGGGGGAATCCGGACCTTAAGCTTCTTCTTTTCCCGGAGCATGCCTTCGCCGTTACAAGCGGGGCAGGCCTCCGCAAAGAATTCCTTGGCCCCGCCGCAGCGGGAGCAGGTAGTGGTGATTTGAAAAATGCCGTGAGAGCGGGATACCACCCCTCGGCCGCCGCATTGGGGGCAGGTGATGCGCCTGGTGCCCGGTTTGGCGCCGCTGCCGGCGCAGGTGCGGCACTGGATCACCCGGGGGACTTCCACCATGACTTCCGTGCCCAGGACCGCGTCCAGAAAGTCCAGGGTCAGGTCGTAGCGCAGGTCATTGCCCGCCTGGGGTTGGGCGAAACCCCGGCCCGTATCCCCGAAACCGAAGACATCGCCGAAGATATCGCTGAAGGCCCGGAAAATGTCGGTAAAATCCCCGAACCCGGTGAACCCGGTGGATTTCAGGCCTTCATGGCCATAGGTATCGTAGAGCCGGCGCTTTTCCGGGTCGTGGAGCACCTCGTAGGCTTCCGCGGCCTCCTTGAAGCGCTCTTCCGCGTCTTGGTTGCCGGGATTGCGGTCCGGGTGGTATTTTAAGGCTATCTGGCGGTAGGCTTTTTTAATCTCTTCCGCGCCAGCGTCCCGGGGCACCCCCAGGACGCGGTAGTAATCCTTATTATTTGGCGGCATAGTCGGTTAGGCGAGACGCTCCTTCACTGATTTGGTTTTGTCGCCCAGGTTCACCTCTTTATCCCGGCGGTCGTCGATGGTGATGTGGGTCAGCACCCGCCGGACCCCTTGGGCAAAGGGCAACTCGTGCAGGGCCCGGACCACCTGGAGAAGGCGGGCCACATCTCCTTGCACCAGGGTTCCCATGTCCGTGAGCCGGTGGGGGAGATTTTCCTGACGCAAATACCGGGCCAATTCCGCAACGTACTCGCCCATGCCGGGCTTTCCCAGCCCCAGGGGAACCACGCTGATCTCCATAATGGCCATAACGTATCTCCATGCCGGGCTTTTGCCGGGTTTTGGGCATAGCTATGGCGCCCCTTTCCGGCAAAAAACCTCTTTCCAGCCCTTCCTAGACGGGGGCCAGGCGGTGCACCACCTCTTTGAGGCGTTCCAGGTTGGGAGATTTTACCACAAAGTCATCGCCGCCCCAAGGGGATAAATCGCGAGGGGGCAGACAGTGGGAAAAATACACGATATGAATACCCCGTTTGGTGCCTTTGACCATCCGGCCGGTCTCCAGGCCGGACATATCCGACAATACCACCTCCAATAAGACCAGGTCGGGATTGAAGGTCTCCACCAGACGCACTACTTCGCCGCCCCGAGCAACCCCCAGGACCTCATAGCCGTCGTCCTGGAGCTCCTCCTTGAGGAGCCGGCGGATGGCGGGTTCGCTTTCGGCCAGCAGGATTCTCGCCATGGTTCGCACCTCCTTCGAACAAGGCGCTCCCCCTACAACTTTACGATAAGATAAGCACTCCCCACTCGGTTGTCCAGTCCGGGGGGAGGGCCGGGGGAAAGAGAGTGAACAGTGACCAGTGAGCAGTAAACAGTAAGTAGCAGGCAAAGAGTCGTCCCGGCGCACTCCGATTTTGCTTCTCACTGCTTACTGCTCACTGTTTAACACGGTCCCCTCAAACTCCCCTCCCAACCCCCTTTAAGGGGACCCCCACGAAGCATGAAAATGTAGGACAGCCGCCCTCGGCTGTCCAATTTCTAATCCCACGGTCGTTGCTGAGAGGGATACACAGGCAAGACGCTTGTACCACCTTTTTCAGAGAAAAGCTTCCGGCTGCGGAAGATAGATTCCCGCATGGACCCTGACTTGCAATTTCCCCCGGATTTGTTAGATTAAGGGCGCCCACGGGGTACAAACCATAAGCATCGGCATCCGCCCTGGTCGGAGTTATGGCTACCATCAACGATTTGGTACTGGTGCACCTGGACCACCAGCCGGCCTTTTATGCCCGCATCAATGACATCAATCCCGATGTGAAACGGGGCTGGTATCAGGTGGAACTCATGGCTCTCACCATGCCCCCGCAAGTTCTGGTGTGGATTCTGGAAGAATCCCACCTCCAGGGGGAAGATTTCACCATGGGGGGCCGGCCGGTGCGGCTGGCCCTGATTCCCCCGAAACCCGCACCCCAACCTGAATCCCCTGCCCCCGAGGGCAAGGGCAAGGTCATCCCCCTGGTGCGCAAGACCTGATCTCTTCCCCCTCCAAGACTCCCACGGCTCTTTTGTATTGTAATTAACCCGGTGATTCTAATAAAATCAAGATAATCTCCAATTTATGCGGCCGAGGTTTGTTAATGCGAATTCTGCTGGTCCAGCCCACCACCTATTACCCTGATGGCCGTCCCTTGAGGAGCAAGACCCGCTGGCTCCTGGGGATGACCCTCCCCTATCTGGCCGCGTTGACCCCCAAGGGGATTCAGGTGGACCTGGCGGACGACCGCCTGATGCCTATTCCTTATCATCGGGACTACGACCTGGTGGGTATCACCGCCACCTGCGCCACGTCTATCCGGGCCCATGAGATTGCCCGGGAGTTCCGGGCCCGGGGCATCCCGGTGGTCATGGGCGGATTTCACGTTACCCTCCACCCCGAGGAAGCCCTGGAACACTGCGATGCAGTGGTGGTGGGGGAAGCGGAGACGGTGTGGGCCCAGGTGTTGGAGGACGCCCGGCGCAAGCGGCTGCAGCCCCGCTACCAGGCTGCGGAGTTTCATGATCTCGCGGGGCTGCCCCGGCCCCGCCTGGAACTGGTGGATTTCCGGCGCTACCGGGTGAAGATCGTGCCCACCCAGACCACCCGAGGATGTCCTTACCACTGCGCCTTCTGCGAAGTTCCCATCTTCTATGGGCACACCTATCGCCGCCGGCCCCTGGGAGAAGTGATCGAAGAAATCAAGGCCAATGTCCGCATCACCGGTCTCAATAATATTTACTTCATTGACGATAATCTCACCGGCCACCGGGAATACGCCAAAGAGCTGTTTCAAGCCTTGATCCCCTTGAAAGTCCGGTGGAGTTGCCTGTGGACCATCAACACTTCCCGGGATGAGGATCTCCTTGACCTGGCCAAGCAATCCGGCTGCTACCATGTCAATATCGGCATTGAAAACGTCTGCCAGGAGTCCATCGCGTCCATTGACAAGGTGCAAAATCCGGTGCAAGAATACGAATGGCTCCTGGGACGCCTTCGGGAAAAGGGCCTGTTTTATTCGCTAAACTTCATGTTCGGGTTGGATGGCGACAAAAGAGAAATCTTCGACGAGACCCTGGCCTTCCTAGAAAAGGTCAAGGCCCCCATGGCTTTTTTCAATGTGGCCACCCCCCGCCGGGGGACCCCCATGTGGGACCAGTTGAATCAGGAGGGCCGGGTGCACAACCCCGACGCGGAAAAGTATCTGGGCATGGTGTGCAACTTCGTCCCCAAACACATATCCCCGGATGAGTGCGAGGCGGAGGTGTGGCGCTGCTTTCAGCAATTCTATTCCTTTTCCTCCATCTGCCGCCGGTTGCTGATGCCTCCCACCCGCTACATCTTTCAAGGGCTGCCCAGCAACCTGTTTTTCCATTGGTCGGTGTACCGGAAGATCGACCCGGTGGATTTTTATTAGCGGTCAGCAGTGAGCAGTGAGGTGGAAAAAATCTAGGGCGGCCTGTGGCCGCCGTTTGGCTAAAAACTGGCAACTATCCCCAGGCGGCCCGGACTCCGGTGATGACGAACTGCACCGCCAGGGCCGCGAGAATCAAGCCCATGAGGCGGGTCAGGAGGCGCAGGCCGCTTTCTTTCATAAACCCCAGAAAGCGCTCGGCGGAGCGGAAAAACAGGTAGGCCGCGGCCAGGACCGCCACCAGGGCCAGAATTAGAAGCCCGGCGTGCACGAGGTCTTGGACCCCGCTGGTGAGCACCAGGATGGTGGAGATGGCCCCGGGACCGGCCAGCAGGGGCATGGCCAGGGGCGCCAGGGCGATGTCCCGGTAATCCCCGGGAACCAGGCTGGAAGAGGTGTCCAGCCGGTTGAAATGGCCCCGGCCTTCCAGCATGTCGAAGGCGATGCGAAACAAAATCAGTCCTCCGGCGATCTGAAAGGCCGGCAGGCTGATGCCGAAAAAATTCAAGATGAGCCGGCCCAGCAGGATGAAAGAGAGCAGGATTAGAAAGGCATAGAGGCAGGCCCTGAGGGCCAGCCCCCGGGCTTCCCGGCGGGAATATCCCGCGGCAAACGCCAGATAGGACAAGACGTTTCCCGGCGGGTCAATGACCACAAATAGGGAAATCAGGCTGGTGATGAAAAAATGACCCGGCTCACTAAACATTCCAGAGAACATTGACCATCCCGGTCCTTTCTGAGGGGCAGACTATGGCAAATTATCAAGTAAATAAGACCTACCAGGAAATTAATGACAAAATCAGGAAAGGTCAAGCGGTGGTGGTCACCGCGGAGGAGATTATCGAGCTGGTCCGAACCAAAGGCGAAGTGGAAGCCGCCCGCACCGTGGACGTGGTGACCACCGGCACTTTCTCCCCCATGTGCTCCTCCGGAGCCCTGATCAATTTCGGACATACCAAGCCCCCCATCAAGGCATCCAGGGCGTGGCTCAACAATGTTCCGGCCTATGCCGGGCTGGCCGCGGTGGATATTTATCTCGGGGCCACGGAGCCCAGTCTGGACGATCCCCTCAACAAGGTGTATCCAGGGGAGTTCAAGTACGGCGGCGGCCACGTCATTCAAGACCTGGTGGCCGGGAAGTCCGTGCGCCTGGTGGCCGAGGCCTACGGCACCGACTGCTATCCCAACAAGCGCCTGGAGAAGGATATCACTCTGAAACAGATAGTCAACGCGGTACTTTATAACCCCCGCAACTGCTACCAGAATTACAACTGCGCGGTGAATCTTTCCAATCGCACCATCTACACCTACATGGGGCCGTTGCGCCCCCGGGCCGGCAACGCCAATTACTGCACCGCCGGCCAGTTGAGTCCGTTGTTTAACGATCCCTACTACCGCACCATCGGCATCGGCACCCGCATCTTCCTGGGCGGGGGCGTGGGTTATGTGGTCTTTCCGGGCACCCAGCACAATCCCGCCAAACCCCGGGCCGAAAACGGCATACCCCTGGGACCCGCGGGGACCCTCATGGTCCTGGGGGATTTGAAAGGCATGAGTCCCCGCTACCTGGTGGGCGTGAGCCTCCTGGGGTACGGCTGTTCCCTCACCGTGGGCCTGGGCATTCCCATTCCCATGTTAAATGAAGCAATGGCCCATTACTGCGCGGTGCGCGATGAAGAATTGCAGGCCCCCATCGTGGATTACGGCACCGATTATCCCGCCGGGGCCGGCCGCGTCCTGGGCTATGTGAGTTACGCCCAACTGAAGACCGGAAATATGACCCTGGAGGGTAAAGAGATCCCCACCGTGCCCCTGTCCAGCCTGGTGCGGGCCCGAGAAGTCGCCCGGGTCCTCAAGGAGTGGATCCTGGCGGGCAACTTTTTCCTGGGGGAGCCGGTGGAACTCCTGCCCAGCGCCGATATTCCCGAGATCCCCACCGCCGGCCGGGAGAGTTGAGGGTTGCCGGAAAAAGGAATTGGGAGAGGGAGCCAGGGGCCAGTGGCACAGGCGTCTCGCCTGTGGACCTTAGCCCCCTCTTCCAAACCCTCTCCCCCAACCCCCATAAGTAAGGGGCACGGCTTGCCGTGCCCTCATAACTCTATAAGAATCAGGCCACCTTACTCGATGGGTAGTGTGTACCCCACATGCGCACCATTCATTTCATATTCCCAAACCTAAGTTGAAATCGGGGAGAGCTTCAAGGCGCCGATGTTTTTAACCGAAAACCGGAAACCGGAAACTGAAAACTCTTCAGACCAGGCCATGCATAATCTGGAAAACCGCCTCCGGCAACAGCGCACTGCGGTGCTGTTATTCTCCGCCGGCCTGGATTCCAGCTTGCTCCTGGCCGTGGCGGCCCGGGTCTTGGGGCCGGGCCTTACCGCGCTCACCTTTAGCGGCCCCCATATCGTCCCCGGAGAACTGGCCCAGGCATTTGCCCTGGCCCGGCGCCTGGGAGTCAGGCACATGATCCGGGAAATCGACCCCTTAGCCTTGCCGGATTTTCGGGAAAATTCCCGGCAGCGCTGCTACGTCTGTAAGCAGGCCATCATTACCCGGGCCTGGAAGATTGCCCGGGAGCGCCGGGCCGAGGCCCTCTGGGACGGGACCAATATGGACGATCTGGCCGATTTCCGCCCGGGCCTCATAGCCGCCCGGGAACTGGGGGTGGCCGCCCCGCTACTGGACGCAGGCCTGAACAAGGCCGCCATCCGCGCCTTAAGCCGACGACTGGGGCTGGACGCGGACAAACCGCCCCAGAGCTGCCTGGCCACCCGCTTCCCTTATGGGACCGCGCTGAGCCGGGAAGCCCTGGCCCGGGTGGGAGAGGGCGAATCCTGGCTGCGCCGCCGGGGCTTTAGCCGGGTGCGCCTGCGCTCCCACGGGGACCTGGCCCGCCTGGAACTCAACTTGAACCAGTGGCCTGATTTCCTGAAACCGGAAGTGTACGGCCCCTTTACCGCGCTCATCAACCGCCTTGGCTGGCGCCGCCTGGAGTTGGATGAGAGATAGCGATGGCGGAAGCGCTTAGGGCACGATTTTATAATTTCGATGGCGTATAATAAAAAATAGACGCAGGCTGAAGCCTGCGGCTAACGAGGCGGTTCTCCCTTTTTGGTGAAAGCTGACCGCTTTTAATATCATTTTTACTTGATGATGCGACCATTCATATTCGTAACATCATAGAATTGAAGTATAAATTAACATAAAACAGAAAACAGAAAACAGAAAACAGTACAAGACCGGGGATCATCCATGAAAGGCCGCGACAAGACCAAAAAGGAACTGGCTGAGGAACTGGCGGAGTTGCGCCGGAGAGTGGCGGACCTGGAAAAGTCGGCCTCCCTGATGCACGCGGACGAGCGCTCCACCCAGGCTTATAACGCCCTTTTGCGGCTGTTCGCCGGCGCCGCCTCCCGGAAGGAATATATGGGAGCCGTGGTGCGCTTGGTTAGTATCTGGAGCGGCTGTCGTTATGTGGGCGTGAGAATTATAAACAAGGCGGGGGAGATTCCCTACGAAACTTACCTGGGTTTCAGCCAGGAATTTTGGGAGTCGGAAAACTGGCTCTCCATTCATACGGATCAATGCGCCTGCATCCGGGTATTAACTGGAAAGCCGGAGTCCCAAGACCTGCCCATGATGACCCGGAACGGGTCTTTCTATCTCAGCAACTCCTTTAAGTTTATCCAAGGGCTGACCCCGGAGCAGCGGGCCCGGTTCCGGGGGGTGTGCATGCATTGCGGCTTCAAATCCCTGGCCGTTATCCCCATTCCCCTCCAGGGGAAAATCTTGGGGGTGATTCACATCGCGGATGAGGAAGCCGGAAGGGTCACTCTGAAGTTGGTGGAATTTTTAGAATCCGTGGCCTTCTCCATCGGCCAGGCTATCCGGAAATTCTCCGCCGGGGATGACGATAAGCCCATATTCAGCCATATTTACATGCTCATGGAAAGCTCCCAGGACTGCATCAGCCTGCTGACCCCCGCGGGCCGGTACCTGTGCATGAATACCGCGGGGTATCTGCGTCACGGTCTGGATGACCCGGACGCCTTGCTGGATGAAGACATGGCCGCACACATCCTGGAAAACCGGGAAGCCGTGGGGCAGGCCGTCAGGCAGGCCGCGGCCGGCGATGAAGTTGCCGTGCAGTTTAAATCCCCGGATCGGGAGGGCCGCGGCATCTGGTGGGACGCCATGCTCACCCCGGTGCGGCGGCAAGACGGCAACATTCGGGGCATCTTGAGCATTTCCCGGGACATTACCGCCCGGCGCCGGGAGTGAGGGTGGCAATTAGCAGTTAGCTGTAATGACATCTCACGATAGCATACGGCTAAACGCGTGAGAACGGTAC
>CAZUBT010000051.1:11791-24500 GCA_964618815.1 uncultured Desulfobacterales bacterium | reverse complement strand
CCCGCTTGATGGTGATGAGGATGGTCTCCTTGCGGAAGGGCTTGGTGATAAAATCATAGGCCCCTTTCTGAATGGCTTCCTCCGCGGTCTCCATGGTCCCGTAAGCCGTGATGATAATGATGGGGATGGCGGCATCAATCTTTTTAACAATGTCTATCAGGTCGATGCCGTCCACCAGAGGCATTTTGAGGTCGGTGACCACCAGGTCGTAAGGCTTTTCCTGGAGGATCTTGTTCACTTCCAGGGGGTTGTTGGTGGTGTCCACCTCGTAGCCCGTCTTATCCATGAGGATAGTTTTCAATAATCGGAGCATATTGGGTTCGTCATCCACTACTAAAAGCCGTTCAGGCATAAGCTCCTCCCGAGATCTAGTCATTGAGGTCGTGCTGCGCCGTTAGGGGTTAAAGCGATCCTTGATTCTCCGAAGTTTGCACCTCGGCGTCCGACTCCGAAGCCAGGGGTAGATAAACCGTAAAAGTGGTGCCGTGTTTTTCCGGGTACTCCTCCGCGGGATAGGTGGTAAACAGGATATTGCCGCCGAACTTGGAGACGATGCCGTAACTCATGGATAGCCCCAGGCCGGTGCCTTCTCCGGTGGTCTTGGTGGTGAAAAATGGATCGAAGATCTTGGGTTGGGCCTCCCGGGGAATCCCGTTTCCCGTATCGCTGAATTCAATGGCCACCCGTTTGCCGTCCGGGGCGAGACCGGTCTTCACCTTCAGCACCCCCCCACGCTTCATGGCGTCCCGGGCGTTATTGACCAGGTTGATGAACACCTGCTGGAGTTCCCGGGGATCACCCTTGGCCCGGGGCAGGTTAGGGGCCAGGCTGCTTTCCAAGCGGATCTTTTTGATCACCAGGGTGTTGCGGATCACGGCCAGCATCTTGTCCAGGGCCTGATTGATATCCGTGCTGGTTTCGGTAGTCTCCGGGATGCGGGCGAAGATGAGGAGATTTTCCACGATCTTCTTACACTTGAGCCCTTCTTCTTCCACCACCATCAGGGTTTCGTGGACTTCGGGAAGGTCTTCGGTCTTTTCCAACAGATATTCGGTAAATCCCAGGATCACTGCGATGGGGTTGTTGATCTCATGGGCCACGCCCGCGGCCAGGGTGCCGATGGAGGCCAGTTTTTCCATGTTGATGAGGCGGTCCTCCACGGCTTTGCGGCCGGTAATGTTCCGGGAAATGATTTCGAAGGAATAATCCTGGCTTTGCTCATCCTTGATCCCCACAATGCTGGTGGAAAACCAGAACTCCTGATCCCCGATGGTCACCTGGTGGCGCTTGCTCCGCACCCGGCCGGTTTTTTTCACGTCCTGGAGCCACTCCATATGAAAGGCCGCGGACTTGGAAGCAAACACATCATAAAGGGTCCGGCCGATAAAATCTTGCGGTACGGCTACGGTTCCGGATTTCAGGGGAAGGGCCATGGAAAAAAGATTCACGGCGTAGCGGTTGATGGACATGATCCGGCCATCATCATCCACGGTGTAGATCAGGTCCGCGGCGTTTTCCACCAGGGCCTGAAACCGGGCCTCGGATTTATGCAATTTCTCCTTCTGGCGTTTGACCTCCTCTTCCAGGCTGGCGGAAAACTGCTTCTCATAGCGAAAGTTCAGCATCACCACGGTAACGGACAGCACAAAAAAGCCGATGATCACCTGTAGATAAAACTGCCGCAAATAGAGGGAGCGCACCACGCCCTCCACTTCCATCACCGGAGCCACCACTGCCACCGACCAGGAAGGGGGTTTCTCGTTGCTTCCAAAGGGCGGCTCCCCCATCCTTACCGGAGCATAGGCGATGAGTTTCTTGATCTCCCCCGCCATGCCCCGGTGCCAGCCGGAGATATAGGCGCCCCAGCCTTCCTGTCCGGTGAGCATCTTCTCCCGTTGAATCTCGTTGATGGCGTCAAAGGAAATGGCCGGCATCCGTTCTTTGCGCACCTTAAAGGCGTTCTTGCCGATGAAGTCCCTCTCCGGATGGCTGAGAAAGATTTCCTGATTGTCCATAATCCAGGCATAACCGGTCTTGCCGCTCTTGATTTGCCGGGTGAATTTGCTGGCCAGGTGATGGGCGTCGATGTAAAGGAACAACACCCCGGCCTGGGCCCCCGAGGGGTGGGGATGGCTTTCGTCCACCGATTCCTCATAGGTGGCCACCGCCATGCACAAAATCAGGCGGCCCACAAAATTGGGGACCTGGGTGGACACCTGGCCCACGAACACCCGGCCTTTGGCTTCGGGTTTGAGGGCAAAGTCGAAGCAGCAATAATCCTTAAAGGAGCCGGTGACAATATGGTCCAGACCCTTCTCGTCCACCAGGAAAGCCCGGGTGCCGTCTTTGTTGATGCGCCGGATTTCCACCACGCCATCCTGGCGCACGCTGGAGAGAGTGGCCCGCATGCGGTTGGCCCAGGTGAGGGGCTCCAGGTATTGAATGGAGGGAGATAGATTGAGGGTGCTCAATTCCCGCTTTAAAAAGTCGATGTCCTGCTCCATGAGGCTGGCGGATTGCCGAGCCAGGGCCAACTGTTGCTGGTTAAAGTCCTCCCGGACAATCTCCTGCATCTGCCCCGCGGACTTGATCCCCAGATAGAGACTGGTGCCCAGCAACGCCAGATTGACGATGATGATCAGACCCAGGGCATATTTGGACACCAAAAACGGGAACCGGCGCATCAGTACTTGTCTCCCTTCTTCTTGGGCAGGGAAGCCTTGGCGCGTTGGGCTTGGAGACGCATTGAGTTATCCGATTCAAGCACACAGGCGAGAAAAAATCAAGGAGTCGGCTATTTCTGGTAGCGCTCCAGCATGGCGGCGCTGATTTCGGCGCTGCTCGGCCAGTGGCCGCGCCGTTGCCCGGCGTGAGTCGTATAATCGTCCAAGCGGTCAGGATCCGGTTGCACCACCCGGCCGTCTTTCAGGAAGAGCAATCCGATCTTCTCCGTCGGCATGCGCATGACAAAGGCTTCGGCTTCGTCCAGAGCCTGCCGAAATCTGATCATGGTCGCGGCGGGATCAACCGGCGGGTCACTGGCCACGCGGCGGAAATCGGCCTCCGTATAGCGGGCCAGACGGCGTATTTCGTTGATAAGTCCTTCGGGCGTGAAGCCCAACGATTTGCCCACGGCCGCCCAGACCACCGCGCCCAGAGGCAAAACCTGCTCGTGAATCAGCACCAGATCAACCACATCGCGCGGCTCCCGCCGCCCGGCCGCGGCCATGACTTTATTGGTGGCCAGGTCAACCGGATGCAGCATATAGCCGAAAAGCTCGTCGGGCAGGGCCGGAAAAAAACGGAAGTCGCTATCAACCACCCATTCGAGTTTGGTGGCATCGTCGTCACGCCGCAGCAGCACAGAGTAAAAGTTTAATTCGCGCCGGAGCCATTGCAGGGAAAAACCATGCGCCTGCAAGATCGCGCGGTCTTCTTCAGCGGCGCGGGTCACCCGTTCCTCGCGGTCATGAAAAATATCAATGTCACCGGAATAGCGGGGGGCCTCCCGGTTCAGAGGCGTACTGTCCGCCACGTAGCTTTCCGGGTCGCGGTGCGCCGCCAGCAGGCGCAGGATTCCCACCTGCAGTTTAGTCAGCGGCACGGCAGGCCTTCTCGATCTGCTCGGCCAGGTGGCGGGCCTTCAGGTCGCCTTCGACGCGCAAACTCCGGGTAATGGCCAGCGCATCCTCGCAGCTCGGATTAGGCACGGGACGACTGCTCCACAAGGCGGACGCCCCGTATTCCTTGAAGGCGCGGCGGTAGAGGCTGACAAAATCCTCGGGGGCTGTCGGCTCGGCGCTCATATATTTATCATACCACAATTACAGGAAAAAATACTCACCCCCTACCTGACCCTCCCCCCTCTCAGGGGGAGGGAATAAAGACGGGCCGCGGGGCAGCAGGTAGAGCCGGGTGGCGCTCAGGGAACCTTTGGCGAGTTGGGCTCTGAGGCATATCGAGGTTATACCTTTATCGAGACTACTGCGAAAATCCCCTTACCTGTCATTCTGAGGGAGCGAAGCGACCGAAGAATCTAGTTTTTAGGTGGTACAGCCTTTCCAGGCTGTGCCAAAAATCCCGCACAGGCTAGAAAGCCTGTGCCACCCAAAAAAGGAAATGGTGGGCCGTGCCCACCCTACATTTTTACCCACTGATCCCGAGCCTGTTTTTGAGAACCCCGCTTTCGGGATCAAGGTAATGGTCTTGGCCCTCGTATTTTGCCATGTGCAAACTTGCGGATGGTGTCGCGGATACCTTCCTCAATCTCGATCTCGCCCCTGGCGGCTCGTTTCATCTCTGCGATGACGTCCGGCGGGACTTCCAGCCCTTCAAGCCTTTGCTGGGCAACGGCGTTCTCGACGGCCCTCAAATTCTGTCTGATTTTCTGTTCACTCGGCATAGTCAAAGCCTCTTCTATTATATAGCACACCACCTCAAAGATTTCATCGGAGAAGCCGCCGGGGCGACAGGCCGATGTCGTTGTGGCCGTGGTAGCGCTGGGTATGGCCTCCGGCCACCTGGCCGTGGCGCAGCAAGTAGAGGCGGGTTGGGATCAGGGAAGCCTTGGCGCGTTGAGCGTGGAGGCGCATTAGGCCTCAGCTTCCAACTCATATTTCTCGTTTACTCTGGATAGCGCTTCCTGCAATATTGAAAGATCTAATCGAGCGCCTTCACGGGCACATGCGAATTTGTCTCCAGAAATATGAATGATTTCAATTTTTTTCACATTCCGCTTGCTTGCTACTTCGTCTGCCGCCTCTTGCAACTTCTTAAGGTACGCTGATAATGTTAACACTTCCTTGGCTGACATGATATTTATTTCCTTTCTGCTTTAATAATGTATATGTTGCTTGTTCCGCCAATCGGATAAAATAATGTTTTGTATCTAGCGAAAAGCTTCCACATACCAGCCTATTAGCTACTTACAGCCCTCTTAAGTGTTCGCATGGGTAGGCCCAGCAATTCGTCCAAAATCTAATGCAAATTTCCCTTTCTTCTCTCCCCCTTTAAATATTTCCGCTTTAGGGAAATTGCGTTTCGTTTCAAAAACAAAGTCAGCAATCATATGCTCATCAATGCGACAACCCAAATATACTGCGGTGATAGAGTCATCTATTAAATTAAGTCTAAAAATCTTAAATTTTATTTCATCATTCTGCTTCCAAAGCCGCCACTCTTTCTCTACTTTCCATACCATGCTTTTTGATGATGGTATTAATCTCAGGGTCTTTGCAAGTTCTGTTTGCTCCAAGGCTCTCTCACCAGCATTGTTAGCAAGCTTCATAAAATGTTGGAAAATGTGCTCGCATATGATCTTCGGTACATCATCTTGATAATTAATTTCGAACCAAGGTTCAAGCTTTGCCTCACGAAGTCTTTCCTGTTCTTCCAAAACAGCTTCACCCAAAAGAGTAGTATCAAACTCTATAGCCACACCTCTATGTCCATTGCCATAATGGCTCCACATATATAAATTATCTTTAGGATGTTTACCTTCGCTTATCTCACAGGTTGAAAAAACAAACGTGCTATTGCGAAGTTTCTTAAAATAATCCTCTATTCTATTTACGAATGATTCCCAATTTTCTTTGGGTAAACATCGTCTAAATTGCTGAAGACTATTCCCATGATACTGCTGGACGTGGTTTATAAGGACCTGATAGTCAGCGTTGAAATCTGTTTCAAAATAAATATATGGGTCAAACGGGTCATTTATTTTATCCCTATGGATCAATGTTATCTGTTTAAGTGCAATGCACTCTAACGCATATTCAATCTTACCATAAAAACGCAGTACGCGTTGTGGCGGTCCCATCATTGTTACCCCCCTTCACTCTTTCGGAAAAAGCTGGACTGTGCTTTCTTGTATCCAAACCAAGCACACAAAGGATGAAAAATCAAGAGGCAGGCCGAGTCTTGCAGTAATCCCTACTCTTCCAGAATAACGTTGTTGGGCACCACCACAATGCCCCCTTCGGTCACCGGGAAGCGGCTGACATCCAAGGCATGATCATAGCCGATGGTAAATCCGGGGGGCACCTTGACGCCTTCTTCGATGACGGCGCGCTTAACCCGCGCCCCCGGCCCGATTTCCACCCCGTCCCAGAGGATGGCCTCTTCCACTCGGGCGCCCTCCCCCACCCGGACTCCCGGAGACAGCACGGCGCGGCGCACGGTCGCGCCTTTCAAGACGCAGCCGGAGGCGATGAGGGAGTCCTCCACCACTATGGGGGTTGCCCCGGTGATGTATTTGGAGGGGGGATTGAGGCCCGGGCGGCCCCGGATGGGCCAGTCCCGGTCGAATAGATCAAACACGGGCGCCTCTCCCAGCAGGTCCTGGTGGGCCTGGAAGTAGGCGTCCAGCAGGCCGATATCCCGCCAGTAGCGGGGCACGCCCCGGGAGTCGGCGAAATTAAAGGCAAAGACCCTTTTGCGGCCCACCATCTGGGGAATGATGTCCATGCCGAAATCGTGTTTCCCGGTGTTTTTCTTGGCGTCCCGGATGACTTCCTCCACCAGGGTTGCGGCCCGGAAGATATAGACCCCCATAGAGGCCAGGGAAAACTCGGGATTATCCGGCAGACCGGGAGGCTCCGGGGGTTTTTCCAGAAAACCCTCCACCTCCGAGGCCGCGTCCACCTTGAGGATGCCGAAGGAACTGGCCTCCCGGCGGGGCACCATCGCCGCGGCCACGGTCATGTCGGCGTTCCGGGACAGGTGAAATTCCAGCATCTCCAGGTAGTCCAGCTTATAGACATGGTCGCCGGAGAGGATCAACACCTGTTGGGGACGCTCCCGTTCCAGGAGGTTGAGATTCTGGTAAATGGAATCCGCGGTGCCCCGGTACCAGCGGTTCACCATGATCTGCTGGGGGGGCATGGAGTAGATATACTCCCCCAGGTCCGGGTGAGTAACGTCCCAGGCCTGGCGCAGGTGCTGATCCAGGGAGAAGCTGCCGTATTGGGTGAGCACGTAGATGCGGCGGATGCCGGAGTTGATGCAGTTGGACAGGGTGAAGTCAATGATGCGGTAAATGCCGCCGAAGGTAATGGCGGGCTTGGCCTTGTCCCGGGTCAGGGGGTCCAGGCGCTCCCCTTTGCCCCCGGCCATGATGATGGTGGTCAATTGCTTGAGGGAGTCCAGCATGGCGCCTCAGATCAATTCCTTGATTTTCTCTTTCAGTTCGATGAAATCCGCGGATTTGACGACATAGGCGTCCGCGGCCCAGCTCATGAAGCTGTCTTTATATTGGGAATAGGCGCTGTGCAGGATCACCGGGATGCCTTCCTTCAGCCCCAAGATCCGGGGCAGGGCTTCCAGGCCGCTCATGCCGGGCATGCGGATGTCCAGGACCACCAGGTCCAGGGGCTCCTCCTCCACGATCTTCAGGGCCTCCCGGGCATTGGTGGCGGTGATCACCCGGTAGCCCTCGTCGGTCAGCTCTTCTCTCAGCAACATGCGCAGGGATTCATCGTCGTCGGCCACCAGGATGGTCTTCATGAGCAGTCTCCTGAAACATGGGATACTCTTTAATTATATCGCCGGAGAGATAGAGTCAAGGCCGGGGGGGTGTTTCAGTTGCCAGTTCCCAGTTGCCGGTTGCCGGTATAGGGAGATAATTAGTCATGGGTTAAATTACTGGCAACTGACCACTGGCTACTGACAACTAACCATCCGGCGGCTGCCAGGCGTCTCCCAGGAACAGGGGCAGTTCCGCGGCGCAGATGGGGCCCGCCTGAATCTGCCACCCGGTATAGCCGGCCAGTTCTTCCCGCAAGGGGGCGCACCAGCCTGGGATGATGAGCTTGCGGTGGCGGACCTTGGCCTTCAGATTGTTGGCCTCAATGGACTGATCCAGCCGCTGGGGAGTAAAACTGCGGTAGATCATGGCCATATCCACCGTGTCTCCCCGGCAGTCCACCAACAGCAGGTACAGGGGGCTGATGGTGGTGGCCAGGACTCCCGTGAGCACCGTCAGGGTGAATTCGCTGTTGCCGGAAACCAAGACCGGTGAGTCGGGGCCGGGATCATTGATCTCAAACAATTCCGGCTTCACCGGCCGGGGCAGTTCCAGGGACGGCGCCGGGGGCATGATCTGGGCGGCCCGCAAGGCCAGGGACAGGGCATAGCGCTTTTGGTGGCTAAGCCCCGGACAATCCTCCGGGCGAATGGAGCCATCCTTAAGCGCGGCGGCCAATTGGCCGGGACCGGCGGCCCCGGCGCCCCGGCATTCCTCCGGGGTCAGGTACCTGGCCAGATCGATTCTATCCACGTAGAGATCGGCAATGAGCATGGCGGTATGAGAGAAAGTTTTCGGTTTTCTGTTTTCGGTTTTCTGTAAAAGCCTGAAGAACCTTGGGTTTACTTAGTACACAATTTCATAAATATGATAACGCGGTTGAACAGCCCCCCTCACCCCAACTCTTTCCCCCGCAAGCGGGTGGAGAGGGGGGAAATGCCTTACCGAATTTATGAGCCACTGTACTCAGGCTCCTTGGACCGGGCCTCCGTGCTGGTGGGGCGGGCCTCCGTGCCCGCCATCCTTAGACCTTCATGGTTCGTAGTCGGCGCGGTTCTTCCGGGTCAGCCGGCGCCGACAAAAAAGGCGTTTCGGGAACTTAGACTTTGGGAGAGCCCTTCCAACCTGTTTGCACCTTAACAAGAATCCCTGCTCCGGTCAATGCGCTTGTGATGGTGGAGACTTGCCGGGCATCATGAACTGTCCGGCAACCGGCCAGGAGTCGCACTCCCCCCCAAAGTATGAAAACGGCATGGATTCCCACCGTTTAGGGTACCGGCCGAGGACGTAAAAAAGGCGTGAGGGGCAGGGTTAAGCCCCTCACGCCTGGCTCGCGTTTTATGGCCGCCCGCTAAGCGCGGCCGGCAACGCCAAGGTTACGGGACAATGTGAATCAACATGTTATCCTTACCTCCCTTGGCGGACCGCACTTCAATGCTGGGCGGCGGCACCACCACCGGTAAGATGCCCGGCACAACTCCCAGAGCCGTGGTGCCATTATACGCGGTGAGGACGGGCGCGGCCAAAGTGTCGCTGGAGGTGGCGGCCACCGTCAACAAGCCGCCGGCCCAATCGGCCTGGGTGATATACACCACATCTGTGACGGCGGGGTTAATGGTAGTAGCCGTGAATCCCGGGCTGGCAGGCACATTTAACGTGATGGTGGCCGGAGGCGCGGCGGTACTGGTTGCCACCCGCTTGAAGAACTTCCCATTGGCGTCGGCGGTGGCTACGAGGGTATCCAACGGCACGGCCACCACGCCCGCGCCGCTGACGGTGACCACCGCGGCCGCGGCGCTGGTGCCGAAGATATCAATGAAGCTGGTCGCGGTGGTGTAAGTGACCCGATCCGCGGCCAGGGGCGTGGGAATGGCCGCGACCTGGCGCCCCGAGACGACAAACCGGTCGGTCTGGATGAAATTGGCATTCGTAGCCGGGTCTAGTCTAGCCCCCGCAGGACCGGTCAGTTTTACAAGGTTACGTACGGGACCGCCGGCAACCGTGGTGGAGGTCACACCATCGCCGACCCAACCAACCGGGGCGCCGGTGGCAATCAGGAATCCCTTGAGGACGTCGCCGCCCTGTGCTATGACCGCATTGAAATTACCGGCCGCGACCCCGATATCCCAGGTGTAATTGATGGCTCTTTTGAGTAACGCATCCGTCGCGCTAACATTAAAAGTTACCGTTCCCCAAGGATGGTCAAAGGTGTAAGTCCCCGCGGTCGGCAGTGCGGCCCGGAGGCGAAGGCGGGAGAAGACGATCTGCTGGCCCGCGGTGGGAACCCCGGTGCCGTAAACCGCCTCCAGACCAAAGACGACGTCCACCCTTCCCGTCCGGGTGCGAAAAATGTTGCGGTCCGCGGTGGCGATCCAATAAAAGTATTCATCCCCGAAGCCGGTAGGAACAGATATGAGATTGCCGGCGATTACCGGAGAAAATATGTTGGTGGGGGCGGTGGCGCCGTCCCCTACGGGTGGCGGTCCGCCCACGCTCACCCCATTATTATCCGTGTAATAGACAGGGTATTTGGTAACCGGGTCAACGGGTCCCACTGCCGCGGCCCCGGCCACCTGGGCCAGGAAACCGATGGCCATAACTATCATGACATAAACGGAAAATTTCTTTAACATGAGTCTCCCTCTTTGCTCCTGGGCAGGAAGGGTAATTCCCGCCCCATGCTTTGGTAATATTTGTGTATTTAATGTAGATATAATAATGTTAAGCGCTATGGGTAAAAGTACCTAATTTTGAGGCGCGGGAGCCATTTTTCTTTAGAGCTATCTCTATTCTTTTGCGGAGGAGAGAAAACGGAGCGCCCAACCTTCAAAAGTTTGGCGACATTTCCGGTACGACCGAAAATTTCTTGCTTTTTTCTGCATTATGCGGTATAAATTATCTTTGCGGGCCGGGTGAGGCCAAATGTGGAGGCGCGGTAACGGATACATCGGTTGGCTTGACAAATAATCATTGATGAGGATCGCGGCTGCCTTGGGAAGGTAAATAAGAAAATCAGGCAGCCCACACACTGTTTGACCACAACTCATACCAACCACCGACCTGTCACGACTACTTCCCTTTACCGGAGCACTTTTCCGGCCCAGACTTTTTCCGGGTTCACGTTTAGCCAATCCATGTTCAACAATCTCATTCAGCCGCACCTGGCGGAGCTGACTCCGTACAAGGCCGGGAAACCTCTGGAGGAATTAGCCAGGGAACTGGGGATCGAAGACGCCATCAAGCTGGCCTCCAATGAGAATCCCTTAGGCCCTTCCCCCCTGGCCCTGGCTGCGATTCAAGAACATCTCTCGACCCTGCATCGCTATCCCGACAGCCACAGCTACTATCTCAAGGAAGACTTGAGCCGCCATTTAGGGATTGCCCCGGCCCAGTTAATCCTGGGCAACGGCTCCGACGAGGTCATGGATTTATTGATCCGGGCCCTGGTGCCCCCCGGAGGCGAAGTCCTCAGCTCCTCTAATACCTTCTTGATGTACGGCCTCTTGACCCAGGCAGTGGGAGGGATTTTCCGGGAAGTGCCCCTGAAGGAGATGCGGGTGGACCTGCCGGCAATGGCCGCCGCGGTTGGTCCCCAGACCCGGATGATCTTTTTGAACAACCCCAATAATCCCACGGGCACCGTGTTTCTGCGGGAAGAGTTTGAAAGTTTTTTAGCAGATCTTCCCCTTACGGTTACGCTGGTCCTGGATGAGGCTTACATCGAATTTGCGGATGACCCCCGAGTGCCCTCGGGTCTGGATTACCTAACGGAAAACCGCGCCCTGGTTGGCCTGCGCACCTTTTCCAAGGCCTACGGCCTGGCGGGCCTGCGCCTGGGTTACGGTTACGGGCCCAGCCGGCTCCTGGAGTATGTCAACCGCCTGAGATTGCCCTTCAATGTCAATCGGCTGGCCCAGGTGGCGGGCCGGGCGGCCTTGAAGGATACCGATTTTCTCCGGCGCACCCGGGAGTTGGTATGGGCCGGGCGGGATTATATCTGCCGGGAGCTGGAACGCCTGGGTTTGGAATTCGTCCCCACCCAGGCCAATTATCTCCTCATCCGGCTGGATCGGCCGGGGCGGGAGGTTTATCAGGCCATGCTGCGGCAAGGGGTCATCATCCGGGCCATGGACGAATACGGGTTTCCCCATTATATCCGGGTCAATGTGGGACTGCCGGAGGAGAATCGGCGGTTCATAGAGACCTTGGAGAGGGTTTTGGAGATGCGCGGCTGAGGTGGCAAAGCGTGGGATAATCACCATCGACGGCCCCGCGGGGGCCGGCAAGAGCACCGTGGGCCGCATCCTGGCCCGATCCCTGGGTTATCTGTATCTGGACAGCGGCTCCCTGTACCGCGCCGTAGCCTGGCAGGCCGGCCGCCGGGGCGTGGATCTGAACGACCCCCAAGCGTTGGACACCTTTCTCCAGGACTTCCAACCGGAGGTGGCCGCAGACGACGCCGGCTTCCACGTCAAGATCGACGGCCGGGAGGTTTCCCAGGAACTGCGCCTGCCCTGGGTGAGCCGAGGCGCTTCCCAGGTGGCGGTCCTTGCCAATGTCCGGGCCTGGGTCAAGGACCATCTGCGCCACCTGGCCCGTAACCAAGGGGTGGTGGCCGAAGGCCGGGATCAGGGAACCGTGGTGTTCCCTGAGGCGGCCTGCAAATTTTATCTCACCGCGGACCTGGCCACCCGGGCCCGGCGGCGTCTCCAGGACTGGCAGAAGGACGGCCCCCTGCCTCCCCTGGAAGAAATCATGGCGGAACTGGCGGCCCGGGACCGACAGGATGAGACCAGAAATGAAGCCCCCCTCCGGGTCCCCGAGGACGCGGTGGTAGTGGACACCACCCATTTAACCATTGACGAAGTAGTAAACCAATGCCTGGTCTGGTCTGGAAATGCCCTGGATCACGGCCGGCATGGGCATAAATCCTGTAAAATTGTTTAAGGGAGAGAACCTCACATGGACGGTATGGAAAAAACCGAACTGACAACCCACAACTTGCCGGAAGAAATCGACAACCCTGCCGAGGAGGATGCTTCCTCCCCGCTCCAGGCCGCGGTTTCTTCCGAGGAACCCACCTCGGAAGAGTCGGACATGCAGGAGATGAACGAACTCGAGGATGCTTCCCTCCCGCTCCAGGCCGCGGTTTCTTCCGAGGAACCCACCTCGGAAGAGTCGGACATG
>CAZUBT010000051.1:8641-11691 GCA_964618815.1 uncultured Desulfobacterales bacterium | reverse complement strand
CAGGAGATGAACGAACTCTATGAAGAATCTCTGAGGCGGGTCCAGGAAGGGGAAGTGGTCAAAGGCCGCATCGTGTCCATCACCAAGGATTTTGTCATGGTGGACATCGGCTACAAATCCGAAGGCCAGATCCCCATCCACGAATTCACCTCCCCGGAAGGCGAAATTACCGCCCAGGTGGGGGATCAGGTGGAAGCCTTGCTGGAAGGCCGGGAAGATGAAGAGGGCGCGCTCATGCTCTCCAAGAATAAGGCCTCCAAGATCAAGGTGTGGGAAGAAGTCAGCTTCGCCTACCACCACGACGCCCTGGTCACAGGCACCGTGGTGGCCAAGGTCAAAGGGGGCCTGTCCGTGGACCTGGGGGGCATTGTCGCCTTCCTTCCCGGCTCCCAGGTGGACCTGGGGCCCGTGCGCCATACCGACCATCTCATCGGCCAGAAGTTCCCCTTCCAGGTGCTGAAATTCAACCGCAAGCGGCGCAATGTGGTGCTGTCCCGGCGAGCCATCCTGGAGAAGGTCAAGAATGAAGCCAAGGCCACCCTCCTGGCTACCCTGGAAGAGGACAAGATCCTGGAAGGCGTGGTGAAAAATATCACCGATTACGGGGTTTTCGTGGACCTGGGCGGCCTGGACGGCCTGCTCCACATCACCGATCTCTCCTACGGGCGGGTGCGCCACCCCGCAGACCTCTTTAAAGTGGGGGACACCATCTCCGTTAAGGTCCTGAGCTTTGACCGGGAAAAAGAGCGCATCTCCCTGGGATTGAAGCAGCTGACGCCGGACCCCTGGACCCTGGTGGACGAACGGTATCCCATCGGAGACAGGGTCACCGGCCGAGTGGTGAGCCTCACGGACTACGGCTCCTTTGTGGAACTGGAAGCCGGTGTGGAAGGACTCATCCACATCTCGGAAATGTCCTGGACTCGGAAGATCCGCCACCCCTCCCAGATCCTCACCGTCAACGATGTGGTGGAGGTCACCATCCTGGAGTTGGATCCCCAGCGCAAGCGCATCTCCCTGAGCCTGAAGCAGGTGGAGCCCAACCCCTGGGAGGTCATCGGCGAAAAGTACCCGGTGGGCTCCGTCATTGAAGGCAAGATCAAAAACATCACCGATTTCGGTATCTTCATCGGCATCGACGAAGGCATCGACGGGCTGGTGCACATCTCCGACATCTCCTGGACCAAGCGCTTTAAACACCCCTCCGAGTTATACAAGAAGGGGCAGGTGGTGCAGGCCAAAGTCCTTTACGTGGACAAGGAAAACGAGCGCTTCTCCCTGAGCATCAAAGACCTGGCCCTCAACCCCTGGGAAACCATCGACCAGCGCTTCCCCATGAATTCAACCGTGTCCGGCCCCATCACCAATATCACCGATTTCGGCATGTTCGTGGAAGTGGCGGAGGGCATCGAGGGCCTGATCCACATCTCCGAGATGGGCCGGGACAAGCAGAAGATGTCCACCCTGAAGGTGGGCGATACGATCCGGGCCAAGGTGATCCACAGCTCTCCCACGGAACGCCGCATCGGCTTGAGCATCCGCCGCCTGGAGGCTGAGGAAGAGCAGTCTCATTATCGGGATTACCTCCATTCCCGCACCGAAGCCACCTCCAACCTGGGGCAGATCCTCCGGGAAAGCCTGGAAGAGAAGCAGAGCAAGAATACAGAGCAAGAATAACGTTGATTCTTGAGTAAGCAGGCAGGATTGCTGAATAACCCACCCTCAGGCGGGATTTTGGGGGCAAAGTACAAAAGGGAAAAGGGCAAAAGGTAAAGACAATGAAAAGAAAGGTTTTTTTCTTTTCCCCTCTTCCCCTTTTATACCGTATTTCTGTTTTCGGTTTTCGGTTTTCTGTAAAAAAGACCAGGATTATCAGCAAATTGAAACTTAAGTTTGTTGCATTTGAAACAGAACTTGGTATTATCCCTTTGTCCTTTTACCCTTAAAATTAAGGTTGCTATGAAAAATCATCCCTTACTGAGCGGCTGTTTAATCACCCTGGCAGTTGTGGCCTTCTTTGTGGCGTTGACGGTGGCGGCCGTGTCCTTCATCGGCAAAGGGTCCAGCTGGGGTATGGGAGAAAAAGTGGGGGTGGTGGAGGTCAAGGGCTTGATCACCGACTCCCGCCTGGTCCTCAAGCAACTGGAAAAGTATCACAAAGATCCCCGCATCAAGGCCATCGTGGTCCGGGTGAATTCTCCCGGCGGCGCGGTGTCCCCCTCCCAGGACATCATGCGGGAGATGGAAAAGATTCGCAAAGATAAGAAGATCGTGGCTTCCATGGGTTCCCTGGCAGCCTCCGGGGGGTATTACGTCAGCCTGGGCGCGGACCTGATCATGGCCAGCCCCGGCACCGCTACCGGCAGCATCGGCGTGATCATCAAACTGTCCAATGTGGAGCAGTTGACCAAAAAGCTGGGCCTGGACTTCTTCTCCCTGAAGTCGGGGGCCTATAAGGATGCAGGCACTCCCTTCCGCCAGATGACTCCGGAGGAACGGGCCTACCTCCAGCGCCTCATCGACAACATCTATACGCAGTTCCTCAAAGACGTGGCCCGGGCTCGGAAGATGACCCTGGCGAAGGCCAAGTCCCTGGCGGACGGTAAGGTTTACACCGGCGAAGAGGCCAAACAACTGGGCCTGGTGGATGAACTGGGCAACCTCCCGGACGCCATCGAAAGAGCCGGCCGCCTGGCGGGCATCAAAGGCAAGGTGGAAGCGGTTTATCCGGAAAAAGAAGGCTTCTCCCTGCTGCGCCTGCTGTTGGGCCAGGACCCGGAGGAGAGCTTGAGAAGCCTGAGCATCCTTCCCTACCCCGAACCCGCGTTTTTACCCCCCTGGTTGCAATAAAGAAATTCACCACAGAGACTTAAAAAGATTCACCACCAAGACACAAAGGACACAAAGGTTCACCAAAAAATTTCTTCTTTGGGATCCTTGGTGCTCTTGGTGCCTTTGTGGTAAAATATTTCTCACCATGACCCCATGGTTGCAATAAAAAGATTCACCACCAAGACACAAAGGACACAAAGGTTCACCAAAAAATTTCT
>CAZUBT010000051.1:0-8541 GCA_964618815.1 uncultured Desulfobacterales bacterium | reverse complement strand
TCTTTGTGGTCTTTGGTGCCCTTGGTGCCTTTGTGGAAAAATATTTCTCACCATGACCCCACCGACTCTCCCTAAACCTCGAAAACCGATCCCATTGCGGGTTAATCTAGTAGCCCGGGAGGTCGTGGATGCGGCGTTTACGGTGCACTCCTCCTTGGGGCCAGGGTTGTTGGAAAGTGTCTATGAAGCCTGCCTGGTTCATGAGCTGACTAAACGGGGGAGGCAGGTTGTTCGGCAGGTTGGCTTGCCGGTGGTTTATGACGATATCCGACTTGAGGCCGGATTGCGCCTTGATCTGGTGGTACAAGGATGCGTGGTTGTGGAAATTAAGGCGGTGGAGACCTTGTTGCCGGTTCACCATGCCCAGCTCTTAACCTACCTTAAACTTTCAGGTTACCGTTTGGGATTGCTGCTTAACTTCAATGTCGCCCGGCTCAAGGACGGCATCAAGCGCCTGGTTTTGTAGAATTAAGATTAACTCAAAGGACACTAAGGACGCCAGGGTTCACCAAGAAATTTATTCTTTGTGTCCCTTGGTGCTCTTGGTGTCTTTGTGGTTAATCTTTTCTCCTGCATTTTTTTCTTTACCTTGGGCCGGATTGTTTTATAATTTAGATTAATTAGCCCGTCAACGATTAAACTGCCCCCCCGGGCAGACCAAGGAGCAGCCCGGCATGAACAAGTCGCAACTCATTGAAGCCCTGGCCAAAGCCGAAAACATCACCCTGAAAAAAGCGGAGATGGTGGTGAACGCCCTGTTTGAGAACATGGCCGACGCCCTGGTGCAGCAAGAACGCATTGAAATCCGCGGCTTCGGCAGCTTTAAGGTGAAGGAATACAGCGGCTACAAGGGCCGCAACCCCAAGACCGGGGAGCTCATCAAAGTGGACGGCAAGCGCCTGCCTTTCTTCAAGGTGGGCAAAGAGATGCGGGAGCGGGTGGACCGCGACCGCTGACCCCTTTTATACCTGGCCGTGCTAGACGGGGAGCTAGCGGTGCCCTGTAACCCGAGAACCGCTTACGCGGGGTTGAATTCCCTCCCCCGGGTCGCAGCGCGGTCGGGGTCAGGTTGACCGGGGCGGCGGATTGGACCCTGCGCAACAGACGCTTGTGAACCCCGTCAGGGCCGGAAGGCAGCAGCGGTAAACAAGGCGGTCTGTGTCGCGGCGGTCGCTAATCCTTAAACCCCCCGGCAGCCCCCCCAATTGTGGCGGACACAAAGGAGGGTGCACGGTCAGGCTTTTTTGCATCCCAAAGACGCAAACTCTAAAAAAGAAACATCAGGCGCTTTGGTGGGTTCCCACCACCAAAGCGCTTATTTTTCTCTTATTGAATCTCTTCGGCCTTTGGGTCTATGAGGTTTATCTTTTTTCTTCTTCCCCTTGACTGGCCCTGGATTTGTGCTAATATGAACGTGTTTTGTTCTATCTCATACGTTTTTACTGTAAATTAAAAGACTTAGGAGTAAAATATGGATTTTCGCACCGTATATACCACCTGTGCATACTGCGGCTGCGGCTGCGGTATCTTGCTGGAAGTCCTCAATGAAGACGTCATCGGCTCCCTGCCGGTGAAGACGCATCCCGTCAGCGAAGGCTCTCTGTGCATCAAGGGATGGAATATTCATGAATTCATCGGCAGCGACCAGCGCCTCAAAGAGCCGATGGTCAAAAAAGACGGCCAACTGGTGCCGGTGAGTTGGGACGAGGCCATGACTGCTGCGGCCACGGGGTTGAAACAGGTGGTGGAGAAATACGGCCCCGACGCAGTGGGGGTGCTGGCTTCGGCCAAGGTCACCAATGAAGAGAATTACCTGATCCAGAAATTCACCCGGGCGGCCATCGGCACCAACAACGTGGACCACTGCGCCCGCCTCTGACACAGCTCCACCGTGGTCGGTCTGGCCGCGTCTTTCGGTTCCGGCGCCATGACCAACTCCCTCCCGGAGTTGGCCCAAGCCAAGTGCATCTTCATCATCGGCTCCAACACCACGGAGAACCACCCCATTGCCGCCAAGTGGATCTTCCGGGGCAAGGCCAACGGGGCCAAAATTATCGTGGCGGATCCGCGCTGGATTCAGATGTCGGATCAGGCGGATATCGCGGTGCAGCAGCGTTTAGGGTCCGACGTGGCCCTGATCAACGGCCTGATGCACATCATCCTCAAGGAAGGCTGGCAGGACAAGGCTTACGTGGAAGAGCGCACCGAGGGCTTCGAGGCCATGGCCGCCAAACTGGAAGAGTATCCCCCGGACAAGGTGGCCAAGATCACCGGCATCCCCGCCGCCAACCTTAGAGCCATGGCCGAGATGTTCGCCAAGACCAAGCCCGCGTCCATCGTCTATTGCATGGGCATCACCCAGCACACCACCGGGGTGGACAATGTGAAATCCCTGGCCAATCTGGCCATGCTCACCGGCAACGTGGGCGTGGCTTCCGGCGGCGTCAACCCCTTGCGGGGCCAGAACAACGTCCAGGGGGCCTGCGACATGGGCGGGCTGCCCAATGTCTTCACCGGCTACCAGCCCGTGGCCGACGAAACCGCCAATAAAAAATTCTCCGAGGCCTGGGGCCGGCCCCTGCCCAACAAACCGGGACTCACCATCCTGGAGATGTTCAACGGCATCGAACAGGGCAAGATCAAGGCCATCTATGTGGTGGGCGAAAACCCCATGGTCACCGACCCGGACCTGCACCACGTGGAACACGTCCTGAAGGAATTGGAAGTCTTCATCGTCCAAGACATCTTCATGACCCAGACGGCCAAGTTCGCCACGGTGGTGCTGCCCGGCACTTCTTTTGCCGAAAAAGACGGCACCTTCAGCAACACCGAGCGCCGGGTCAACCTGGTGCGCCAGGCCGTCAAGCCCGTGGGCAACTCCCGCCCCGACTGGCAGATCGTCCAGGACCTGTCCACCCGGATGGGCTACCCCATGAACTTTGCCTCTCCGGAAGCCATCTTTGAAGAGATCAAGAAGCTCACTCCCAGCTACGCGGGCATGACCTACAAGCGCCTGGAAGAGAAGGGACTCCAGTGGCCCTGCCCCACCCCGGAGCATCCCGGCACCGTGTTCCTCCACAAAGACCGGTTCTCCCGAGGACTGGGCATGTTCGCGGCCATCGACTACAAGCCCCCCGCGGAAGAGCCGGACGCGGATTACCCCTTGTTCCTCACCACCGGCCGGACCTTCGTACACTATCATTCCGGTTCCATGACCCGGGTGTCCCCCACCCTGCACCGGGAACAGGAGACGGGCTATATCGAGATCAGCCCCACGGATGCTAAAGAGATCGGCGTCAAAGACGGGGAGCGCGTCAAAGTCAGCTCCCGCCGGGGTGAGATCCAAATCAAGACCAAGATCAGCCGCAAGGTGAACCGGGGCACGGTTTTCATCCCCTTCCACTTCGCGGAGGCCGCGGCCAACATCCTCACCAACCCGGTTTACGACCCCGTGGCCAAAATCCCGGAATACAAAGCCTGCGCGGTGAAGGTGGAGAAACTGGCGGCGTAGAATAGATGCTGTGATTTTTGGGTAGGGGTTGAGAAAAGGATTCACCACTAAGGCACAAAGAACACAAAGAGACACCAAGAATATATTTGAGTCCTGGCAGTAAGCGCCAGGACTCATTTTTTATTAAGGAGACATTAAAGAAGTCCCTTCCTTTTGCCGCCTCCCCCTTGAGTTCCATGATCAGGCCGCGCAGGAGTAGCTTTTCCTCAAAAAATCCACCGGATAACCGGGTTTCATAACTCGCCCGAAGGTATCGGATTAGGGGGAAATGTCAAGGAAGGGGGGATGAGGGTAGTGTATCAGTTTGAAATTCTGCGAGAATAAAAACAGCGGCCCGAAGGCCGCTAAGTGAAAAAGATTATAGTCTTATGATTTTATATTAGTGAATGGTTTTTCGACTATTGCAATAGCATGTTTTCGTAAAATGCATTTATGGGCATTATGCTGTTTTGATTTTTGATATTCTTCCCATTTCCCAGGTTTTTGGCAGCTCGCAAAAATGCGATCACCCTCTATTCTATCCTCCTTTTTATAGACTTTGGTTGCAGTAGATTTGTCGTTCATAAGCCTTTGATCTTCCCTTCCTGCTCCAATTCTTCACAGATTTCATAAACCAGATCGTAATCGAGGGAGAGGGCTTCCATTACATCACTTGGATAAATAGCCTCCCCATGGTGCGCCTTAAAAAAGGCGCGGATATCCTCCTTGGCCTGTTCTCTAGGTATCTCGCGAATTTCCAGAAACTTTTCGGCAGAATTTGTTGCTTGCATAGCAACCACCTTTGCCCTTAGGCCCTCATTCTCCGCCTTTAATTTGGCATTTTCCACTTTCAGTTGCAGGCACTCCTCAAAAAGGCCAGTATTTGCAAATACTTCGCTATCAGAAGACGAAAATAGCAAAGATGCCGGTGTTGATTCTCCCCTGATACCAAAAGCAATTGTTGTGCCAACCCACTTGCGTCTTCTCCTTATATTGTCTGCGATAGCCATTTTAATGAACCTCAGTTCCTTTATCTTTCTTGGCAGTACCTCTAAATTGCTCGAGAAATTTATTATAGTTTGTGTCCAAAGCCTTTATGATTGCAGGGATTAAATCAGGAACGACGACTATTTCAATAATATTCGGGATTGTAATATTATCCCCCTGTTTAAGCCTGACCAAATCCCCGCCTGGTGGGGCATCTCCAAAGCGAATAGTAAATTCGTATTGCGAATGAGAAACCTGGACGTAGTTTGAATATACACGGCCTAACTTCGGTTCAAGAGACGGGATGATGTTGACCGTTATGGTTTCCTTTTTAGGGGCTGTCTTCTTGGTTTTGTCTGTCACCTTCAAATCCTCCGTGCCATTATCTATCGACATATTGTGAACTATTCCGCGAGCATAATGCAAACCTCTTAGCATCAATCCAGGGCGAATGTCAATCTTAATTTAATTCTGCTTTTCCCATGGTCAACGAACTCAGAGTAATAATTTGGGATAAATTGACAAAAAAGGGTATCAGGAATACCCTGATTTGTGAATCGGAATTATTGAATTTCCCCTTTTAATATATTTTATCTAAACAAATTTGCAAGTAAACATGGGGCAAATTCCCACTTGTCAGATTCAAATTAGGACACTACCGGGATGAGAATGGTCTTCGGTCTTCGGTCTTCGGAAGAAACATGATGAACTAAATTTTTCCGGTTTCGAAAGTCAGTGGTCCTTTTCATGAATTCAATGACCCCTAAACTCCCCCAGGTTGTCGAAACAGGAGCGTTGGCGCCGGAAGAAACGGACGGAACCGGATTTTTAATTGAGATTTATAAGGGAAAAATATTATTACTAGAATAGACGCGAACCGAAAACGGAAAATAGAAAACTCCCCCCATGCGACTGGCCATCATCGCGGATATCCACAGCAATCCGGAGGCCCTAAAGAGCGTCCTGGCGCGCCTTAAGGAAGAAGGGGCGGAGTCCGTCCTGAACCTGGGGGACCTGGTGGGCTACAACGCCGGCCCCAACGAGTGCCTGGACCTGCTGAAGGATTACCCGGTGAAAAGCCTGGCGGGAAACCACGATCTGGCCCTGCTGGAGCCGAAGCGGGCCGAATTTTTTAATCTCATCGCCCACCAGGCCTTGATGTGGTGCCGGGAACATTTGCGCCCGGAGCACGTGGAGTTCTTGCGGAACCTGCCCTTAACCCTGGAGGAGGGCAATCTGCTGGCCTGCCACGGCACTCCCACCAGTTGCGACTCTTACATTGCCCAACACTTCCAGGCGAAGCGGGTGCTGTCGGGACTGCGCGACACCCCCCGGCGCATCTGCTTTTTCGGCCATACCCACCGCCGGGCCTTGTGGTATCGGGATGTTCGGGGCAAGGTGGCCCTTTACGAAGTTTCCCCCAATAAAATCCGGCTGGAACCGGACTGGCATTACCTCATTAATCCCGGCAGCGTGGGCCAACCCCGGGACCGCAATCCCGAAGCGGCCTACGCCATTTTCGACGCAGAGGATTTTTCCATTCAATTCAAGTCCACCCCCTATGACATCCGGGCCGCGCAGGTGCGTATCCTGGCTGCGGGGTTGCCGCCTTTTCTAGCGGAAAGGCTGGCCCAGGGGGTTTGAAAGAAGGTTTTCCGTTTTCTGTTTTCTGTTTTCTGTGGTTAGTTGGTTAGAGGGAGAGTTTTAACGTAATCAGAGATAGCATTTCTGAAACTAAGAAAAGGGAAACAGCTAGCTTCCAAATCCGCCGCATCATGCCAAAGAGAGGGAGAAAAATGGCGCCTTACTACAAAGAGGGAATCTTAAAAGACGGCAGCCGTGTGATTCTCCGGCCCATGGTGAAAGAGGATCGGGAAAAGATGCTGGACTTTTTCCAGCGGGTGGATTCCAATGACCTGCTTTTCCTGCGCAGCGATGTGCGGGACCCCGCGGTGATTGCCCATTGGCTGGAACATCTGGACTTACAGCGAGTCTTTCCCTTGTTGGCCGAGTCCGAGGGGCGGATCGTGGGAGACTGCACCCTGCACATGCGCAAGCGGGGCTGGAAGCGCCATGTGGGCAACGTCCGGGTGGTGGTGGCCAAAGACTTCCAAAACCGGGGCCTGGGCACCCTGCTGATCAACGAGATCATCGAGATGGCCCAGGAATTCGGCCTGGAGAAACTGGTGGCAGAAATCCACCTCCAGGCCACCGGGGCCCTGACCCTGTTCAAACACGCCGGCTTTTCCACCAAGGCGGTGTTCGAAGACCTGGTGAAAGACCCCTCCGGCCGCAGCAGCGACCTGGTGGTCATGGTCTGCGACGTCCAGGCCCTGGAACGGCGTTAAAAAGCGGGGAAGAGGCGAAAAGATCTCACGCAAAGACGCAAAGGTGCAAAGATTTATAAAAAAATTCTTGGCGCCTTGGCGTCTTTGCGTGAGGTTTTCCTTTCGTTTAATTCACTTTTCCTGAATCACCACTCATAAAACTCCAGATCCTTATTCAACACTTCCGCGCCGTCTTCCGTGATAAGGGCCATATTTTCCAGGCGCACTCCGCCCCAACCGGTGAGGTAGATGCCCGGCTCCACGGTGACCACGCTGCCGGCCTTCAAGATGGCGGCGGGGTCCTTGAAGGGGCTGAGGCTGGGGGCCTCGTGCACCGCCAGTCCCACGCCGTGGCCCAGGGAGTGGCCGAAGGCCTCGCCGTAGCCCGCCTGGGTGATGACCTCCCGGGCCAAGGCGTCCCCGGCCAGGCTGTCCATGCCGGCTTTCAGACCCTGTTCAGCCCGCTCCTGGGCCCGGCGCACTAAGGAATAAATCTTCCGGAACTGGTCATCCGGCTCTCCCAGGATCAGGGTGCGGGTCATATCCGCGGCATAGCCGGCCACCCGGGCGCCCATATCGATGATGACGGGCTCGCCCGGCTTCAGGGGATAGTCCCCAGGGTGATGATGAGGCCGGGCGCTGTTGGGCCCTGCGGCCACGATGGGCGGGAAGGCCACGCCTTCCGAGCCGCCGTCCCGCAGGCGCTTTTCGATCTCCCAGGCCACCTGGCGCTCCGTCAAGCCCGGGGCCAACTGCCCCGCCACGATGCGCAAGACCGTTTCGGTGAGCGTAAGCGCCCGGCGGATGGCGGCCAGTTCCTCGGGGCGCTTGACCTCCCTAAGTTCCTCCACCAGCCCATCCAGGGGACGCACCTCCATCTGCAAACCCGCGTCCGCGGCCGCTTCGGTGAGGCGATGATATTGGCGGTAAGTGAGGTGGGCCGCTTCGAAGCCCAGGCGGCTCACCCGGAGGTCTTTAAGGAGTTCCATCAGGGTCTTGTTCTGCTCCTGATAAACCGCCACTTCAAAGTCTCGGGCCTCATTCTCGGCCCATTCCCGGTAGCGGAAGTCGGTGAGCAGCAGGGCCCGCTCCCGGCTGATCAAGAGTATGCCACAGTGCGGACCATCCGCAGTAAAGCCGCTCAAGTACCGGCGGTTTTCCGGGCCGGCCACCAGCAGGGCGTCCACTTCCTTCCGAATCAGGCTCTCCCTTAACAAGGCCAGCCGGGTGGGGGTAAGGTCGGTTGACATAATGGAGATTGTGGAAAAATTGGCGGGATAAATCAAGGGGTATGTGAACGGAGATTACCTTGAACCAGTTTTTATCTACTCAATATCGAACTTCTTGCAAAATTCATTTTTTTGTCATCCTGAACGAAGTGAAGGATCTCAACACCTTCAAAATACGAGATTCTTAGCTTCGCTCAGAATGACACGCGTTGGGAACAGGCAATTTTGCAAGAGGCTCAAACATTTTTACAAAATCAATTGCTTCATGGGGCGGATCTTCCGAACCAGGAAAATCAGGCATCTCATTGATTTTCTGCCTAAGATCCCCAAGCCGGCGCGGTCCGGGAGAGATGAGCCGAAGGCAAGGCCGGGGCGGCCGGCGCAAACCATCTCATGGAAAAATATCTCACGCCCAGGCGCAAAGAAGCCGGGTTCGGAAGCCAAGGGGTCTTTATGTCGATAGCAAATGATATGACCGCAATTCATAGCACATGATTTGTCCGCTTTA
>CAZUBT010000050.1:0-24687 GCA_964618815.1 uncultured Desulfobacterales bacterium | reverse complement strand
AAAATAGCAGTTTGACTTTTTACCAGGCCATCAACTTTGAACTTTGAACTTTTCAAGGCAGGATATCATACCCCTTGGGGTTCTTGGCGTCTTGGCGTGATATATTTCTCACTCCTCAAAACGGCGGCTTGCGCCGGTGAAACTCCGTAGCCTGTTCAAAGGCATAGGCCGCCTGGAGCACTTGCGGTTCCCCCAGGGGCGGCCCCAGGATTTGCAGGCCCATGGGGAGCCCGGCGCGGCTCACCCCGCAGGGCACGGAGATGCCGGGAAGACCCGCCAGGTTCACGGAAATGGTAAAAATGTCCGACAGGTACATGGTCAGGGGGTCGTCCACCACCTCTCCCAGCCGGAAGGCCGGCTTGGGCGACACCGGGGTGGCCAGCAGGTCGCACTGCTCAAAGGCCGCGTCAAAGTCCCGTTGGATCAAGGTCCGCACCTGGGAGGCTTTCTGGTAATATGCGTCATAGTAACCCGCGCTCAAGGCGTAGGTGCCCAGCATAATGCGCCGCCGGACCTCCGGGCCGAACCCCTGGGTGCGGGTAGCGGCGTACATTTCCAGGAGATTGCGGCCTTCGGCCCGGAAGCCGTATTTCACCCCGTCGTACCGGGCCAGGTTGGAGGAGGCCTCGGCCACCGCGATGACATAATAGACCGCCACGGCATAATCGGTATGGGGCAGGCTCACCTCCAGGAGTTCTGCGCCCAGGGAGGCCAGGGTCTTGAGCGCCCCCTCCACCGCGGCCCGCACTTCCGGGTCCAGACCTTCCCCGAAAAATTCCCGGGGCACCCCAATTTTAAGGCCGCGAATCTCCCGGCCCAGGTTCTCCAGATAATCCGGCATAGGCGCGGGCACGGAGGTGGAGTCCCGGTGGTCGTATCCGGCAATGGCCTGGAGCAGGAGAGCGGCGTCCCGCACCTCTTTGGTTAACGGGCCGATCTGGTCCAGGGAGGAGGCGTAAGCCACCAGGCCGTAGCGGGAAACCCGGCCGTAGGTGGGCTTCAGTCCCACCACGCCGCAGTGGGATGCGGGCTGGCGGATGGAGCCCCCGGTGTCCGAGCCCAAGGACGCGATGCACAGGTCCGCGGCCACCGCCGCGGCGGACCCGCCGCTGGAGCCCCCGGGAATATAATCCCGGTTCCACGGGTTGTGAGTAGGGCCGAAGGCCGAGTTTTCCGTGGAGGAGCCCATGGCGAACTCATCCATATTTACCTTGCCCAGGAACACCGCGCCGGCCCGGCGCAACTTCTCCACCACCGCGGCGTCGTAGGGGGGGATGAAATTCTCCAAAATCCGAGACCCGCAGGTGGTGCGCAAATCTTGGGTCACCAGGACGTCCTTCAGGGCCAGGGGGATGCCGGTCAAGGGCGCGGCCTCACCCCGGCGCAACCTGGCCTCCGCGGCCCGGGCCTGAGATAAGGCTCCCTCGTCGTCTACGGTGATATACGCGTTGATCTTCCGGTCCTGCTCCTTGATGCGGGCCAGCAACTGTTCCGTCACTTCCACCGGGGAGACTTCCCCCCGGGCCAGAAGGGGCGCCAGTTGACTAACACTCATGCTATATAAAGGTTCAGCCATTCATCCCACCTGATCCCGGTATTCCCCCAGCTTTTCACCGAAAACCGAAAACCGGAAACCGAAAACTGTCCTTAAATAATCCGGGGGACCCCGAAGCTCCCCTCCTCCCGGGAGGGAGCATTATTTAGGGCCAGGTCCCGGGGCAGGCTCTCTTTCACCTCATCCTCCCGGAAGGCGTTGAACAACGGAACCACATGGGCCAGGGGCGGCACTCCTTCGGTATCCAGTTCCTGCAACTTCTCAATATATTCTAAAATATCATTGAGCTGCCGGGTAAACACCTCGATTTCCTCGGGACCCAGGCTGAGCCGGGCCAGGTCGGCCACATGGAAGACTTCTTCCCGGGTTAACGCCATATTAACCTCTTTTGATATGAAAGTGGTGGCACAGGCATCTTGCCTGTGCATCCCTCAGCAACGACGGCTGGATTAGAAACTGGACAGCCCAGGGCGGCTGTCCTACATTTTTATATTTCGTTTGATCCCAAAGGAGTCATGGGACCTTAGCTGGAAACGGTTTTCGGTTTGATCCAGGTTCCCAGGCTTGATTTGAGAACCCAATGGAGGGCCAGGCTTTGCCTGGCAAAATTAAGAAGCAACCTCCAGGTTCCGGCGTCTCAAGTTTCCTAATTATATACGCCGAAAGGGCGGGGAACCAAGCAGAAACGCGCCTTAGCGGAGCAACCGCTGGAATTATCTAAGGAATGAAAAAATCTACGGAAAACCTTGCAGTAATTTTTCGGTATGTGGTAGAAAAAAAAACGGGGATTGGTTATAGTTTAAATTATGGGAAGATATGCGGCAAGAACCGGAAAATCCTGCCGCCGGAAGCTGCGCCGATTGGGCCCGAACCGAACACTTGCTCCCGCCCCATTTTTCCCCCGTTTCCGCCTGAGCGGGTATATGCCGAGGTTCAGGGACAAGAGATAGAGCGCTTCCACCGACATTCAGGCCGGAAGTCCGTAACCAAGCATGAAAACGGCATGAAACGATGGTGAGAATTTATCACAGCGGACACAGATAACCCCGAGAACCGCCGTATTTTACCTCTGTGACCTCTGTGGTAAAAAAATATTCGTAAAGCGAAATCTAATATAAAAGATTGACCAGTCATTCATGGGCCTTTGGCCCACCCGTAAATTATGAAAAATTCATGTCAGCCCCAACTATTAACTTTGGACCTTGAACTTTGAACTTTTCAAGGCAGGATAATGAATAAAATTCCGGATGTGCCCCAACTTCAGGAGATCGCCCGCCAGGTGCGCATCGATATCATCGAGATGCTTTTCCGGGCCGGTTCCGGCCATACCGGGGGGTCTCTGTCGGCCGCGGACATCCTGGTGGCCCTGTTCTTCGGCCAGATCCGCCTTAAACCCGATGACCCCTGCTGGCCTGGGCGGGACCGCTTCATCCTGTCCAAGGGCCACGGCGCGCCCGCGTACTATGCGGTTCTCGCCCGGTTGGGCTACTTTCCCCGGGAAGAACTCTTCACCCTGCGCCAATTCGGCAGCATCCTGCAAGGCCATCCCGATTCCAGTTGCACCCCGGGGGTGGAGATTCCCACCGGAAGCCTGGGCCAGGGGCTGTCCATCGCCAACGGCCTGGCCTTGGCGGCCAAACTCAGCGGCAACGGCCACCGGGTTTATGCGCTGCTGGGAGACGGCGAGATTCAGGAAGGCCAGATCTGGGAGGCGGCCATGAGCGGGAGCCACTACCGCCTGGATAATGTGATGGCCGTGGTGGACCGCAACCGCCTTCAGATCGACGGCCGCACCGCGGAGGTCATGAGTCTGGAACCCCTGGCGGATAAATGGCGGGCCTTTGGCTGGCACACCCTGGAAGTGGACGGCCACGACATTAAGGCCCTCCTGGAGGCTTTCCAGACCTGCGAGGCGGTGAAGGGCCGCCCCGGCATGATTATCGCTCATACCGTCAAAGGCAAAGGGGTGTCCATCTTCGAAAATCAGAAGAAATACCACGGGGTGACCCCCAACCCCGAGGAATACGACATCGCCATGAAAGAGCTGGGGGGCCCTGCAGCCCCGGTCTCGTCCTGAGGAAAACGTGGTCCCTAAAGAGAGCACCCGCGTGGAATATGGCAAGACCCTGGTGGAGTTGGGGGAGCAATACTCCAAGGTGGTGGTCCTGGATGCGGATTTATCCGGTTCCACCCAAACCCACCGCTTTGCCAAGGCATTTCCCCAGCGCTTCTTCAACATGGGGGTGGCGGAACAGGATTTAATGGGCACCGCGGCGGGATTGGCCATCGGCGGCATGATCCCCTTTGCCAGTTCCTTTGCCATGTTTGCCACGGGCCGGGCCTGGGAGCAGATTCGCCAGTCCATCGCCTATGCCGGCCTCAATGTCAAGATTGTGGCCAGTCACGGCGGGGTCACGGTGGGCGAAGACGGCGGCTCCCATCAGGCCCTGGAAGACCTGGGATTGATGCGCATCCTTCCCAATATGGTGGTCCTGGCCCCCGCGGACGGTCCCGAAACCCGGGCCATGACCCGCTGGGCCGTCCAGTATCAGGGTCCGGTCTATATGCGCACCGGCCGCATGCCGGTTCCGCTGCTGTATGGGGAAGATTACCGCTTCCAGCCGGGGCGGGGCTCCATTCTCCAGGAGGGCGAAGATGTGACCCTCATGGGCCTGGGGATCATGGTCCACGCCTGTATGGACGCAGCCCAGATATTGGGCAAAGAAGGCATTTCCGCCCGGGTGCTGAACCTGTCCTGCCTGAAACCCCTGGACTGGGAGCTGGTGGTGGACTCGGCCCGGCGCACCGGCTGCGTGGTCACCGCGGAAGAACACATGATTGCCGGGGGCTTGGGCAGCGCGGTATGCGAGGCGCTCAGCGAGTTCCATCCCACGCCGGTGAAACGGGTGGGCGTCCGGGATGTCTTCGGCCTCTCGGGAAAACCGGAGATTCTCTTAAAACACTATGGGCTGACTCCCCAGGATATTGCCGCCGCAGCCCTGAAGGCGATTGACCAGAAGAACCGAGCCTAGGCGGGGAACCTTAAGTAGATGGCGGAACCCAAGGCGCCACGGAAAAATCCCCCCTGATTCCCAAGGAGCTTGACTGGATAACTCTTCTTGAGGGTGCGAAACTTGATTTTAAACGATTGACTATTCTCACCGAAAACTGAAAACCGTATTAGAGGGGGTAAAAGTTGTTGACCCGTCCCCAACCGAATATGACCGGCCGGAGCCGGCTTGGGTGGAAAATCCTGGTGGTTTTCACCTTCCTCTCCCTGGTCTCGTATGTCCCCGCGTATCCCACCGAAGCGCCGGTTAAGGGTTACGACTCCTTGCGCCTGCTCATTGAGACCATGTACGAGATCTCCCACAAATACGTCTGGCAGAAAGGCGACGAGGAGATGATGGAGGGGGCCATCCGGGGCATGATCAACTCCTTGGACCCGGACTCCTCTTTCCTGACGCCCCAGGAATATCAAGATTTTCTCCAGGGGAAAAAGGGACAAACCGCGGAAGCCGGAGTGGAGTTGATTTTCAAAGATCATCTGCTCACGGTGGCTTCCGCCCTGGAAGGCGGTCCCGGCTATCGCGCCGGGCTGCGGCAGGGCGACCATATCCTCAAGATCAATGACCAAATGGTGCGCAACCTCACCAGCCAGGAGGCGGCCCGCCGCTTCCAGGGTCCCCCGAATACCGCGATGAAGTTGCAGGTGCTGCGCAACGGCGTGATCAAACCCCTGGATCTGACCATTACCCTGGAACCCCTGAGCGGCGCCGGCGTGTCCGCCCAGATGCTCAAGGACTCCGTGGCTTACATCCGAATCCCCTTCTTTAATGACGAAACTTTCGTCCAGTTGACCTCGGCTTTAAAGGGCCTGGAACGTCAAACGCCTCCCCTTAAGGGGCTGATCCTGGACCTGCGCAATAATGCCCGGGGCACCCTGGAGCAGGGGGTGCGCAACGCCTCCGCCTGGTTGGGAGAAAAGCAGATTGTCTCCACCAAAGGCCGCACTCCGGAAGTCAACCAGAGTTATCAGGGCAAGGCTCAGGACCTGGTATTTAAATCCCCGCATCCCATGGTGGTCTTGATGGACCAGGGCACCGGGCGGGCCGCGGAGATCGTGGCCGGCGCCTTAAAGGACCAATGGGGCGCCACCTTGCTGGGGGATAAGAGCCTGGGGCTTTGCGGCCTCACCCGGGTCGTGCCTCTCCAGGACGGCTCGGCCCTGGTTATGACCGTAGCCCAATGCTATACCCCCAAGGGTCAAAAGATACAGGGCAAGGGCCTGGAGCCGGATGTCCAGGGCAAAAAAGCCTCCGTGACCTCCCCGGCTAAGGAGCCCCCTAAAACACTCGCACCGGATCAAGACCCATGGGTGAACCAGGCCCTGGAAGCGATCAAATCCGGCAAGTCCCCTAAACTGGCCGTTAAAGGCCAATCCTAACGCAGGTATGAAGATGTTTCGAAAATCATGGTGGCTCAGCGCCTTTGTCCTTATCTCGGCCCTCATCCTGGCGCGGCACTTTGCCTTCCCGGTGGCGGCCCAATCGGAATTCCCCGGGCTGCCGCCCGGGCTCAGCGAATATGCGCCCAAAAACCCCGCTTTCACGGGATTTTCTCCCGGCGCGGACGCCAAACTGCGGGTGTTTTCCCAAGCCCTGGCCCTGGTGGAAGACCAATACGCCGAGCCTAAGCCTGTCAAGGACCTGGTGTACGGCGCCATCCAGGGGGTGATGAGCACCCTGGACCCCCACTCCTCGTTCATGAACCCGGAGGAATTCCGGGAATTGCAGATCGAGACCAAAGGCAAATTCAGCGGCATCGGTATTGAGATCGCCATGAAGGATCGTATCTTGACGGTGGTCTCCCCCATTGAGGGCACCCCGGCGTATCAGGCCGGTTTGGTGGCCGGGGACCACATCATGAAAATTAACGGGGTCAACACGAAAAATATCTCCCTCACCGAAGCGGTGAAAATGATTCGGGGCCCCAAAGGCAGCAAGGTCATTTTGACCATTAATCGGGAGGGGTTCACCCAGCCCCGGGATTTCCCCATCGTCCGGGAGATCATTCCCATTCGCAGCGTCAGGGCCCGTATCCTGGATGACGGTATCGGCTATATCCGCCTGTCCACCTTTCAGGACCAGACGGATAATGATCTGAAGGATTATCTGAAGAAGATGCGGCAGCGCCTGGTGCCTTTTAAGGGACTTATCCTGGATCTGCGCAACGATCCGGGGGGATTGCTGGAGCAGGCGGTGCGGGTGGCGGACGAATTCCTAGCCTCCGGATTGATCGTTTATACCGAAGGCCGCAATTCTCAACAGAGCATGAGGTTTTACGCCAGGCCCGGCAATAAACAGGAAACTTCCAAAGTTCCGCTGGTGGTCCTCATCAACGAAGGCAGCGCCTCCGCCTCGGAAATCGTGGCCGGCGCCCTCAAAGACCAAAAGCGGGCCTTGATTGTGGGCACCAAAAGCTTCGGCAAGGGTTCGGTTCAGACCATTATTCCTCTGGAAGACGGCTCCGCCCTGCGTCTCACCACCGCGCTGTATTACACCCCCAGCGGCCAGGTGATCAACGAAAAGGGCATCATCCCGGATGTGGTGGTGGAAGATAAGCAACCCATCCCCGGCAAGACTTTGCAGAACTTGCGGGATGAGGCCCTGGCCCGCCATATGCGCAAAGAGGGAATCTTGGACAAACCCTGGGACCGGCCCATCACCGCGGAGGAACTGGAACATGACCTCCCCCTGAAGCGGGCCGTGGAACTGCTGCGCAAATGGCCTCCCAAGAAATTGGCCCAGAAGGCGGAATAAGAGAAGGTTTGCGGTTGGGTGAGAAAGGTCCCGGGATTCATTGGCCGGCAACCGACCACCGGCAACTGATTTCGGTTGGGTTGGAACAGGACCGAATACATTGACTGGAAACCGGACTCTGATAACTGAAGACTGACTGAAGTCTGCCTCCCAACTTTTATATTTGTTTAAAATAAAGCCCGTTAAATAAAACGGGCTTTTTTAATACCCATCCGGCAAGGCATTTTCCGTAGCCGCAAGCTTCAGCCTGCCCCCACGAGGCTTTATTCTCGGTCCCAAGTTCAACTTGGGAACGAGCCGATTAACGGCGGCCACGGGGTGCGCCTCAGGACCGACCGGGTGAGCCGCCGGCGGGATGGCAGGATGGCGCGGCGCCGGGTGGCGGCAGCATTCCCGGCCACCGAGCAGAATTTTCGCCGCATCCTGGGCTACCGTGAGCTTTGGAGGTTGAAAGCCAAACTGGAAAATGAGGTTGTCCTTGACTCCAAACAGGAGGCCGCCTAATCTTGAAGAACTATCAACCGCCATCCACTTTCAACTGAATTGAAGACGGGCTCCCTGGCGCTTTGCGGTTAAGATATAATGGTCGGAAAACCGTCCGGTATCGTAGTTGACAGAAACCCGAAGGCCAGCTTATATTGGTCTTGTTAGGGTCTCTCCGGATGAGCAGGAAAGAAAGCCTAACCACCTTTATCAGGAGCCTTCATGGACGGATTGCCGGCTAAGACTGGTCCACGGGGATATGTGGTCATCCACGGGCATTTCTATCAACCGCCCCGGGAAAATCCCTGGATCGAACAGATTGAGGTGGAGGCCGGCGCCCATCCCTTCCATGATTGGAATGAACGGATCAATATAGAGTGCTACAGCCCCAACGCCGCGGCCCGCATCTATGACAGCCGGCGCCGCATCCTGGACATCATCAATAATTATGAATATCTCAGCTTCAATTTCGGTCCCACCCTCCTGAGCTGGCTGGAGAATAACGCGGCCTTCACCTATGAAAAAATCCTGGACGCGGACCGCCGTAGCCTGGCCCGGCTGGGGCACGGCAATGCCCTGGCCCAGGCTTACAACCATGCTATTCTCCCCCTGGCCACCCCCCGGGATCGGGAAACCCAGGTGATTTGGGGGCTCAAGGATTTTGTCCACCGCTTTCAGCGCCCCCCCGAGGCCATGTGGCTGCCGGAGGCCGCGGTGGATTATCCCACCCTGGCCACCTTAAAGGACCACGGCATGAAATTCGTGATCCTGTCGCCCCACCAGGCCCGGCGGGTGCGGCCCTTAAAGGGCGGGGCTTGGGAGACGGTGCAGGCCCATACCCTGGACACCACCCAGGCATATCGCGGTTACCTCCCCCCGGGGGAAGGGTCGGAAACGGCGCGGCGGTATATAGATGTATTTTTTTATAACGGCGCGGTGGCCGCGGACATTAGTTTCGGGGACTTGCTCCAGGACAGCAATCGCCTGGCGGCGCGGCTGACGGAAAATTTCTCTCCCGGCCGGGATCGCCCCCAACTCCTCCAGGTGGCCACGGATGGGGAAAATTACGGCCATCATAAAAAGTTCGGGGAACTGGCCCTGTCCCATGTCCTCACCCAGGCATTGCCCCAGAAGGGGTTCAGCCTCACGAATTACGCGACATTCCTGGAGGCGGCCCCGCCCCGGATGGAGGTGGAGGTTTATCTGGGACCCCGGGGGGAAGGCAGTTCCTGGAGCTGCGCCCACGGGGTGGGCCGGTGGAAGGAAAATTGCGGCTGCGCCACCGGGGGCCTGCCCACCTGGAACCAGAGATGGCGCGCCCCCTTGCGGGAGGCCTTCGATTTTCTCAACGACCGTCTGGCCATGATTTTTACCGACGAAGGCCGGAAGTATTTCCCGGACCCCTGGGCGGCCCGCAATGCTTATATCGAGGTGATCCTGGACCGGAGTTCCGGCGCGGCCGCGGAATTTTTCTCCCGGCACGGCCGGCCGGGGCTTAAGGAGTCCGATTGGGTCCCGGCCTTAAAGCTCCTGGAAATGGAGCGCCATACCCTCCTGATGTACACCAGTTGCGGCTGGTTTTTCGCGGACCTGGCGGGCCTGGAGACTCTCCAGGTGCTGAAATACGCGGCCCGGGCCTTGCAGTTGGGACAGGCATTCACCTCGGAACCCCTGGAGCCGCCATTCTTGCAGCGCCTGGAGCAGGCGGTGAGCAATGTCCCGGAGGAAGGCAGCGGCCTGCGCCTCTACCAGCGGCGCATCAAGCCCCTGGTGGTGGACTTCCCCAAGGTGGCCAACCAGTGGGTGATTTCCTGGCTCAAGGTCCGGGAGCGGCAGTGCCCGGCGCGCATCTACCATTACCGGGTGGAGCCCCTGGAACATGAAGAAAAAACCCAGGGCTCCCTGACCTTCGCCGCGGGCCGGCTGCGGATGACCTCCGGCATTACCCGGGAGACCCAGGTCATGGGGTTTTTTACCGCGTATCTGGGGAGCTACCTCTACCGCACCCAGGTGCAGCCGCATCCCCCGGCCCAGGAGTTCGCCGCTCTGAAGCAGGAGTTGTTTCAGGCCCTGGAAAAGACCCCGGAAGACCTGGTTCCCCTCATGGCCCGGCGCCTGGGGGAGAAATATTACACCGTGCACGACATGTTCCGGGAAGAAAAGCAGGAGGTCTTCCAGGACCTGTTGTGCCATTACCGGGATGAGGCGGTGGCCGCGATCTCCCATAACTTCGAAGATGCCCAGCCCCTGCTCAAAGCCATGGCCGCGGAGGGTTTGCCCTTGCCCCGGCTATACCGGTCCCTGGGTGAGATCACCCTGAATCGCCGCCTGGTGGACCTCTTGCGCCGGTTGGAACCGGAGCCCACCCTGCTGCCCACCTCCGGGGAGATCCTGGAACTGGTGGGGGTTGCCAAGCTCATGGGGTTACAGCTGGAATCCGGGGAAGGGGCCCAGATCCTAAGCCGGATTTTGCGGCGCTACCTTATTATTCTGGCCGGGGACTTTAAGAAGAATAACGCGTCCCACCTCCAGGAATTTCTCAAACTGGCCGGCCGCATTCCCATAACCCTGGATTATACCGAAGCCCAGAACTTCATGTTCGACCTGATGAAAGAGCATTTTCCGGAACTCGCAGCCCGGGCCGCCCTGGATTCCAAGGCCCTGGCCCTGGCTACCCAACTGGTGGAAGTCATGGAGGCCCTGTATTTCAGCCCGGTGCGCTACATGCGGCTGCTGGGGTGAGAGAGCCGAAATAAAGTATAGGAGAGCAATAATGAAAGAAATTAGATTGTGGAAAATATCAGGTAATGACAAAGGCAAGCATTCGCTTCAACCTCTTAATGCTGTTAATAAAACCGAGACAGAAAATCAATTGGAGGAGGTTATAGTAAATTGTCCTGATCTATTACTAAAGAACTTAAAATTGGTTGGCAGGCAGACAGAGACTTCAGGAGGAGCATTAGATTTGCTCGGGGTCGACGAAGATGGGCGGTTAGTTATTTTTGAGTTAAAACGTGGCATCTTAACAAGGGAGGCAGTTGCTCAGATTATTGATTATGCATCATATTTATCGAATCTCGGGATAGATGACCTTATTTCTCACATTTCAGAGCGCTCTGGAAACTTAGGAATTGATAAAATTGACAACTTTAATAACTGGTATCAAGAACATTTTGGAATGGATATATCAACATTAATAAAACCAAGGATGGTTTTGGTCGGGTTGGGCGCTGATGAGCGCACAAAACGTATGGTATCATTTCTCGCGCAGGGAGACATTGACATGTCTCTTATAACTTTCCATGGCTTTGAAGGTGATGGAAATATTTTATTAGCAAGACAAGTTCAAGTTGAGTCAAAGCCTCCAAAAGGAACAACAGGGATTACAAAGAAGGATAATCTTGAAAAGCTTCAGCAAAGAGTGAAAAACTTAGGTATCGAAGGATATTACTATCAGATGAGCGCTTTTTTCAGAGACCAGCTTCCTGCATATGAGTGGCCTAATCCAGGAGGTTACTCTTATAGTTTACCTGAACTTACAGAAAGTGGCTCTGAATCTTTAAGAGTTTATATCGCACTGTATTTAACAACGGCCGGTAAGGTAAAAATCTACATTCATCCCAGGGCTTCAGAGAGGGTTTTTGGAAAGTTTGAATCAATTATACATAGGTTTACTGGTAAAGTTAAAATAAAGGCTGATGGAGGAGCCGAGACAATTGTTTCATCTGAGGAGGAATGGAAAAAATTGATTCCCTTATTTCAAGAACTATGTCCATTTATGTTAGAAGTATGGAAACAAAAACGGGAACAACATGTTTCGGAAGAATTTAGAGAGACCGAAAAAGAAATAAGAATTGATGAGAATTAGAAAATATTGACATTTTATTATTAAATATTGGTTCAAAAAGGGGAATAGCATGAACTTGTTAGCGCGAGTTCAGGAAGCCGTGGCTGATTCGGTGCGCTTAAAGGAGCAATTCGCCGCGGAGCAGGGGGAAAACGTGGTCGCCGCGGCCCGGATGTTGGCGGAGGCCCTCAAGGCCGGGGGTAAAATCCTGCTCTTCGGCAACGGCGGCAGCGCCGCGGACGCCCAGCACTTGGCCGCGGAATTCGTCAACCGCTTTCAGATCGAGCGTCCGCCCCTGGCCGCGCTGGCCCTCACCACCGACACCTCCATTTTGACCGCCATCGCCAATGATTATGATTTCCGGGAGGTCTTCGCCAAGCAGGTCAAGGCCCTGGGCCGCCCCGGAGATGTGGCCTGGGGCCTCAGCACCAGCGGGGCGTCGGCTAATGTCGCGGAAGCCCTGAGCGCGGCCCGGGAACTGGGACTTAAGACCCTGGCCTTGAGCGGCGGGGACGGCGGGCCCGTGGCGGCCCAGGCGGATATCGCCCTGGTGGTCCCCTCCCACAGCACGCCCCGTATCCAGGAAGTGCACATCACCATCGGCCACGTGCTGTGCGATTTGGTGGACTTTTTGTTATTTCCAGAAAAATTCGGTGAGTGATACTGAACCATCTCCAAGATGGACCCGTTGACGAGATATTTTCATGCAGCGCCGCCGAGGGCGGCGGTGCTACATTTTTCCGCGGCAACGTGGAACTTTTTAGGACAGTCGCTCATGAGCCGTTGGCTCACTCCAAAACAATCAAAAGTTTGGTGGCACAGGCTTTCCAGCCTGTGCCGGGACACCCGAGGGCGGGTGTCCTACACAAGATTTAAGGAACTTTTCCAAACAGAAAAAGCCGATGGTCAACTCAGGCTAAAGCCTGCGGCTAAAGACAATATTCTTATTTTTTACTAACTGCTGGCTGCTTATTGGCTGCCGAAAACCGAAAACCGAAGACCGAAGACCGAAAACCGTCTTTAAAAGGTGGGGCATGAAAAAGATTGAGCCTCTTTCCCTGGAAGGCATCAAGACTTATAGTTTGACTGAGCGGCATTCCAAGGTGAGCCACCGGGACTTCGGCCGGGCCTGGGAGCGGGGCGGCAGCTTCCGGGAATTTCTGGACGGCCTGCCGGACATCCTGGCAGGCCGAGATCTGCGGGAAGTGGCCCGGGCCTGGGTCAAGGCCCGCCGCCAGGGATGCCCGGCGCTGCTGGGCATGGGGGCCCACCCCATCAAGGCGGGCCTGAATCCCATCATCATCGGGCTCCTTAAGCGGGGCCTCATCACCGGGGTGGCCATGAACGGCGCCGGCATCGTCCATGACGCGGAACTGGCCATGGCCGGGGTGACCTCCGAAGATGTGGATAAGGACCTGGGCTGCGGGCGCTTCGGCATGGCCAGGGAGACCGGGGAGTTCCTCAACGCGGCCATCTCCTGGGGCGCCAAGCAAGGCCTGGGGCTGGGAGAAGCCGTGGGCCGGCGGCTCCTGAAGTCGGGCTTCCCTTACAAACACCTGAGCCTGATTCATGCCGCAGCTCTTCTGGAGGTCCCGGTGACGGTGCACGTGGCCGTGGGCACGGACATCATCCACCTGCATCCCTCGGTGAATCCGGAAGCCCTGGGCGCCGCCACCCACCATGATTTTCGCGTGTTTGCGGCCCTGGTCAGCCAATTAACCCACGGCCTGTACCTTAATCTGGGCTCCGCGGTGATCATGCCGGAGGTTTTTTTAAAGGCCGTGACCCTGGCCCGAAACCTGGGCCACCCGGTGGCGCCTTTGACCACGGTGAACCTGGATTTTATCCAGCACTACCGGCCCCTCACCAACGTGGTGCGGCGGCCCACCACGGAAGGAGGCCGGGGTTACGCCTTGACCGGGCACCATGAATTGCTCTTTCCCCTGCTGGCCGCGGCGGTGGTGGAGGAGTGGGAGGAACCCTAGATGCCTACCGAGATTGTAATGGTTGTAGGTAATGATTTGAGGCTGAACGGCTTTTTCAACGATTCGCCCACCGGCCAAGCCCTGGCCGACGCCCTGCCCTTTGAAGGCCGTGCCCAACGCTGGGGCGATGAAATCTATTTTCCCGTGCCCCAGGTGGCCCAGGAGTTGGACGACACCGCGGCCATGGTGGTGCAGGTGGGGGACCTGGGTTACTGGCCGGTGGGCAAGGCGTTCTGCATTTTTTTCGGGCTCACCCCCGCCAGCGTGCCCGGAGAAATCCGGCCGGCCAGCGCGGTGAACCTGGTGGGCCGCCTCACCGACGACCCCTGCTGCCTCACCCTGGTGGCCGACGGCGCCCCGGTGCGGGTGGAGAAGAAATAGGGTAAACTATAGTTGTCGGTTTCCAGTTTCCAGTTGGGAGGAAACCATACGAAGATCCATCTATCGGTAACTGAAAACCGGTAACTGACCAATTCCTGAAGCCCCGCCTTCACCGCTCCACAAACTTAAGAACAGGGTGAGCGGGGCATGAAGGAAATCTCGGTGGGGGCGGTTCGTGAACCACCCTCTCCCGGGTACCAATAATCTCAAGAGAGGTCTTTTGGCAATGCCCATATTTGAATTCTGTTGTCAGGATTGTTGTAAGGAGTTTGAGAAGCTGGTTTTCGGCAGTGACCCGGAGGTGGAGTGCCCCGTTTGCGGGGGGAAGAACGTGAACAAGCTCATGAGCGCCTGCTCCGCCAAGGTGGGGTACAAGTTCACCGCCGGCTCCAATCCCAAGGGCGCGTCCTGCACCGGCTGCGCGGCCACGTCTTGCAGCACCTGCTGATAAGCAGCGGTTACGGTGCGCACCCTGCATTAACTGCGGGTAATTCCAGGTCGCCGTCAAAGAGATACTACTCAGAGCATAAAATATGTTGCCTTGTAGGGGCGGGTTTAAAACCCGCCCCTACGTAGCCCGCAACCAATGCAACACAATTAATGCTCCGGTAGTAATTCTTCCAAGGCGCCCTCACATCACCTAATACCAAGTTCTGTTTCAAATGCAACAAACTAAAGTTTCAACTTGTTGATAATCCTGATCTTTTTAACAGAAAACCGAAAACCGAAAACAGAAAACTGTATAAGAAGTCTTGGTGGCACAGGCGTCTCGCCTGTGCAGGCTCTCCCCCAGGATGCGCCGATGATGTCGCCGTCATACCTCTATGATCGCCAACTGGTACAAAGCGTTCAAGCCACCGATTGGACAGCCGGGGGCGGCTGTCCTACATTTTTTAATTAGGTCGGAAAACCGGAAACCTAAAAATTGCCCCCCGCTATGAACCGAAAACAGAAAACAGAAAACAGAAAACCTACCCCTACCCCCATCCGCATCGGCACCCGGGGTAGCGCGTTGGCGTTGGTCCAGGCCCGTTGGGTCCAGGCGCAGCTTCAGGCGCGCTATCCGGATTGCCCGGTGGAGTTGGTGATCATCAAGACCACCGGGGACCGGCTCAAGGACGTGCCCCTGGCCCAGATAGGGGGGAAGGGCCTGTTCATCAAGGAGATTGAGGAGGCCCTGATAGCCGGGACGGTGAACCTGGCGGTGCATAGCCTCAAGGATATGCCGGCCCAGATCCCCCAGGGCATGATGCTGGGCGCGGTGCCTCCCCGGGAGGACTGCCGGGACGCCTTTATTTCCAAGCGCTACGGGTCCCTATCCGAGATTCCCTCCGGTGGCCGGGTGGGCACCGGCAGCTTAAGGCGCCGGGTGCAAGTGCTGCACCTGCGGCCGGACCTGGAGGTGGTCCCTATCCGGGGCAATGTGGACACCCGCCTCAGGAAAATGGAGGAACAGGGTCTGGACGCCCTCATCCTGGCCGCGGCGGGCTTAAACCGCCTGGGATTGGGGCACATCCCCCGGGGTTTTCTATCTGAAACCGACATGCTTCCCGCGGTGGGCCAGGGTGCCCTGGGATTGGAAGTGCGCACCCGGGATAAGGAGATGCAAGACGCCGTCGCCTTTCTGGACGACCCCGCCACCCGCTTTGCCACCACCGGGGAACGGGCCTTCCTGGCCCGCCTGGAGGGAGGCTGCGTGGTGCCGGTGGCCGCGTATGGCCGGATCCAGGGCAATTCTCTCACCCTGACCGCGCTCATCAGCGACCTGGAGGGCCGCCGGATGCTCAAGGATTCCCTCACCGGCCCCCCGGAGGAGGCCGCGTCCTTGGGAACGCGCCTGGCCGAAACCCTGCTGGACCGGGGCGGGCGGGAAATCCTGTCCCTGATCTATGGACGGACCCTTTAATACTGTTTTCGGTTTTCGGTTTTCGGTTTTCGGTTTTCTGTTTAAAGAAATTGGATTATCAATAACTTACCCATAGGGTTGGCGGCGTCTGAAACGGAACATGGGATAACCCAAAGTTCTTCCTTGACATTTCCTTACAATACCCCCATAATATTGTTTAGAAAAAGTGGGGGGACCATGGGTACTCGGCGTCTTGGGGGGATTGCCTGGCTGGCGGCAGTGTTACTGCTGGCGGGATTAATTAACGCCCCCGGGGCTAACGCTGAACCTTTGGGAAGTTATGCCGGCTGGCGGCTTCCCATCAATCTCGCGGCCGCCCAAACTCCCATGGAAGCCCAGATGTTGGGGGAACAGCCTTTTCAGACCCGATCCGCCCCCCAGACGGAAACCAGTTTCGCCCTGCCGCACAACCTAAAATTTCGCATCTCCGTTCATTATAACCAGGCCCCCGCGGTGGACCCCGCCATGCCTGAATCCTCGCTGCTCCTCAAGTATTCCATGGATTATCGCCTGCTGCCCAACCTCAAGGTGGGCCTGAACGGTTATCTTTACCGGCGGGACGCAGGGGAAGGTTTCTCCTTCTCCCGTCACCTGGGCGACAAAGCCATGGGATTCGGACCGGGCATCCAGTACGACCTGGGCCGCTGGAGTTTTATGCTGAGAAGCCAGGTGGAATCCAACCCCCGGGGTGAGGACCTCCAGAACTGGTTCCGGGTGTGGTACGCTTTTTAAGACGGTTTTCGGTTTTCGGTTTTCGGTTCTCGGTTTTCGGTTAAAAAGAATCATGCATACCTCCCTCTAACCCATTCCTGGTGATCTTTTCTTCCCCACTCATTTCAGCGCGTTTTCTACAGCGGCGGCAGCGCTTCCTGGCCCAGGTGGAGTTTGCCGACGGAACCCGGGAGTGGGTCCACGTGCCCAACTCCGGGGCGCTCACCGGCTGTATGGCCCCCGGGATAGAGATTCTGTTGACCCGGGATGACCGCCCGGGGCGCAAAACCGCCTATACCTGGCGGTTTACCAAGGGACCGGCGGGTTGGATCTGCATTGACACCCTGGCCCCCAACCGGCTGGTGGGGGAAGCCCTGGCCGGGGCCGGCCTTCCCGGGCTGCCGCCTCCCCGGCGGGTCCGGCCCGAAGTATCCCTGCCCCTGGGCAGCCGCCTGGATTTCCTGCTGGAGTCTGGGGACGGCCACCTGGCCTACATGGAAGTGAAGAGCGTCACCTGGGTGGAGCAGGGAGTGGCCCTGTTCCCCGATGGCGTGACTTCCCGGGGACGCCGCCATCTGCAACATCTTACGGCCCTGGCGGCCCAGGGACACGAAGCCTGGCAGGTATTTGTGGTGCAGCGGGAAGACGCCCAATCCTTTAGGGCCGCTGGGGCCGTGGACCCGGCTTATGCCCGGGAACTGAGCCGGGCCGCGCACCACGGGGTAAAAATTCTGGTTATCCAGGAAAAAGTTAATCCCCCGGAAATTACCCTTGCCTCTACCCTGCCTTTTGATTTAACATTACTCGTTGAATAAGCTTCCTGTCCTATGTCCAAGAATACCTGAGGAATTAACGCGTTATGCTCAACAATGGCATCAGGATCTTCACCGGCAGCGCCAACCCGGAATTGGCCAAACAGATCTGCAACCTTCTCTCCGTGACTCTGGGAAAGGCCCTGGCCACCACGTTCAGCGATGGGGAGATTCGGGTGGAACTGGGAGACAACGTCCGGGGGCGGGATGTATTTTTGATCCAATCCACCTGCCCGCCGGCCAACCGCAATCTCATGGAACTGCTCATCATGACGGACGCGGTGAAACGGGCTTCAGCCCGGCGCATCACCGCGGTCATCCCTTATTTCGGCTACGCCCGGCAGGACCGCAAGGTGGCCCCCCGAGTACCCATCACCGCCAAACTGGTGGCGGACCTCCTCTCCACCGCGGGTGCGAACCGCGTTCTTACCTTGGATTTGCACGTGGGGCAGATCCAGGGTTTTTTTAATATTCCGGTGGACAATCTCTATGCCTCGCCCATTATGATTCCTTACATACGGGAAAACTTTAATGATGAGGTGGCCATCGTCTCTCCCGACGCCGGGGGCGTGGCCCGGGCCCGGGCCTATGCCAAACGCCTGAACGCCACCCTGGGATTGATCGACAAACGCCGGGACGCTCCCGGCAAGGCCCAGGCCATGAATCTCATCGGCGAGGTGCTGGGCAAGGAAGTGGTGATTTTAGATGACATCATCGACACCGGAGGGACCTTGACCCAGGCGGCGGAGGCGGTGCTGCGCCACGGCGCCCGCAGCGTCAGCGCCTGCTGCACCCACGCGGTGCTCTCCGGCCCTGCAGTGGACCGGGTCGCGGCTTCCTCTTTAAAACACCTGGTGGTAACGGACACCATCCCCCTGTCCCCCCAAGCCCGCCAGTGCCCCAAAATCGTGCCGCTGTCCGTGGCCCTACTCTTGGCCCGGGCCATTGAAAACATCCATAAAGAGGATTCCATCAGCGGATTATTCGAGATCCATCATTGACAGGCAGCAACCTCTAGACAAATCAAGATACGTCATCTGCCAAGGCGGGGGAATTATACCAAGTTCTGTTTCCAATGCAACCAACTTAAGTTTCAACTTGCTGATAACCCTGGTCTTTTTAACCGAAAACCGAAAACGCTATTAGAGATTAGGGTGGGCCCGGCCCACCCCTTTTATTGGTTTTCGGTTTTCGGCAAAGACCGGATATAGCGATTGCCAAAAGTTTTTCCGATTGATTATTGTTATCGTAGGGGCACAGCGTGCTGTGCCCTCAGACCATCGGCGGGCACGGCAAGCCGTGCCCCCACAAAACGAAATTACTTTTGGCAATCGCTATAAACCAGGTTACCATCAAAGATGATATTTCCTCGAACGCCGCCTCACGTCACCAGACAAATCTTGGTGGCACAGGCGTCTCGCCTGCGCAGGTTCGCCGTGCCGGCAAGATGGGGGAGGAAAAAATGTTGGACAGCCGCCCCCGGCTGTTCTTTGGTGGCACAGGCTTTCCAGCCTGTGCATGAGCGGGCGAGGGCGCGTGCTCCACATTTTCTCTAAGATCCAATTTTCCCTGTGAAGAGATCTTTAACCGCTCACTGTTTACTGTTTACTGTTTACTGATTACTGATTACTGATTACTGATTACTGCTCCCCCCTACATCACCCAAATCTCTTCCAATCCGTCCCGCCAGCCGTCCCACAGCATCGCGTCCAGCCGTCCCTGGGCGATGACCCGGAAGGCGTACCGGGCCTGGGCCACGTAGAAGTCGCACAGAGGCGCGGGCGCGCCTAATTTGCCGTTCATGGCATAGACTTCCGCAGGGCAGGGCGCGCCGCAGAAGTGCCGCACCGCGCAGCGCTTGCAGGGGTCGATCTCCTCCACCAACCGGGTGGTCACCCGGCGGAAGGGCTCAGTTTTTACCAGGTCCGCCACCGGCGTGTCAAAGAGATTCCCCCCGTGAAACTCCGGCAGCCCCAGGAATTCGCTGCACGGGGCCACTTCGCCCTGGGCGCCCACGGCAAAGAAGCAGCGGCCGCCGCCGCAAGGCGAGATGTCGCACATCAGGCGCCTTGCCCCCGGGGCCACCAGGCCCAGGAGGAGGTTGGCGAAATTGCCCACCACCAGCTTGCGCCCGGTTTTTTCATACAGATCCGAGGCCAGGTCCAGGGCCTTAAAAAAGTAGTGGGCCAACTCCCCCTGGTCCGGCATGAGATTCCGGCCCCCCGACTGAGTCCCCCGGACGGGGTTGAGCAGGGCATTGGTCACCCCGTGGCGGTGGAAAAATTCCACCAATTCCGGCAGGGACCGGACATTTTCCTTGGTCACGGTGGCAATGACATTGAGGCCGGGATAATCCCTTAGGTCCTCCAGGGCCTTCACCGTCTGGGCAAAGACGCCGGCCCCGCCCCAGGTGCGCCGGGTGCGGTCCGCGACCTGAGCGGTGGGGCCGTCCAGGCTGATGCCGATGCCGACGTTATGGGCCACCAGAAAGTCCCGGGCCTCCTTGTCCAACATTACCGCGTTGGTCTGCACCCCGAAGCGGAACCGGTCCCCGTAGCGCTCGATGCCCTGAAAGACCGCGTCTTTGGCCAGTAGCGGCTCGCTGCCGTGGAACACCAGTTGGGGCCGGAAACCCTCCGGCATGGTGGCGCCGAAAAACTCCGCCAGCCGGTCCAGGGCCTCCATGACCCGGGCCGGCTCCATGTCCACGCCCCGGCGCCGGGCCTCCCGGGGGAGGTAGCAGTAGCCGCAGTCCAGGTTGCAGCGCTCCGTGGGATTGAAATACACCGCGGAATGGGCCAGCCCGAACCGGACGTTGTGCAAATCCGCGGCCAGGCGGGCCTCTTTTTCCTGATATTCCTTAGGCAGCTCGGCCCCTAAGAGCATGTCCAGGGCCTGGGCCCGAGGCGCCAGGACCCAGAACGCGGTATCCGCCTCAATTAAGGCCACGTAGTCCTCGTGGCCCACTTCCAGCACGTCGAAATGGGGCCCGGCCCCGGCATTCACCGGAACGCCAGCCGGACCCCACAGGGCTTCAACCTGCGCCATGCCTACTTGGCCTTCTTGGCGTCGGCCATGAGGTAATGGGACAGGCCCACCTGATCGCCATTGGCGCCGCAGGTGTAACGGATGCTGATGGGTTTGACTTCCTTGGATTTTTGCTTCATGTATGGGCCCTCCTTCTTCCGTGGTTTACCGGCCTGGCCGGATGGGTCGCAGCCCGCCGGGGATAAGCTGATATATTCACCACCAAGACACCAAGTACACAAAGATTCACAAAGATTTTTTCTTGGTGTGCCTTTGTGTCCCTGGTGCCTTTGTGGTAAATCTTTTCTGCCCAAAATAAAAAAAGAGTCCCATCTTGCGATGGAACTCCTTTTACCATCAGGAGTAACCTGAATCAGCCACCAGGCAGGTCTTCTGGCTCTCGGATCAATCGGAGGGAGTCAGCCTTCCCACCGGGGTTTTTTGTAAGTCCCCGGCAGTGGCCGGCCTTTTGGCCTTTACTCCCCCCGTCCCCGATTACAGCGGCGGGACCGCTCCGGATTTGCACCGGATTCCGGGATGCCGGATGGGCTTATGTCTGGGATTAGATTACCGGAGAGGCGCCCCCTTTGTCAAGGGGAATTACTGACATCCTCCTTCTTCCTGGCCCCAATCTCCTGTTTGGGATTAAAGAAAAAGAGTAAGCTCTCGCCGCCGCCCAAGCCGCCCTGGGCGGAAACCACCTTGACATATCCTGGATTTATTGATTAATTTATTATTTTGCAAACGAGATTTCATTATGGCGGACATGATCAGGGCAATTCGGGGTATGCGGGACATCCTGCCGCCGGAGACCGGCCGGTGGCAATGGGTGGAGTCCGTGGCCCGGGAGGTTTTCGAGCTTTACGGCTACCAGGAGCTCCGCCTGCCCCTCATCGAGCGCACCGAGCTCTTCGCCCGCTCCATCGGGGCGGATACGGACATCGTGGCCAAAGAAATGTACACTTTCCCGGATCGCCGCGGAGATTCTTTGACCTTGCGGCCCGAAGCCACCGCGCAGGTGGTGCGCGCCGTCCTGGAAAACCGCCTGGAAAAGGCCCCGGGGGTGAAGAAGCTCTACACCATAGGCCCTATGTTCCGCTACGAGCGGCCCCAAAAAGGGCGTTACCGCCAGTTCCACCAGATCAACTGCGAGGCCCTGGGCGCGGACGCGCCGGAGTTGGACGCGGAAGTCATCCTGATGCTCATGGAGATCTTGGGAAGGCTCAAGCTCACCGAAACGCGCCTCATGGTCAACTCCCTGGGCTGCCCGGAATGTCAGGTGGACTTCAAGGCCCGGCTGAAACTTTTCCTGAGGGATAAAGAGGGCTGGTGCGAGGACTGCCAGCGCCGCCGGGAAACTAACCCCTTACGGGTGCTGGACTGCAAGTCCACCCAATGCAAGGGGTTGCTCACCCACGCGCCCATGATGCGGGACTGCCTGTGCGAGGCCTGCGACGTCCACTACAAACGGGTGCTGGAACTCCTGGGCCGTTTTAATATTGCTTATGAAGAAAATCCCCGCCTGGTGCGGGGTCTGGATTATTATACCCGCACCGCGTTCGAGGTGGCGGCCTTAGGATTGGGGGCCCAGGACGCGGTGGCCGGCGGCGGCCGCTACAACGGCCTGGCCCGGGAGTTAGGCGGCCCGGACTTGCCGTCCATCGGCTTTGCCATCGGCGAAGACCGCCTGCTGGAGATCCTGCCGGCTGAGGTGGGGCAGGAACCCTCCCGCAAAGTCTTCCTGGCGGCTCTGGGAGACGCTGCCCGGGACCGGGCCTTTTCTCTGCTCCAGGAACTGCGGCAGCAAGGTTTGGCCGCGGAAATGGATTTGGAGGGGCGGTCGCTGAAGGCCCAGATGTCCCTGGCGGACCGCCTGGGCGCGGCCTGCGTGGTGATCCTGGGAAACCGGGAACTGGCCGAGGGCGTGGCCCAGGTGCGCCATATGGCCACGGGAGAGCAGGAACAGGTGGCCCTGGCAAAGCTGGCGGAGTTCTGCAGGGAGAAATTTAGCCGCAGATGAACCCAGATTAACCCAGATTAAAATGGTGCGTAAGACGCACCCTACGTTTACTTTCCAAGGGTTGTTTGAAATCGGGGAGATTTGCTTCGTGCAGGTTTTTTAACAGAGAACTGAAAACCGAAAACTTTTTTTATCAGTCATTCATGGGCCTTTGGCCCACCCGTAAATTATGAAAAATTCATGTCAGCCCCAACTATGAACTATGAACTATTAACTATGAACTTTGAACCTTGAACTTTGAACTTTTCACAACAGACGGACCTGACATTAAGAAGGAAACAAAGTGTTCGACAGTTTAGCAGGGCTCAAGCGCAGCCATTGCTGCGGGGATTTGCGAGCCGCGGATGAAGGCCGGGAAGTGGTGCTCATGGGCTGGGTGCAGCGCCGGCGGGATCACGGCGGCCTCATCTTTGTGGACCTCCGGGACCGGGACGGCCTCACCCAGGTGGTGTTCAACCCGGAGGTCAATCCGGACACCCACAACAAGGCCCGGGTGCTGCGGGATGAGTACGTCATCGCCATCCGGGGCGCAGTCTGTTTGCGGCCCCCGGATATGGTGAACTCCCATCTGCCCACCGGGGAGACGGAGGTCCTGGTGGAAGAGTTGCGCGTGCTCAATTCCTCCAAGACCCCGCCCTTTGAGTTGGAAGACTTCCGGGTGGACATCTCCGAGACCCTGCGTTTGAAGTACCGGTATCTGGATTTGCGCCGTCCCAGCGTCATGAGCAATATCTTGTTCCGCCACCGGGCCGCGCAGGTTACCCGGCAGTTTCTCAACGGCCAGGGATTTGTGGAGGTGGAGACCCCCATCCTTACTAAGAGCACTCCGGAAGGGGCCCGTGACTACTTAGTGCCCAGCCGGGTGCAGCCGGGGCTGTTTTTCGCGCTGCCCCAGTCGCCCCAGCTCTTCAAGCAGTTGCTCATGATGGCGGGCCTGGACCGCTACTATCAACTGTGCCGCTGCTTCCGGGATGAGGACCTCCGGGCCGACCGCCAGCCGGAGTTCACCCAGATCGACATGGAGATGGCCTTCATCACCGAAGCGGACATCATGGCTGTAGTGGAAGGATTGATGACGGCCCTGTTTAAGGAAATGGTGGGGCTGGAATTGCACCCGCCCTTCCCTCGCCTGACTTTTCAGGAGTGCATGGACCGCTTCGGGCTGGACCGGCCCGACCCCCGCTTCGGCCTGGAATTGAGGGACGTGACCGACCTCACCAAGGAGTCGGAGTTCAGCCGGTTCCGGGAGGTGGTGGACCAGGGAGGCATCGTCAAGGCCATCTGTGGCCCTGGATTGGCCCGGTTGACCCGGAAGGAACTGGACGACCTGGTGGACCTGGCCGGAGTTTACGGGGCCAAGGGCCTGGCCTGGGTGAAGGTGCAGCCCCAAGGGTGGCAGTCGCCCCTGGCCAAATATTTCTCCGACGGCCTGAAGGCTAAGTTCAACGAGCGCCTCCAGGCTCGCGAGGGCGACCTGCTGCTGTTTGTGGCGGATGTCCCGCAAGTGGCCAACACTGTCCTGGGCCAGCTCCGGGTTCACTTAGGGCAGCGGGAAGGACTGATTCCGCCGGATACCTATAACCTGCTGTGGGTCACGGATTTTCCCCTGGTGGAGTATGACCGGGAAGAAGGCCGCTTCATGGCCATGCACCATCCCTTCACTTCTCCCAGGGAGGAGGACATTCCTTTTCTGGAGAGCGACCCGGGGCGGGTGCGGGCCCGGGCCTATGACCTGGTGCTCAACGGCCAGGAGATCGGCGGCGGCAGCATCCGGAACTTTCGCCGGGACTTGCAGGAAAAGGTCTTTAAGGTTCTGGGCATCGCCCCGGAGGAAGCGGAAGAAAAGTTCGGCTTTTTGCTGGAGGCCCTGGAATATGGGGCGCCGCCCCACGGCGGGGTGGCCTTCGGCTTCGACCGCCTGGTGGCCATTCTCTGCGGGGCTAAGTCCATCCGGGAAGTGATTGCCTTCCCCAAGACCCAGAAGGCCGCGTGTCCGGTGACCAAAGCGCCGTCCCGGGTGGAGCCGGAGCAGCTCCTGGAGTTGGGGCTGAGGTTGGAGAAGTAACTTACAGCATATAGCTTATAGCTGTAATGACATCTCACGATAGCATACGGCTAAACGCGTGAGAACGGTACTC
>CAZUBT010000049.1:6277-25418 GCA_964618815.1 uncultured Desulfobacterales bacterium | reverse complement strand
AGGTCGTTGACCTGGCCAAGAGCCACCAATCCCAGGTAACCCTATTGCACGTGTGCTACGCCGAGTTGGGTGAGGCCACTCCGGGAGTGATGCGGGACGCGGCAGCCCAGGAAGCCAAGGCCTGCAAATTATTTTTGGCCCAGGTGGCCGAGGACCTGAAGGCCCAGGACGTCCAGGAAGTCGCGTTTGCCTGCGTGGAAGGCTCACCGGCCCGGGAGATCATCGGCTATGCCCACAACCACGGCATGGACCTCATCGCCCTGGCTACCCACGGCAAAGGCGAAGTGGCCTGGGTCCTGGGCAGCGTCGCGGAAAAGGTGGTGACCCACGCCACTGTGCCGGTGCTTCTGTTCCGGGTGATAGAGTTCAAGCCGCCCAAGAGCAAAGAAGATCACTTCCTGGAAGTGCTGGACCGGGGCATTCCTTGAGTCCGGATTGAAATAAAGGGCAGTTAATCTCAGTGGCTTATTTCATAAAGGCGCGACGTATGGCCTCACCCAGGTTGCCGAACCAGGGGCTTCGGCCCCATCGATGTCCCCAAGCGGGAGCTGGGGCACGAAAAGGCATTGGTAGGGCGGGGCTTCGTGCCCGCCGCACCAGCCGCAGACATCCGCCGGCGCTCATCGGGCGCCAGTCGTCATCGTAATTATGAAATTAATTAATATTTCTGGAGGTTTTAATGCGCACTAAGATTCTCGTCCTTCTGAGTGTAGTCGCCGCGCTGGTCCTGACCGCGGGCTTGCTTATGGCCCAGGGGCAAGAAGCCGCCAAACCCGCGGCCCCCGCGGCCCAGGCCCCGGCCTCCGAGGCTGCCAAGGCTGCGCCCGCACCGGTGAAACCTGCGGTTGCCCAAAGCGGGAAACTGAGCAAACTGGAAGACGCCATCGCCAAAACCCCCACGGGCACGGGGCCGGGGCAGATCAACCCCCAGGCCCAGCCGGGTTTCATGGGCATTCCCGGCGCCCCCACCCCCTTCTGGTTCTATGGGATTCTGTGGGGCATCTGGGTGGGTTGGATCTTCTCCACCGTGGGCGCCTTCGGCGGCATCATGGCCGGCGTGGGCCACATCAGCGTCTTTGGCCTGGGTGATTACGCCTCAAGTTTCCGGAAAACCAGTCCGGTCCTGAACAATCTGGTCACCGACTCCATCCGCACCTCCAACCAATACCTGGTAGGTCTGTCGGCCTTGATGTCCTCGGTCACCTATTACCGCATGGGTCGCCTGGTCCTGCCTTTGGGGATCGCCCTGGCCCTCGGCGGCATCGCCGGGGCCTACCTGGTCCCGGCCCTCACCGCCGGCAAGATCAGCCTGAAGGCATACGTGGGTTATTTCGGTATCATCGTCTTTGTTATCGGCGGCTTCCTCTTCTATGGCACCACGCCCAAGGGACAGGAATCGAATAAAAAGGCCAAGGCGGCGGCCAAGGCCTTTCAAGAGTCAATGAAAAAGGGTTCCAGCGCCCAGGCGGAAGCGGGCGGCCCGGCCCTCACCGGGGTGCGTGTGACCTCCTTTAGCCTTACCAGGGTGGTCTTCACCTTCTACGGGGTGGAATTCCACTTCAACCCCATCTGGCCGGTGGTGGGCGGCTTCTTCATCGCGGCGCTCTCCGCCTTCCTGGGCATCGGCGGCGGCTTCCTCTACGTGCCCTTTTTAACCAGCATCGTGAACCTGCCCATGTACGTGGTGGCCGGCACCTCGGCCCTGGCGGTGTTCGTCAGCATGATCACCTCCATCTTCACCTTCATGTTCATCAAGGGCACGCCCATTGATTTTCTGTTTATCGGCGCTGAACTGGTGGGTATCGCCGCCGGCTCCATCGTCGGGCCCATAACCTCCAAATATATTTCTGACATTTGGCTCAAACGGCTTTTTGTGGTCCTGGCCCTTTACATAGGCATAGGGTACAGCTTGCGGGGTTTTTTGGATATCCGTATCCCGGGCATTTAATCAAGCCAACTTCACCGGGGGGTCGGTAAACATCGGCCCCCGCCGCCGGGTGTCAGCCCCGGAATAGGGATACCGGGATCCAATGCAGCCGTTGATCCAGCTCGTTGATCAATACCTCATCATGTTCTACCGGCTCACCGGCCACGCCGGGGTGGACTTTGTCATCGGCACCCTGGTCCTGGCGTGTATATGCCTGCTCATCGGGGAAGTTACGGTCTCCCTGGCCTTCCGGTTCACCCGGAAGCACATCGATGAGAAAACCGCGGAGGCGGAGAAGTACCAAAACCTGTCCATGGATGCCTTGAAAGCCGGGGACAAGGAAGCCTACCTGGCTATCAACAAGCTGGCCAAAGAGGCCTTCGGCCACACCTTTTTCCAGCAGCTCACCCTGTCGGCCGCATTTCTCTGGCCGGTCTGCTTCGCCCTGGCCTGGATGCAGCACCGGTTTCTGGAGGTGGAGTTCCCTATCCCCGGCACCTCTTGGTCCCTGGGCTACATCGGGGGGTTCATCATCATTTACGTTCTGGCTTACTTCCTGTTCAAACGGATTAAATACAGACTGCCCTATTTCCGCCGGATCAAGGAAATCCCGGACTCTTACCAGGATAGTGCCCGGAGGATGAAAAGTTCAGCATGAATGGCGCCCGAAAAAGGAGTCTGAATGCCCTTACCTTTCCGTGGCATTGCCAATCCTGGCTCTCTTTTTCTCAACTGTGATTTTCCATCCCGGCCAATGGGCATAAAAATTAATGATGATGTTCATGTAACTAAATCGGTTTAGGCAAAATAAAGTATATAGGGTAAAATCAAAACTAACCTAAGAAGAGGTGAGGGGGTCCATGTCAGATACAATTCATAGCATCTGTTTCATGTGCACCGTGCGCTGTCCCATCCGGGTGGTGGTGGCCAACGACGACGTGGTTTGGATCCAGGGCAACCCCCATGTGCCGGGGATCGAAGGGGCCTTGTGCGCCAAAGGGTCCGCGGGCCTGGCCCTGCTTAACGACCGCGAGCGGCCCCAGTACCCCATGATCCGCACCGGCGAGCGGGGGGCCGGCCAGTGGCGCCGGGCGAGTTGGGAAGAGGCTCTGGACTACGTGGCGGATAAGCTCAAGGGCATCATTCAGGAGCACGGGGCCCACAGCGTGGTCTTCGGGGAGCGCACCAATCTCAATACCCACATCAGCAAGACCTTCATGAAGGCCCTGGGCTCCCCCAACCATTTCACCCATGACGCCTTGTGCAAGGGGTCGGTGAACACTGCGTTTCGCAGCCTCACGGGCTTTACCGACGCGGAGGTGGGGATTGATTACGCCAATACCCGGCACATCGTCATGTACGGACGCAATCTCTTTGAGGCCCTGGAGATCAAGCCCATCAACAATCTCCTCAATGCTCTGGAAAAAGGGGCCAAACTCACTTATATCGACCCCCGGGTGAGCGTCACCGCCACCAAGGCCCACCGCTATTGGAAGATTCGGCCCGCCACGGACCTGGCCCTCAATTACGCCCTGATCCACACCATCTTGAAAGAGCGGCTATACGACAAGGATTTTGTCAAGCGGTGGGTTTCGGGCCTCAACGAGTTGCAGGCCTTTGTAGAGCCTTATACCCCCCAATGGGCCGAAGCCGAAACAGGGATTCCAGCCTCGGAAATCATTGCCCTGGCCAGGGAAGCCGCGGAAGTAAAACCCGCGGTGATCTTTCATTACGGCTACCGGGGGGCGCATCATCCCGATGAAATTTATCTGCGCCGCTCCATTGTCATGTTAAATGCCCTCATGGGCAGCATTGAGGCTCCGGGGGGCATCTTCTTCAAAAAGGGCGCCAAGGCCGCGGGCCGGGGGGATATCGGCAAGTATGTCAGCCAGGAATTCCCCAAGATCACCATGCCCCGGTTCGACGGCTCCGGGAAGGAAGCCTTCCCCCTGGCCGATGCTTCCCACGGCAATCCCCAGAGGCTGGCCCACGCCATCGTGAATGAGGACCCATATCCTATCAAGGCATTGATCGTCAACCGCTTTGAGCCGCTGCAGTCCATCCCCGACAGCGCTGGGGTGCGCCGGGCCTTGGACAAGCTGGACCTTATCGTGGCCATTGACATCAACTTCAGCGAAATCGCCTGGTACGCGGATGTGATCCTGCCGGAATCCATCTACCTGGAGCGGGCCGACTCCATCCAGATGGTTGCGGGCCTCAAACCCCAGCTTTACATGCGCCAACAGGTGGTGACGCCTCGTTACGACACCAAACCCTCCTGGCTGATCCTCAAGGAACTGGCCAAGCGGCTGGATCTCGGCCAATACTTCCCTTATGAGACCATCGAAGACATCTGGAATTTCCAGCTCAAGGACATGGGGGTAAAGATTGAGGACTTCAACGCCAAGGGATTTGTGGTCCTGACGGATAAGACCCTCCTCTGGGACCGGAAAGACGGCCTGAAATTCAAGACGCCCTCGGGGAAGATCGAACTGGTGAGCTCCCTCATGGAGAATGCCGGGTTCCCCTCCTTTGCGCCTTATACTCCCATTCCGGCGCCGCCGGAGGGGAGCTTCCGCCTGACGGTGGGGCGCTGCGCGGCCCATACCCACGTATCCACCCAGAACAATCCCTATCTCAGCGAGTTGGTGCCGGAAAACGAGCTCTGGATCAATGCCGGTCCCGCGGCCCGTCTGGGCATCAAGGACGGGGCGTACGTTGAGGTGGCCTCGCCCCTGGGGACCACCGGCCGCATCAAGGCCAAGGTGACGGAATTTATTCACCCGGAAGCGGTGTTCATGCTCCACGGCTTCGGCAAGACCGTGCCGGCCCAGACCCGCTGTTACCAGAAGGGCGCCAGCGATGCCCTGTTGCAAGAGAACATCTCCGATCCCATAGGGGGCAGCCCCGCGTTGGATGAGACCGCGGTGCAGGTCAGGGCCATATAGCCATGTAGGGTGCGTCCTACGCACCATTACCGGAGGAGCGGATGAGCAAATATTATCTATTGCAAGACCAGAAAAAGTGCATCGGCTGCCAGAGCTGCGAGGTGCACTGCAAGAGCAATAAGGGCCTGCCCTTGGGGCCCCGCCTGGGTCAGATCATCACCGTGGGTCCGAAAATGGTGGGATCATTACCCCGCATGGCCTTTGTGTTCATGCCGTGTTTTCACTGCGAAGACCCCTGGTGCGTGCCGGTGTGCCCCACCGGGGCCATGCGCAAGCGCCCCTCCGACGGCATCGTCTATGTGGAGCCGGTCTTGTGCGTGGGGTGCAAGTCCTGCATCACCGCCTGCCCCTGGGGCGCGCCCCAATGGCACCCGGAAATCGGCAAGGTGGTGAAGTGCGATTACTGCATGGACCGGGTGGACCAAGGGCTGGAACCGGCCTGCGTGGCCAAATGCGTTACCCACTGCCTCAGTTTCGGCCAGGCGGAGCAACTGGACTTAACCCGCCGGGAACGGTTTGCCAAAACCGTGGCCTTTGAGCTGGAAACCATCGTCAGCGCCAGATAGCGGTTTGGCGGTTTAGCGGGATAGGTTATCCCATATGCAGCTAGTGTCGTGTTTCGGCAATATCTTTAATATCTCTTGGCCCCCAGAACTCCCCCTCCCTTGAGGGGAGGGGGTTGGGGGGAGGGTGATAACATTTGATAATAACAAGAAAAATAATCACCCCCACCCTGACCCTCCCCCCTCAAGGGGGAGGGAAAATACTGCTTTACAATGTTAAGATAACTCAGAAACACGACACTATGGATATATGGCCAAACCGCTAATCCGCTAACCCGCAATTCCCCCGGGGTCTTGCCTCAAAAACCCTTCAATTAACGGAGATTCCCCGCGATGGCGAATCAACTTAATGGGCGGCCATTACTCCGCATCAATATCTCCACCTTTCCGGGCAGAAGTTTAAGATCGGCCCAGGCGGTGCATGACGCCTTCATCGCGGAATTGAAGCAGCGGTCGTTGGACGATCTGGGCCCCCTGGACGTCCACCTGGTGGGCTGGCGGGGCATTGAAGGCAAGGATGTGGTGGTGGAGGTGCGGGACCAGAAAGGCCCCCACCTGTATGAGCTGATCACTCCGGATATGGCCCCCCGCATCATTCAGAGCCATATCGAGGAGGGCCGGCCGGTCGAGCGGTGGTTGGTGGGCAAGGACTACCGGGATTTTACCGAACCCCAAAAAATGTATGTGTCCGAGCTGGTGGGGCAGGTCGCGCCCACTTCCTGGGAGGAATACCAGGATTATGACGGCTACAAGGGACTGCAAACCTTTTTCAGCCAGGGATTCGACTCATTTTTGCAAAAAGTGGTGGCCGCGGGATTTTGCGAATTCAACCGCATTACCACCTCGCCCCTGGGGCCTCGCTGGTGCGAACTGCGGGTGGAAAAGGAACAGCCTATTCTCATCATCAACGCCGCGGCCCCCACTCCCCAGGCCACCGGCGAAATGTTCCTGCTGGAGGGCTGCCCCCATCAGGTGTTGGAAGGCATTCTGTTGGCCGCCAAAACCCTGAAGGCCCAGGCCGCGGTGGTGTATCTGCCCACGGAAGCCCCCCTGGCTCTGGAGCGCTTGCAGCAGGCCTGGGAAGCCTTGTGCGCCTCCCGGATTTTGCCTGCCAAAGGCCCCCGGTTGGACCTGAAAATTGTCGCAGGCCACGGCTGTTTCATGATGGAGGATGAAGATCTCCTGATCCGAGCTGTTACCGGCCTGTTGCCCAGGAGTTTTTGGGATCAATTCCCTCGCCGGGTCTTTCTCACTCACAGTTTGGGAACCATCGCCTCCCTGCCGTTTATTGCCCAAACCCCGGTGGCCTGGTTCCGCAAATTGGGGGTGGAGTGCGCCCCCGGCACCATGATCTTCCGCCTCCTGGGATCGGTGGAACGCCCCGGGTTCGTGGAATTGCCCCTGTCCGCCACCCTGGCCGAGGTCATCAACGGCATCGGCGGAGGCTGGCGGTATGGCCGCACTCCCAAGGCCATTCAGGTGGGAGGCCCCCTGGGCGGCGTTTTTCCTTTATCTCTGCTCCATCTTACCCTCACCCATGAGACCATGCGGGAATTGGGCGGCACCCTGGCCGTGGGCGCCATCCAGGTCCTGAACGACCGGGACTGCCTGGTAACCCAGGTCCGGGACCAGATCGCCTTTATCCTCCAGCAGCCCGGCGGGCAATGTTCCTATTGCCAACCGGCCCTCACCAAAATCAAAGACCTGCTGACCCGGATCACCGATGGGCTGGGGGATGAAGACAGCCTGAAGGAGTTGAAACAGAGCTGCGAAGCCTTAAAATTAAAAGGCTCCTGTCAGATGGGCAAACAGGCGGTGAACCCGGTGTTGACCTCCTTGCACTATTTTCCCGAAGAATACCGCCTGCATCTGGACAACAAGCATTGCCCGGCCCGGGTGTGCCCCAAACTCCTGCTGGCTCCTTGCCATCAGGCATGTCCCACGGGGATCGATATTCCCAGCTTTATGGGACTGATAGCTCAGGAACGTTACCAGGAAGCCTGGGAAGTGATGCGGGAGGACAATCCCTTCCCCTGGGTATGCGGCCTCATCTGCCCCCATCCCTGTGAACGGGCCTGTGTCCGGGGGAATCTGGATGAGCCCATCAATATCCGGTATTTGAAGGCATTTGCCTCGGAGTGGGTGGCCAAGCACGGCAATTTCAGCCCGCCGCCGGCCATGCCTCTCAATGGCCACAAGGTCGCGGTGGTGGGCTCCGGCCCCGCGGGGCTTACCTGCGCCTATTTCCTGGCCTTGAAGGGGTATCTGGTAACGGTTTTTGAAGCCTTGCCGGAGCCCGGCGGCCTGCTGATGGCGGCCATTCCGGACTATCGCCTGGCCCGGGAGGTGGTGAAAAAGGAAATCGGGATCATCAAGGCCCTGGGAGTGGAGTTCCGCACCGGGGTCACCGTGGGCCGGGATATTACCCTGGACCAACTGCGGGTCCAGGGTTACCGGGCCTTTTTCCTGGGGATCGGCGCCCATCTGGGTTACAAGTTAAAGATTGAGGGGGAAACGGACTTCCCCCAGGTCTATGACGTCATCAGCTTTTTGCGCGGCATTTATCTGGGGAAAAAGGAGAAACCTGCGGATCGAGTAGTGGTCATCGGGGGCGGCAACGCGGCCATGGACGCGGCCCGCACCTGTATCCGGCTAGGCTGTGAAGAGGTGCACGTGTCCTACCGGCGCACCCGGGCGGAGATGCCGGCGCATCCCGAGGAAGTGGAACAGGCCCTGGAAGAAGGGGTGCAGATTCATTTCCTCACCGTGCCCATCGGGATCGGCGGGCAAGACGGCCGGGTGTCGCACGTGGAATGTCTCCAGGCGGAACTTGGGCGGCCCGACGCCAGCGGCCGGCGTCGCCCCATACCCATACCGGAGAGCAATTACCGCATTGAGGCGGGCGCGGTGATCACCGCCATCGGCCAGCAGCCGGACCTCTGTCCCTTCCCGGAAGCGCCGGTGGAGACCACCCCCTGGTGCACCATTGTCACCAAGACCGGCAGCTCCCTCACCTCGGTAAAAGATATCTTTTCCGGGGGAGATGCGGTCACCGGACCGGCCACGGTGGTGGAAGCCATTGCCGCGGGCAAGCAGGCCGCCATGGAGATGGACTATTTTATCATGGCCCCCACCGGCCCTCCGCCGGTGCTCAGCCCCCAGAAGCGCGGCAAAGTGGGCTTTCAGACCATCCCCGCGTCGGAAAAAATCGCCAACCACCGCACTCCGGTTCCCATGCTGGATCTGGAGCTGCGCAAGACCACCTTTATTCCCATCGAATTGGGCTATTCCGACAACCAGGCCCAAAAAGAGGCCCAACGCTGTCTGCGCTGCGACGTCTGCATCCGCTGCGGCGCGTGTGAGCGGGCCTGCCACCAGATGCGGGTGCATGCCTTGAAATTCTCCCAGATCTCCACCACCGAACGGGTGCTCACCGACTATCCCCTGGCCCGGGATGCCTGCATCGCGTGCGGCACCTGCGCCCTGGCCTGCCCCACCCAGGCCATTGATTATGTGGAAGGGCCGGATTTCCGGGAAGTGCGCCTCTGCGGCACGGTGCTGAACCACCTGGAGATTTCCCGGTGCCAGGTCTGCCGCGAGCCCTTGCCTCCTCCCCGGTATTTGCAATACGTGACGGATCGCAGCGACGCGGTCATGGGCAAGCAGGTGCTGCGCCGCCTGTGCCCCAAATGCGCCCGGGAACGGCGGGCCCAAAAGTTTGTGAAGCTGTAGGAGAGCGAGATATAATAGCTTGAGGGGAGGGCCGGGGGGAAGAGAGTGAACAGTGAACAGTGAACAGTGAGCAGTAAACAGTAACCAGTAAACAGTGAATAGTGAACAGTGAATAGTGAGTAGCAGGCAAAGAGTCGTTCCGGCGCACTCCGATTTTGCTCCTAACCGCTCACTGCTTACTGTTCACTGTTTACCGCCTTCCCCTCAAACTCCCCTCCCACCCCCCCTGTTATACCGTTTTCGGTTTTCGGTTTTCGGTTAAGAGAAATTGGATTATTAATAAATTATACCGAGTTGCCGTCAAACAAGTAGGGGCGGGGTCTCCCCGCCCTTACAATCCTGTGGCTAATGTTACTTGTTTGATGGCAACTTGAGATCTCTACAAAAACCAGCCGGTACACAGGCAAACAAAACCCAGGAAGAAACTCTGGTGGCACAGGCTTCCAGCCTGTGCAACTGGCCCCTGGCCCCCTTTCCCAAAAGACTTTTGCAAAGCCTCTGTTGGCAACGAGGATAATTTGTTGACCTTCCACCGGGGTTCCACCAGGGGTAAACCGGACATGCGGAAAACCAAGGCCAAAATCCTCCTATTGACAGCCCTGGCCCTCCTGCTCATGGTCGCCCCCGGTTCCTCCCAGGGGTGGCCGCCGCCTCCCGGCCCTTATCCTTCCGGGCCGGCGGGTTCGGCAGTCCTCCCCTTCCAGGCCGTGGAGGGCTGGATTTTTCAATTTATCAATGAAATCCGGCAAAGACACGGCTTCGCCCCCCTGAGCCCTGATGAAACCCTCAACGCCCTGGCCCGGGCCTACTGCGAAGATATGCTGCGGCGCCGGTTTTTCAGCCATTCTACGCCTGAAGGGGTGCCTACCAAAGACCGCATCATCCCAGCGTATCCCGGGACCATTTACCGCCTGGGAGAAAATATCTGGAAAGGGTTTAACCAGGACCTCAATGACCCCCCGCGGCTGGCCCGATTCATCGTGGACGGCTGGATGGCCAGCCCGGGGCACCGGGACAACATCTTAGGCCCCTACTTCACCCACGTGGGCCTGGGGGTGGCGGTGATGGGCCGGGACATTCGGGCCGTGCAAATTTTGGTTGACCTGAAAGGAAAAAATCGACCATAAGGCTATAGCCGAAAAAATTGTTTTTCAAACCGCTTTTTATTGGGTTCATATCAAGACATTTTTAGATTGTTGAAGGGCTGATACCTATCAGATATCTTTATTAGAGCAATTGAGGTCAACATGCACAAGTTCAAAGCCTGCTGGATCATTTTCTTAACGGTTACATACTTTACCTGCCTTCCCCAGGCCTGGGGCCAGGGCCTGTTGGGTCCTAAAAAGACCGCCAAGCTGCGGGTTCAGTACCTGAAAGCCGTGGAGAAAGAGGTGCTGCGCCTCACCAACGCAGAGCGCCGGAAGAGCCATCTGCCTTCGCTGGAGGCCGACGACGACTTGACTGCCACGGCCCGGGCCCACAGCGATGACATGCTGAAGCGGGATTTTTTCAGCCATGTTAATCCTGATGGAAAATCCCCCGCCGAGCGCTTGATGCCCTCTCACTCCATGCCGGTGGCCAAGGTGGGGGAGAATATCTGGAAAGGCTCCCACCTGGACACCTCGGACGCTAAATTGCTGGCCCGGCTGATGGTGGACGGGTGGCTCACCAGTCCCGGGCACCGGGCCAATATTCTGAACCCGGATTACACCCACTTGGGGGTGGGAATATCCCTGGCAGATAACCAAATCCGGGCCACCCAGTTGTTCGCCAATGTGAAAAGCAGGTAATAGCTGTTTAATTCAGCTCAAAAAAGGTTGCTGCTCAACAACCTATGAGACCACCGCAAAGTTTGGTGAAATGTAGCACCGTTGCCCTCGGCGGTGCGAGTTTTTCCATGGTTCATGCTCTCCGCGCCTCGTATTGATTAGTCAAGTTTCGCTCCCTATAGAACCTTGGATATCGGCATGGTAAAGGCCATTGGGCATTTCGTCGGTGAAACCCGAAAAATGTGGAGCAGGCGCCCTCGCCTGCTCCTGCACAGGCTGGAAAGCCTGTGCCACCAAAGAACCGCCGGGGTCGGCGGCGCTACACAGACATCCCGCCTGGACGTGATATTATTATAGCTTCAGGCGTTCCGAAGAAACCTGAATAACAATATGGCAACTGATCATACCCCCTCCACCGACTGGGCCGCCAAAATCCTGGAGGAGTGCATCGGCGAAGAGCCGCCCCCCTGCCAGGCCGCGTGTCCCCTTAATATCCGGGTGCGGGAGAAAATGCGCTTCCTTAAAGCCGGGGACCCGGCCGCAGCCCTGGCCGTGGTCCTGGAGCGCTGCCCCTTCCCCGGCATCCTGGGGCGCATCTGCTCCCGCCCTTGCGAGCGCGCCTGCACCCGGGGGCCCCTGGGAGGCCCCATTGCCATCCGGGGGTTAAGAAGATACCTGGCGGATCTGGCCCCGGACGTGGTTCCCGCCGTAGCCCCAGGCCCCTCACGGCCCCAGGGGGTGGCGGTGGTGGGAGGCGGCCCCGCTGGCTTGATGGCGGCCTATGAGTTGCGCCGGTTGGGCTACTGGGTCACCCTGTTCGAGGCCGAAGCCGCCCTGGGGGGCGCCCTGCGTCTTTACATCCCACCCTTCCGCCTGCCCCGGGAGGTGCTGGACCGGGAACTGGCCGTTTTGGATAAGCTGGGGGTGGAGGTGTTCCTGCGGACCCGTCTGGGGCGGGATGTGCACCTGGAGGAGTTGCGCCGGGACTTCGCCGCGGTGTTCCTGGCCCTGGGGGCGCACAAGAGCCTGCGTCTGGAGGTATCGGGGGAAAACCTGGCCCAGGTGATGTCCGGGCTGGATTTTCTGCGTCTGGCCAACGATGGCCGCCCGCCGGAGGTCGGCCCCCGAGTGGCGGTTATCGGCGGGGGCAATGCTGCGGTGGACGTGGCCCGCACCGCCTGCCGGGCGGGGAGCGACCGGGTCACCCTCATCTGCCTGGAGGCTCTCCCGGAGATGCCGGCTTTCCCGGAAAAGGTGGAAGAGGCCCAACAAGAAGGGGTGGAGATTCTTCCGGGCTGGGGGGTGAAGCGCATCCTGGGACCGGAGAAGGTCACCGGGCTGGAACTCAAAAGGGTGGCCCGGGTCTTCGATGACCAGGGCCACTTTGCGCCGGTCTTCCATGAGGACCAACTCCGGACCCTGGAGGCCGACACGGTCCTGGTGGCCATCGGCGCCACCGCGGATTTTAACTTCTTCGGGCCGGGGCTGGCCTTCGATACCGCCAAAACCCACCGCCTGGAGACGGACCCGGTTTCTTTAGAGACCAAAATCCCCGAAGTCTTTGCCGGGGGCGATCTGGTCACCGGCCCCGCTACCGCGGTGGCCGCCTTTGCCGCGGGAAGGCGGGCGGCCCTGGCCATTGACGCGTATCTCCAAAACCAACCCCTGCCCGAGAACCTGCCGCCCCTAAAATGCCGCGACACCGCCCTCATCGTGGACACCACGGGGGTGGCCCCGGCTCCTCGCCAGGCCATGGACCGCTTGTCCGTGGCGGCGCGCCTGGCCCGGCCCCGGGCGGAAGTGGAGCAGGGATTCAGCGCCGGCGCCGCCCAGGCGGAAGCGGACCGCTGTCTGGAGTGCGTCTGTTCCCAGTGCGTCACCCACTGCACCTTTTTGAAGCGCTATGTCCAGGACTACCCCTATACGGAAAAGGAGATGGTGCGCCTGCTTGAGGAGCGGGGTCTTAAGGAGCCGCTGATCCCTTATTCCTGCCATTTCTGCGGGCTGTGCCAGGCGGTCTGTCCCAAGGATTTACACGTGGGCCGGGTGTGCCTGGAATACCGCGGCCGCCTGGTGGCGGCGGGGCAGGGACCTTTGCCCCGGCATAAAGGCATCCGGAACTATGTCAAATGGGGCACGTCCCCGGCCTTTACCCTGAGCCTCCCGGACCCGAGAAGCGGCCGGGCCCGGCGGGTATTTTTCCCCGGGTGCTCCCTGCCGGGCCACAGCCCCCATCTGGTGATTTCGGCTTATAAGTATTTGCGGGAGAATTTGCCGGAGGTGGGGATCATCCTCAACTGCTGCGGCGCGCCCAGCTATCTGACCGGGGAAACGGAGGTTTTTCAGCGGGTCCTGGGGGGGGTGGCCGCGGAGGTGGAAAAATTGGGGGCTGAAGAACTCATCACCGCCTGCACCCACTGCCTCCATACCTTGCGGGAATTCCGCCCCGAGATCAAAGCCGTCTCCCTTTACGAAGTGATGGTGGAAAAGGGGCTCCCGGAAAAGGGCCGGGGGCAAGGGCCTGGGGCCATTTTTCAGATCCACGACGCCTGCGGGGCCAGGCAGTCTCCGGGAATCCACGACGCGGTGCGGCGGCTGGTGCGGGGGGCGGGCCACCGCTATGAAGAGATGCCCCACTGCCGGGAGCGCACCATCTGCTGCGGCTCCGGGGGCATGGTCCCCGCGGTCCACGGCGCCCTGGCCCAAAAGATGACGGATTTCCGCTTATCGGAAGCCCACCGGGATCTCATCACCTACTGCGCCTCCTGCCGGGCCAGATTTCGCCAGGCCGGGCACCCGGCGGCGCATGTATTGGAACTAATCTTTAATCCCCATTGGGAAAAGGCCAAAGCCGCGCCGCCGCCGGGTTCCCTGAAACGCTGGTGGAACCGCGGGCGCTTGAAACGCGATCTTCAAAAATTGGGGTCTTGAAAGGGGAGGGTTGGTCGTTCATGGCAGGGGGGGGCGCAAGCCCCAACTTCAGATGAGAATTTTCCAGGCGCCGATATTTATATGATGACTGGGACGCCTCTTAAGGAATCGGCTGGGGAAACCGCCTCCTAAGTCTTGTTTAAATCATCCGCCTTTTGAGGTTCGCCATCCTTGGCCATGCGCAGCAGGGCCATTACAGCCACACCCATTAGTGCGCCGAAAATTGCCCCGGCATAAAAAGCCAGCATCGTCATCTCATTCTCCTTCAGGAAAAATTTTGCCTTTCCTGAGAAATTTCCCGGCCAGATTCGATTAACCCGATGGGTGGATCATCTCACAAACGCAGTGGCGCGCAGATTTTCGAAGTTAAAGCCACAATCGATTGTTTCAATTAAATTAAATTATTCTCAAACATAAATCAATGGTGATAGAAGCCTATTTTGGCATGAGTATAAATATTTAGGCTGTATCCGCCAGGAAGCTCGTGGGCTTACCGTGCACCGGGGTATGGATTGCCGCGCCTTTAAGGGTAAATAATCGAGTTGGCGCCGGCAAAGCTATAACGATTCAAGGCCCCCGCCTTTAAAATAGGTTATCTTGTCAAACTCATCGGGGATTTGGTTCATATCTTTCCGAAATTCCACGTCCCTGCAAAGAGGAGGAAATTTGGAACCGCCGCCCCCAGGCTGTTCTCTTGTAGGCCGGACCATGCAGGCGAGGCTAAACCGGCGGTAGGGCTCGAGGAGGCGGGTTTTTAAGTTTTTACCCGCAAACCGCAGACCATCATCACCGCGGCCCCGGCATGGAGCGCAGCCAGAAGATAAAGGACCGGCAGGATGCCCCACACCGGCAGGACCACCAGGCTTACCCCCAAGGCGCCCAGGGTGGCCCCCAGAAGGTCCACGGCATAAAGCGCCCCGCCTTTGGCCCCGGCCTCCGCCCTGGAATGGACCCAGAGCGCCGCGCATAGAACAAACCCGCCTCCCGCCGCAGCTCCCCCCGCGGCCAGGACCAGGACGCAGCCGCTCAGGACCCAGCCCCCGGGAAGGACTGAGCCGGAAATCCGGGGCAGGACCAGGGCCAGGAACAGGGCCAGCGTCGCCATGGACCCTTGCAGTCCCGCCAGCAGGCCCGGCGCTCTCTCAATCCGCCGGGCCAGGACGTTCCCCAGGGCGCCGCCCGCGGCCATGCCCCCCATGAATCCGGCAATGAGCAGGCCCATCTGACGATACAGATACCCCTGGTGAATCTGGTAAAGGATGAGACCCAGAATTTCCAGGGCCATGGCGCCCAGCCCTATGATGAGCGCCTGGTATAAACACAGGGGACCGGTGCGTCCCCGGAGTAGCGCCCCCAAGAGGATGGTTGCCAGGGCCAGGGCCAACCAGGGAAGCGCCGGGGGCAGGCGGTGCAGGGCCGACAAAATCTCCGGCAAAGGCAGGCCCTCCTGCAAGCCGCTGAGGGCCAGGTCATAAAAATAGCATCTGGGATTCAGGTCCGTGTTCACCTCCGGAGGGTGTTGCCCCAGGATGCCCTTGAGGTATTCCTGGCGGGGCCGGGAGAGGTCGAACAACAGATAATACTCTCGAACATACTGCAATGCTAGTCGGCGCTCTTTCAGCCGGGCCGCCAGACTCTCCGGGGCCGCAACCAGCGCGCCGCCGGCAGTGGCGAAGAACCGCACCCGCTCTCCGGGAAAAGCCAGGACCTGGGGAAAAACCCGGCCCAAGGTATGGTAAGTCAAAGCCAGGTAAGCCGCCCGGAGGGGGGAAAGGCTGGCGGGGGCGCCGGGAAGGGAAAAACTGAAAACCCCCTGGGGCTCCAGATGCCGGGCCACGCTCTGGAAAAATTCGAGGCTGTAGTACCGGTTCAACTGGGCATTGCGGGGCTCCGGCAGGGCCATGAGAATGACGTCATAGGGATGGGGGGCCTCCTCTAAAAAGCGGCGGGCGTCTTGAAAAATGATGCGCACCCGGGGATCCAGGCCCGGGCCGATGGTTTCGGCCGGCAAGAGACCCTGGGCCAGGCGCACCAATTGGGGGTCCAACTCCACGTAGTCCAGGCGGGTGAGGCCGGGAGTCTTGAGGATCTCCGGCAGCAGACCCGCCACCCCGCCTCCCAGGAGTAGCACCCGCCGGGGCTGGGGATGCTGCAACAGGCCCAGGTGCGCCTGATGTTCCGCGGTTAAAGGGTCCGGATAGGTAAAGTACCAGAGATTATTGACAAAAAAGCTTATTTGCTCCGCTTCTCGGGTGGCGGTGAGCAGGGCGTAAGGGCTGTCCGCCACCGCGGCCAACTGCCGCCCCGGCCACTGCCACTGGCGGCTGATCTCCTCCAGGCGGGGAGAAAAGCATAAGGCGGCTCCCAAGAGCAGAATATTCAAGGCGCAGGCCAGGCGGGGAAGGAGGTTTTGGGTTTTGGGTTTTCGGTTTTCGGTGGTTGTGGGGAGATGCCTAAATTCTTTTCCTGACCCCTGACCAAGGTCCCTTGTCCCAAACCCTCTCTCCCATCCCCGCAAAGGGAGGAGGGAGAAGAATTGTAGGGGCACGGCTTGCCGTGCCCACGGGCGGTGAGACACGGGCGAGGTCTTATACCGTTTTCGGTTTTCGGTTTTGGATTTTCGGTTAAAAAGACCCACATTATCAGCAAATTGAAACTTAAGTTTGTTGCATTGGAAACAGAACTTGGTCTTACGTGCCGCAGATGTAGGGTGCGCACTGCGCACCGACTTCTGCTTCCACCACCCGCGGGTTTCGGAACCGGCCAGGACCCAGCCTCCCAACGCCAGAACCACGCCGGTTCCCAGACTCAAAGTCAGATGGGAAAAATGACCCAAGAGGAAGATGGACAGCCCGCCGGCTCCCAGGGCCGCGCCCAGGGTCTCCAAGTAATAGACCCGGCCCACGACCCCGGTAAGATAAAATGAGGCGAGAACCCGGCAGGCCTGGGGAAAGAAGTAGCCGGAGACCGACCCGAACGGGGCCAGGAGGGCCAGGAAGAGGACCAGCGCCCTCAGGGGGGGGAGAGATTGGCCCCAGGGCAGCAGCGCCATGGCCGGCAGGGCCCGGGTTGCCAGGATGGTCAGCGGCAGGAGCAGTCCCAAGAGGCTCAGGAGTCCCCCCAGGCGGGCCGGGCTCGCCTGGCCCCCTGACCGGCCTCCCAGGAGGCTCCCCCAGCCGGTCCACCAGAGCCAGCACCACAGACCCAGGGCCAGCTTCAATTCCTGCCCCTGGGCCAGGACCAGGAGCTCCCGGAGGATGAGGACCTGGGCCATCATGGTCCCGGCTCCATACACCAGGATCATACCCGCAAGGGCCGCCCCCCGGGATGCCGGCGGAAAAGAAGGCTGGGCGGGCAATGGTTCCCCACTTATACGGTTTTTGGTTTTCGGTAAAAAATATCTAAGTATTATCCTAATATTAACATTAGGTTTGGGGCAGTTGAAAATGAAAATGGTGAGCGAATTTATGAAACAGACCACTAAGCCTGAAATGAATTTATGGGGTTAGGAACTTATTTCTAGGATTCGTGCTTTTTCTGGCAAAAAATTAGCTAAAAACCTTTTGGTTCCGGCTTTTCCGTGTTCGGTAGGAAGAAAATTAACCACCAAGACACAAAGAACACAAAGGTTCACAAAGAGAAAAATATTTCTTGGTGTTCCTTGGTGTCCTTTGTGTCTTTGTGGTAAATCCTTGAAGGTTTTTAGTTCCGGCTTGTCCGGGTTAGGCGCTTGGAAACTGGCGACCGGCCCACCAAGGTTATTCGATGTTATACCGTCTGAGCTTCTCCCGCAGGGTTTTGCGGTCAATGCCCAAGGCCCGGGCGGTTTCGCTCTTGTGGCCGTCAAAGCGCTGCAAGGTCTCCAGGATGTGGTCTCGCTCCAGGTCTTTCAGTAACTGGGAAGAACTCTGGGAGGAGGGGGATAAGGCCGTGCCGGCGAAGACCAGGTCCGCGGGCTCCAGGTAAGGTCCGTTGCTCAACACCACCAGCCGTTCCACGGTGTTTTCCAACTCCCGCACGTTGCCGGGCCAGTCGTGTTGCACCAACAGGTCCAGGGCCTCCGGAGAAATGCCCCGGATATGTTTGCGCAACCGGGAATTATACTTATCCAGGAAATGGTTCACCAGCAGGGGGATGTCCCCCTTCCTTTCCCTGAGGGGCGGCATTTGCAGGAGCACCACATTGAGGCGATAGAACAGGTCTTCCCGGAAGGTCCCGTCTTTGATGGCCTTGGTCAGGTCTTTGTTGGTGGCCGCGATAATGCGCACGTCCACGGTGATGACCCGGTGGCTGCCCACCTTGGAGATTTTCCGCTCTTCCACGGCCCGGAGCAGCTTGGCCTGTACTTCCAGACTGATGTTGCTGATTTCGTCAAAAAACAGAGTGCCGTTTTGGGCCAGTTCGAATTTGCCGATCTTATTGGCGTCGGCGCCGGTGAAAGAGCCTTTCACATGGCCGAAGAGCTCGCTTTCAAACAGAGTCTCCACCAGGGTGCCGCAGTCCACGGTAATAAAGGGGCGCTTGGCCCGGTGGCTCAATTGGTGCAGCTTCTGGGCCACCAGGCCCTTGCCGGTTCCAGATTCTCCGGTGATGAGCACCGTGCTGTCGGTGGGGGCCACCCGGGTCACCATGTCGATGACGCGCTGCATGGACTCGCTGTCATACACCAGAACCGTCCGGTCTTCCTTGGATTTCAATTCTTGGCGCAGGTAAAGATGCTCCAGGTCCAGCCGCCGTTTGTCCAGGGCCCGGCTCACCAGGTCGCGTAAGTCATTGGGTATGAAGGGCTTGGAAAGAAAATTGAAGGCCCCGGCTTTGATGCATTCCACCGCGGACTGGATGGTGCCGTAACCGGTAATTATTATGACTTCCACTTCTGGATCCAGGGTTTTGATTTTCTTCAAAACTTCCATGCCGTCCATGTCGGGCATCACCAGGTCCAGGAGGATGACATCGAAGGAGGCTCTTTCCAGAACGGACAGGCCGTGGCGGCCGCCGGCCGCCACCTCCACCTGATAGTCCTGACGGGTGAGAGTTTGATAACAGGCGTCCCGCATGGCCTTGTCATCATCGATTACCAGGATTTGCGCCGGAGATTCCGTCATAAGGAAATATTTCTTTGATTTCAAGTGATTAATATTTAAAAAGCCATGCACATTGTATTAGAATCGACCCGGCGCTGTCAAGGAGATAGCCGGACTGGTAAAAATAGACGCGGAGAGGGGGAGAGGGGGGGCCATGTTGCTGCCCTGAAAAATTCTCGGGGTTCGT
>CAZUBT010000049.1:0-6177 GCA_964618815.1 uncultured Desulfobacterales bacterium | reverse complement strand
GGAGAGGGGGAGAGGGGGGGCCATGTTGCTGCCCTGAAAAATTCTCGGGGTTCGTTAAAAAGACTGGTAAAGAACATATCTGTATGGTCCTAACCTCCGTTTGGGAAACATGCAGGGTGCGTTCTACGCACCACGCACCAGGACCCTTTCCCAATTCGGTATGCCACAATGTAACACGAATGGCTGCTCATCCCACCCGAACGCCCCGTTTTTCTCCAGCGTTCCGCTTTTCCATGACCTTCTCTACCACGGCGGCAGAGATTTGTGATAAAAGAAGGGTAACAAAAATTTATATCACCGGCGTTTCAAATGCTGCAAACTCGACGACTGACTTATTGGTAATCCAAGGTCTTTTAACCGAAAACCGAGAACCGAAAACCGAAAACGGCATTTAGATGGCCCTGAAGCTTTTCATCCCCTGTTTTATGGACCAATGCGCCCCTCAGGTGGGGGCGGCGGTGGCGGCAATATTGGACCGGCTGGGGGTCCCCTGGGATTATCCTCCGGACCAGACCTGCTGCGGGCAATTCGCTTTTACCTTGGGGGATTTGACCACCGCCCGGCGTCTGGCCCGCCATTTTCTCCAGGTATTCGTGGAAGGAGAAGTTTTGATCCCCAGCGCGTCTTGCACTTACCTGGTGCGGCGCCAGTTTCCCCAATTGGCCGCGGACCTGAAGGAGCGCCGGGCTATGGAAGAATTGGCCTCCCGGGTGTGGGAACTGAGCGAGTGGCTGGCAGGGAGACCCCCCTTGCCCTGGACTCCCCGATTTCCCGGCAGCCTGGCGCTCCACGAATCCTGCAAGGCCAGGCAGCTGGGGGTCTTGCCGGGCGCGGCCCAGGCGCTTGGCCGGGTGCAGGGACTGGAACTGCTGGCCGTCTCGCCTTATTATAAGTGCTGCGGTTTCGGGGGCTCCTTCAGCGTGCAGCAGCCGGAACTCTCCCGCATCATGGGAGAGGCGTACTTAGAGACGGTGAGGGCTACCGGGGCCCAGGGCCTGGTATCTTTGGATTTGAGCTGCCTGCTGCATCTTCAGCCCCTGGCCGCGGCCCGGGGCTGGGACCTGGATTTTTACCACGTGGCCCAGATTCTCCTGAGGGAATAGGGCGTGCCGCGCACGCCGAATATCGGCGGCCACGGGCCGCCCTATAATACTAACAACTAACAACTGCTGATGAAAAAAGCGAAAACCCAAGACCTCGCCTTCTGGGGACAATTGCTCATGGTGGGCATCCCCGGGCCCCGGTTGGACCCGGTGGCCCGGGAATTGGTGCGTGACCTTGAGGTCGGGGGGGTTATTTTATTTGCCCGGAACCTGGAGGCCCCGGAGCAGGTCTGGGAATTGACCCGGGACTTGCAAAGGGAAGCCCTGGCCGCCACCGGCCGGCCCCTGCTGCTGGCTTTGGACCAGGAGGGGGGCAGGGTCCAGCGTCTCAAGGCCCCCTTCACCATTATCCCCCCGGCCCGGGAATTGGGGGCCGCCTCCAACCCCGAGCAGATGGAAGCCATTTCCCGGCAGGTGGCCAGGGAACTGGCCCTGGTGGGCCTCAATCTCAACCTGGCGCCGGTTTTGGATGTGGCCCGGAATCCCCACTGCCCCTTGTGGGACCGCTCTTACGGCTCTGACCCGGAATGGGTGGCCGCCATGGGGGTGGCCGCCATCCGGGGCTTCCTGGCCGGCGGAGTCATGCCCGTGGCCAAGCATTTTCCAGGGCTGGGAGACACGGTGATTGATTCCCATGAGGAACTGGCCCTGGCGGAGTCGGGGAACTCCAGCCGGGAGACGGACCTGCTGCCCTTCCACCGGGCGGTGGCCGCGGGAGTCCCGGCCATCATGACCGCCCACTTGCTGGTGTCCCAATGGGATAGCCGGTCGGCCACCCTTTCTCCCCCGATTCTACGGAAGCTGCGCCGGGAGTTGGGGTTTGGCGGGGTAATCATCACCGATGATCTGGAGATGGGGGCCATTTCCCGGCGGATGCCGGTTCCCCAGGGGGCCGGACAAGCCCTGGCCGCGGGGGCCGACCTCTTGCTCATCTGCAACAATTATCAGGCGGCCTGGGATGCCGCGGCAACCCTGGGCCAGGATGCCGGCTTGGCCCTCCGGGGGCTGGAAGCTGCGGCCCGCCTACACTGCCTGAGGGTCCGGGTTAGCCCGGAACCCGCGGATTTGGCCATGGTCAGGGAATATTTCTTTTCCCATCGATAGTAGGAGGTTAAAAAAATTTTTGGGGAGGGGGGCCAGGGGAGGGTAGCGGTTCAGCGGTTTAGCCGTTAGCGGGTTGGCAGTTTAGGTTATGCCATTGCAGCCGGGAATTTATTGCTGAAAGCCGTAAGCCATAAGCTAAACCCTGAAAGCCAGAAGCTAAGAGCCGACTACTAACTGCCAAACCGCTATACCGCCAACCCGCTTAAAACGAAAGGAAAACCATGCGCGACTGCATTTTCTGCCGCATTGCCGCGGGGGAGGCGCCCTCGGAGCGGCTGGTGGAGACTCCCCGGGTGCTGGCCTTTCTGGATATTGCGCCGGTGCATTACGGGCATGCCCTGGTGATTCCCAGGGACCACTACGAGAACCTCCTGGACCTGCCGGACGATCTCTGGATGGAAATGGGGCAGGTGAGCCGGCGGGTGGCCCAGGCCCTGCGGTCCGTACTCTTTGCCCAGGGGTTCAATATCGGCATGAATAATTTTGAGCCTGCGGGGCAGGTGGTGTTCCACGCCCATATCCATGTCATTCCCCGGTACCGGCGAGACGGCCTGGAGTTGTTCCCCCAGGGCATGTATCACCCGGGGGACCTGGCCAAGGTGGGGGAGCAGTTGCGCATGGCCATTAAATAAGGAAAAATTCGATAGGGCAGGGTAGGGGAGGTGTAGGGGCGCGGCTTGCCGTGCCCGATGTAGAATAGCCGCCCTCGGCTGTTCTTGAAGAAGGTTCGGTGGTTGCGACCCACCCCAACATTAAGGTGGGTTTCTCCCATTCCCCGTCTTTGCTGAAAGCTGACTGCTGATAGCTATTTTCAAATAAATAAAGCCTGCGGCTGCAGAAACCGTTTTTCCGGATGAACCCCAACTTATCAACAGGCGGTGCTTAGGAACAATGCTCCCCATCTATCTTAAAGACCACGAATTTCTGCCGCCCTCGGACCCCATCTATTACCTGCTGGCCCGGGACGGCTTATTTTTGGTGAAACGCACCCCCTTTTTTGAGGCTGCGGTGCCCGCGGCGGGCATCCCCTGGCTGGAGCCGCAAGCTCCGGAAGTGCGCCTCCTGGCCCCGCCCCTGCCCGCGTCGTTGCTCCTGGACGCGGTGGCCTTTTTCAAGGCGGTGTACGCCCGTTACCGGAGCGAGGCCGTGGCTCTGCTGGCCTGGCGGGAAGCCGCCGGCGCTTATGAGTTGTTCATTCCCCACCAGACCGTGGGCGGCGGCCATTGCGACTATGAGGTCCGGGAGTTTCCCCCGGGGCTCATCCGCTTGGGGACCATCCACAGCCATGCCGGGGGCGAGGCCTTCCATTCCGAGCGGGACGACAACGACGAGCGGTTTGAAGACGGCTTCCATCTCACCGTGGGCCGGGTGGACGAAGCCCCCACCCTGTCCTGCTCCGTGGTGGTCCAGGGCTACCGGGGCCAGATTCCTCCGGAAGCCCTGTTTTCCCCTTACCCCATTGACTGGGACCAGATTCCGGGGGAAGAAAAATGGTCCCAGGAATTGGCAGCCAAGATCACCCCTTTGCCCCGGCCCATCGAATTCGGGACGTGAGGGGCGGTGGGCAGTAACCAGTAACCAGTAACCAGTAACCAGTAAACAGCTTACTGCTGACCGCTCCCCCAAGGAGACTCCATGGTGGAAATCAAGGCCATCGGCATCGGCGGCATCGGCTGCGCGCTGCTCCCCTTTCTCTGCCGTTTCCTGCAATATGCCGGGGAGAAAGCCCGGATCACCTTGATTGACGGCGACCGTTTTGAGAGGGCCAACGCGGCCCGCCAGACCTTTAGCCGCTTAGGCAACAAAGCGGAAGTCAAGGCCCAGGAACTGGCCCAGGAGTTTGAAGCCCTGTCCGTCCGGGCCGTGCCCGAATACGTCACCGAGGCCAATATCGCCCGCCTCATCAGGGACCGCGAGGTGGTGTTCCTCATGGTGGACAATCACGCCTCCCGGAAACTGGTGAGCGATCATGCCGCCACGCTTTCCGATATCACCCTCATCTCCGGGGGCAATGACTATGAAGACGGCAATATCCAGGTCTATCTGCGCCGGGACGGCCGGGACCTGACCCCGTCTCTCACCCGCTATCATCCCGAGATCGCCCACCCCCAGGACCAAAACCCCGCGGTTATGTCCTGCGAGGACCTGATGGCCGCGGGCGCCCCGCAGTTGCTCTTCACCAACCTGATGGTGGCCGCCCTGATGCTCAACGCCTTCTACACCACGCTCCAGGGCCGCCTGGAATACGGCGAGGTCTATTTCGACATCCTGAAAAACCTCAGCCGCCCGGTGCCCCGGCCGGTTTGAGGCTTATACCAAGCTCTGTTTCCAATGCAACCAACTTAAGGTTCAATTTGCTGATAATCCTGGTCTTTTTAACCGAAAACCGATAACCGAAAACCGAAAACGGTATTAGGGGGAATGCCTCAAAAGGAAGGAAAAATCGGAAAAAAATAGGCAAGCCCGGTTTCCCAGGCTTGCCTTTTTCTCGTGCTGATTTATTGATGCGGCTTCCGGTTTAGCGCCCCGCCACCTTCATGCGCACCAGGGACCGGCGCATGGCGGCTTCGGCCCGGGCCCGTCAATTGGAGGAGTTTACCGCAGAGTACGGTACGCAGAATCATAGGTTACTTTCATGAATTTCCATTGAGTCTTGATTGTCTTTACTCTTCAGGCTGATAGGCTCGAATCCGCCCCCGCTGGACAATCCAAAGTCTTCTTTCTATGGTCTCCCTGGCCAAACCGCCGATTAGAGTGCGGATCGTATCAAGTAAGTCATCATGGGAGGGCCTGGGCGGCAGCCTCAAAACCGCAATTCCAAAGTAGTCGCCAGGTCTAAAAATGAGAGGGTTGCCAAAATCCATGTCAAGGGTAACCAGGACTCTATGTTCAGCGCGGCAAAGCTTTATCAGGTCGCGGTCGGGTGCACCACATAGGCCTTGTTCTGGCACTGTAGCTACATCGTGACCAGCTTGCCGAAAAAGTTCGGCCCCGCGACGGCCGAGGTTTTCATCCAACTTCAACTTCACGTGTTAGCCTCTAAAGAGATATCAATATACCGCTCCCGGGCCATCTCTGCACCATAGGCTATGCAGGCAAAGATATCCGCCTCCTCCAAGTTTGGATATTCTATGAGGACTTCTTTAATTGTCATTCCGCTGGCCAGGAAATCTAAGATCAAGGAAACCCATATGCGGTGCCCCCGGATGCAGGGCTTGCCGAAACAGACATTTGGGCTAATGGCAATCCGTGATAGTAACTCCTCTCTAGTCATAAGGATTTCCCTCTTGAGTTGTCAAAAAGTAAACACCAAGAATCCCCTTTCTCAACATGATATAGCAAACATATAAAAAATCGATCAATTTGTAAAAATGAAAAGGCAAGCCCGGTTTCCCAGGCTTGCCTTTTTCTCGTGCTGATATGTTGATGCGGCTTCGGGTTTACCGCCCCGCCACCTTCATGCGCATCAGGGAGCGGCGCATGGCGGCTTCGGCCCGGGTCCAGTCGATCTCCTCGGTCTTGGCCGCGGCCAGGCGTTTCTCGGCCCGTTCTTTGGCCCGCTTGGCCCGTTCGATATCGATCTCCCGGCCCAGTTCCGCGGCTTCCGCCACGATGGTCACCTTGTCGCCGGTGACTTCCGCAAAGCCGGCGCTCACCGACAGGTACTCGGTCTTGCCGCCCGCCTTATAGTACATCTCCCCGATCTCCAAGGCGGAGAGGAAGGGGATGTGGCCATAGAGAACCCCGAACTGGCCTTCCACGCCGGGGCACACCACCACATCGGCCTCGGTGGACAGGACCTTGCGGTCGGGAGTCACTATCTCCAACAGGAGTTGTTTTTCTGCCATGGTTCGTAGCCTCCGTTAGGCCGCTGCCAGCCGTTCGGCTTTGGCCACCGCTTCTTCGATGCCGCCCACCATGTAGAAGGCCTGCTCCGGCAGATCGTCGTGCTTGCCTTCGATGATTTCCT
>CAZUBT010000048.1:0-25485 GCA_964618815.1 uncultured Desulfobacterales bacterium | reverse complement strand
ACCTAAATTGACTTTTTACGAATTCATCAAGGTTCAAGGTTCAAAGTTAGGAGTATGCCCATCAGGAATTTTCATAATTTATGGGTGAGCCAAAGGCCCATGAGGAACTGCCTTGAAAAGCTCTTTGGTAGCACAGGCTTTCCAGCCTGTGCGTCGGCTCATGACCTACTGTCTAAAAAAGTTCGGGGGGCGGGCCTCCGTGCCCGCCAAAGTAGGGTGCGTTCCACGCACCATCAGTTTTTGCCCCTTTTCATGATTTACGGGTGGGCCGAAGGCCCAGGAATGACAATGGTAAAGATTTTAACGGAGACCTGCCATGAAACCCCAAATAGAATCCCTGGCCCCGGACCTGGAAGCCGCTATCCGGGAGCGCCTGGAGAATAACCCCTTGGTGAAATTCCTGGGCATTGAAGCCCCTGAGTTGGGGAAGGGTTATGCCCGGTTCATCCTGTCCGTGCGCCGGGATTTCCACAATTCCCAGGGTTTTCTCCAGGGGGGCGTCATCGCCGCGCTGGCGGACGAGGCCGTGGCCTATGCCCTGTTCAGCATGGTGCCGGAAGGGGAAATGATTAATACGGTGGAGATGAAGATCAATTTCCTGGCCCCGGTGAAAGAAGGCGAGATCGAGGCCCAGGCCCACATCGTCAAGCGGGGCCGCACCATCTCCTTGGGAGAGGTGGCGGTGCACCAGGGGGAGCGCCTGGTGGCCAAGGGCATGTGTACTTATATCCACCTAGCTAAAAAATAGGGGCCAGGGATATCAGGGGCTGGTAATGTTGGGAATAGGGGAGAGGCCACCGCCCCTCCACCTGATTCAGCCCTGTTTTTCCAGCTGGGCTACAAGCTCCCGGGCGGCCTGGCATTCATCGTCGGTCAAACCCACCTCTGACAAGCTGATTAGCTTTTCCCAATTCTCCAATACCCAGGCCCGGGTACCAATGGATTCATTGAACCCCATATCGCCCTCATTTCGGCCTAAAAGCCAGCCGTCCGCAGTTGCGGTTATCTCCACCAGATGGGGCTCGGTAACGTGGATTTGCAAGAGATAGCCCACTACCGCGGCAAACTCAGGGCTCATATTCGGGAAGCGCCGGGGGTCAAGCTTGACCTGAAGGGAAGCCAAAAGATCATCATCTATGGACTTGGCCTCAGAAACTTCGTGATATTCCTGATAGTCCGCCAAGACCTTGCCGGGACAATCCCATACCAGAGCATCACCCCAAATTTCCGAGACACCGGGCGGGGGATCGCTGTCAATAGCGACGTAATAGCCGCAATACTCACAAATGGCGCTCATGCACCCCCGGGAGGCAATGGCCGGGGTTCCCGTCTCAATGCGACTCAATCGAAATTCCCCGATCTTGTGCCCCTGGGCCGCCGCCAGGTTGCGAGCTTCCCGAATTAGCTTTGGATGACTACCCATGCATGCTCCCGCCCAACCCCCTAACCCTTGACCCCTATCCCCTAATCCGTGTCAAACGGTTCCTGCAATTCCTTCAGCAAATTATTCTGATTCTCTTCCGGATTGGTCTTTCGCCGTCGGGCCGCCTTTTTAAAGGTATCTTGCGACCACCAGGTGGGGAAGTCGATTTTCTTACCGGCAAAGATCTCTTCAATGGTAATCATTTGTAGACGCGCAAACCGTTGCTTCGGAAACTGAGGATCAATTAATGGCCCGGCCTCGTCCGCCTCTCGCTGCATCTGCCGGGTAGGCTTACGCAGCGTCAGAAAAACGCCGATTTCGGCTTTCTCCCGCTCCAATACTCCCTTTAAGTCCCGGACTTGGGAGACGGTGACATGGCCGCCTTTCACCTGGAGGATAATTTTTTTATACTGGCCGCTATATTCGTCCCGCAGGTTCATGACCCCGTCGATGCCCCGGTCCGCCCCCTTTTTCTCCCGGGCGCTGCGGGCCCCCACCGCGGCCAGGGCCCAATACTCAAATTGAAAGGGGTTGATCCGGAATAGACGGTCGGCGCTGGGCACGTCCCGGGGTATGCCGATTTCTTCGTAGGGGGAGAGTTCACTCTTAAAGGTGTCGTGCAAGCGTTTGCGGATGAGGTCGATGGCCAGGTAGGTGACGTCAATGCCGATCCAGCGCCGCTTTAATCTCTCCGCCACCGCCACCGCGGTGCCGCAGCCGCAGAAGGGGTCCATGACCACATCGCCCTCATTGCTGCCGGCCCGGATGATGCGCTCCAGCAGGGCTTCCGGTTTCTGAGTCTGGTAGCCCATATATTCATTGCTGGACCCGTGCAGGTGTTCGATGTCGTACCAGATGTCCTTGATGGACGTGCCGGGCATTTCGTCCAAATATCTTTTATAGCGCGCCACCTCCCCTTTCACAGGAATCACCACCCGGCCTGCGGCCCAGGCCTGCATCATGCGCTCCCGGGTCCAGCGCCAGACCCGCACCGTGCCGCTGCCGGGCGGAAACTCGTAGGTGAGGTTAGGCCTATCTCTATTAGGGTTAGCAAGATTGTCAAATCGGTATCTTCTTCCAGTTTCAGGCTCTACGAACCGATAATGACTTTCCAGGTAAGCCGGGTCATGCTCCGTAAATTGCGGATTAAACCGCGACTTCTCCGACTTGCTGTAGAAAAAGATGGTGTCGTGGCAGCGGGAGAAGCGGAGCTTGGCATGGCCCTTGGGCTGGGAGCGCTCCCAGATGATTTCGTTGCGGAAGTTTTTGGGGCTGAAGATGTTGTCCAGGACCAGCTTAATGTAGTGGCTGGCCGTGGGGTCGCAGTGCAGGAACAGGCTCCCGGTGGGTTTCAGCGCCCGGTGCAACTCCACCAGCCGCACCGCCATTATGCTGAGGTAGGCCAGCATATTGGTGCGGCCCAGAACCTGGTGCAGGGCCTTGAGCAATTCGGCCAGTGGCGGCGGCCCGGCCATGACCGCCTCATCAAAGGCTTCTTCGGCTTGCGGTCCCCATTTCCAGGTATCATCGAACGCGGCGATTTGCGCCGCGGACTGTTCCCCGGAGGGTTCCTTGAACAACATATTGTAGGAGGCGTTGGAGTTGAAGGGCGGGTCCAGGTAAATTAGGTCCACGCTGGCCACGGGAATATGCTTCCGCAGTACTTCCAGGTTATCACCGAAGTAAAGCTGGTTCTGCCAGTTCTCCATGATAGCCCTCCCGGGTCATGGTATCTTAGCATATCCGAAAGAATATGGGGGCCAATATTGCCGACTCATAGGGCGGCCCGTGGCCGCCGAAAGATGGCGGGGCCGCGGCCCGCCCGATAATGTTCTGCGGTAAAAAGATGGTGCGTGGAACGCACCCTACTTTGGCGGGCACGGAGGCCCGCCCCACGAACTTGAAACTTGAAACTCGAAACTTTTCAGGGCAGAAGCTTGGGAACGGGGATAACCGGGTTGGATCGGTTTTTTCACAGAAAACAGAAAACAGAAAACTGATCCCTGACCCCTACCCCTTATACCCCACCGGCATGACCAGCAAGGGTTCGTGATTTCCAGGCAGTTTCAGGACCTGGCTCACGCCCTTGTCTTCAAATGCGCCCACGATGCCGGCCCCCAACCCCAGGGCCTCGGCCTGGAGAAAAATGTTGGTCCCCACGTGCCCCACCTCCATGTGGGTGTACATGATGCCCCGCTCTCCGTAGCGGGCGGTGCAGCGCTTAAACTCCGCGGCCATGACCAGCATTATGGGAGCTTCGGTCATCCAGACCTGGTTGAGACAGGCCCGGGCCACCGCGGGGCGCGCCTCTCCTTTGAGCGTGAGTTCCAGGGCGTGGTCCTGGGGCCGGTAGCGGTAGATGCCTGGGGCCAGGTCGGCCACGCCCCGCTCCCCCACCACCAGGTAAATTTCCAGTGGAAAAGTGGCCCCCGCGGAGGCCGCGGTGCGTAAGCCCCGGGGATCACTGACGCCGTCCGCGGCCCAGAGGAGTTGGGAAACCTGTTTCAGGTCCAAGGCCCGGTTGGCGAAACGGCGCACCGTGCGGCGCTGCTTTAGGGCCGCTTCCACGGATATGCTGCCTTTATGCGAAGGCGGCGGCAGTTTGATGACTTCTGCGGCCCCGCTGCCGGAGGGCTGAAAAAAGATTCCCGAGATGAGCATCATGACTAAGCTCCCTAAGATTTTCATGACCAGGGACCTCCGTTTATCGAAACCGCTGCTTAGGACGCCATGTTAGCAGATATGGCCTACAATTGAGAAATTCTTTATGTGCGGATTTAATACGCTTTATTTGACTTTTAATGGGTTCCATTTTAGGATTGAGCCCAGTTTTGGGGCGTCTCCGAAACCCCAGGCCGATATGTTTTAGGCGATGGCTTAATATTAATTTTGGCGGATATGGTGGAAAGGGAAGAGGGCTGCAGGCCCACGTCCCTCTCCCCAACATTTGCAACCACCTCCATTAATTTAGCTCACCCGGCCTCCAGTAACAGCAGAAGGGAGGCAAATATTGCCGATTCCGCGGTGTAGTGTCCACGGAGTATAAATCCGCCTCGATCCGGTTTTGAACAAGCCATAAGCAAAGGGGAAACCAATGAGACAGTGCAGTCCCAAGTTCATCGCGGTAGGCATCCTGGCTCTAACGTTGGCGGTGGGACTTGGCAATGCCGGGTCGGCGCGGGCCCAGCAGAAGAAGGCCGCGGGCCAGAAGCCCAACATTGTGGTCATCATGACCGATGATGTCGGCTGGGGGGACCTGGGCGCTTACGGCGGCGGCGCCAACCGGGGCGCCCCGACCCCCCAGTTGGACCGTTTGGCCCGGGAGGGCACGTACTTCACCAACTTTTACGGCCAGGCGAGCTGCACTGCGGGCCGGGCGGCCTTTCTCTTGGGGCGGATGCCCATCCGTTCAGGCCTGAGCGAAGTTCTTACCATCGGCAGCCCCGGGGGCGTCAACCAGGACGAAATCACCCTGGCCGACTATCTGGGGCGGGCGGGCTACCGCACCGTCCAGATCGGCAAGTGGCACCTGGGGGACCGGCCGGAGTTCTATCCCACCGTGGTGGGTTTTGACGAGATGTACCACATGCTGCCCTACTACGCCAACGCCTACACCTGGACCGACCCCACGGTTTTCCCGGACTTTCCCAAGAACGACCCGGAGTTCATGAAATTTTTCAAGGCGACCTACAACGACGGCGAATGGGAGGGCGTGAAAGGCCAGCCGCCTAAGAAGACCAGGGTGTTCACCACCGCAGACCTTGCCACCTGCGACAACAGCATGGCCGACACCGCGATCAAGTGGATTAACCAACATGCCAAGGATGACAAGCCCTTCTTCATGTACCTGTGTTTCATGAAGCAGCACAATCCCACCATCCCCTCGCCGGAGTGGAAGGGTAAGTCCCCCGGGGGGCACCCCTACCTGGATTCCCTCATGGAGTTGGACCACAACTCCGGCCGGGTGGTGCAGGCCATCCGGGACGCCGGCATCGCGGAGAACACCCTGGTCATCTGGATGCCGGACAACGGCGCCTGGGTGGATGTCTGGCCGGATTCGGGCTACACGCCGTTTAGGGGCGCCAAGGGCACGAACTTCGAAGCCGGGTTCAGGATTCCGGCCATTGCCTGGTGGCCGGGCCATATCCCGGCAGGCGTCCGCTGTGACGAGATCGTGGCCAATATGGACGTTTTCCCCACCGCGGCCAGGCTCGCCGGATTGCCCGTACCGCCCCATATCTGGAAAGACAAGGCCGGCAAGCCCATGGTCTTCGACGGCGTTGATCAGACCGACCTGCTTCTGGGAAAAGGGCCGTCCAAGCGGGACAGCTTCATCTACTTCGAGGACCAGGACCTCGGCGGCATCCGCCTGGGCGCATATAAGCTGCTCTATACCCAGCGAGACACCTGGCTCGGGTTTAAAAAAGACAAGAATATCCCGGCGGTTTACAACCTCCAGTGGGATCCCCAGGAACAGCATGACCTCTTCTTTACGCCTTTTTCCGGTGACCGTATGTGGAAGGTCGTCTATATGTCGAAAAAGGTCATGGAAGTATTTCTGAAGGAAACCAATGAGATTCCCAACCGGCCGCCCGCGGGGATGGGGGGGTACATCACTAAGACCGCGGTTGAGCTGCTCATGAAGAAGGACCTGATTGAAGAAGCCTTCAAAAAGATGTTGCAACAAAAGAAAAAGGAAAAGCCTTAAGCGCTCGGCCCATAACGCCCGTCGGAAAACCCCAAAGAATTTGCCAGCCTTTGCAGGGGCATAGCGCGCCGTGTCCTAGCTTTGGCGAAAACCAAAGGAAACTATGGCCGCAGTTGGGTGCGGGGGGCGGGGTCGGGATAGGGTTCCGGGGGGGCCAGGTAATAGTTCATGGCCTGGGGCAGAAATTGGCGCATGGCTTCGATGCGGTTGGCGTCGCTGGGATGGGTGGAGAGGAATTCCGGTGGGCGCAGCTGCGGGTTTTGGCGAGCCATCATGCGCTGCCAGAAATCCAGGGCCGCCCCGGGGTCATACCCGGCCCGGGCCATGAGGATGAGGCCGATCTGATCCGCTTCATATTCCTGGGTGCGACTGTAGGGCATCAGCACCCCCACCTGGGTTCCCAGGCCGTAAGCCTGCATAATGGCCTGAGAAGCATAGGAATTGCCCCCGGCCATGCCCATGCCCAGATTCAACCCCAAGCCCCCCACCTGGGCCAGCATGGATTGGCTCAGGCGCTCTCCCGCATGGCGGGCCAGGACATGGGCCGCCTCATGGGAGATCACCGTGGCCAGGCCGATTTCGTCCTGGGTATATCTCAACAGGCCGGTGAATACCCCCACCTTGCCGCCGGGCAGGCAGAAGGCATTGGCTTGCCGGTCATCTTGAAAAACCACGAATTCCCAGCGTAAGTCCGGACGGTTGGCCGCGGCGGCAATGCGCCGGCCCACCCGGTTCACCAACTCTTGGAGGCCCGGGTCCGGGGAGGGTCGGCGTTGGCGTTTGATATTCTCGAAGGTCTGCAATCCCAGGGAAATTTCACTTCCTTCGGAAACCAGCAGCACCTGATTGCGGCCGGTATAGGGGGCCGAGGCGCAGGCCGCCACCGTCAAGAAGAGGGCTAACCCCAGACAGGCCGCTAATTTGCTGGACTTGGAAAGCATGGCCGTTTATGCTCGCGGCAGCATTTCTGCCGGTATTAATGGAAATAGCTCGCGCAACGGCGCAAAGACGCTAAGACGCAAAAGAAAAAATGTGGAACCGCCGCCTTCCGCGGTTCGCATCAAAATATGGTGCGTTAAACGCTCCTTACATTAAAAGCTGAAAGCTGATGTCTTTCCATGGATAGGAGATTATGAGAAACATGGTCCACACCGTCTATGTGGCAGTCATCGGCGGGGCAGAGGTTAGTCCCCACCTCTATGCCCTGGCCCGGGAAGTCGGCCGGGAAATCGCCCGGCGGGGCGCGGCACTCCTGTGCGGCGGGTTGGGCGGGGTCATGGCCGCCGCGGCCCAGGGCGTCAAAGAGGCCGGGGGCGTCAGCCTGGGCATCCTTCCCGACGGGGACCGGCGCCGGGCCAACCCTTACCTGACTTACACCATCGCCACCAACCTGGGGCACGCCCGCAATATGCTCCTGGCCCACAGCGCCGATGCCCTCATCGCGGTGGACGGCGGCTACGGCACCATCTCCGAAGCGGCCATCGCCCTGAAACTGGGAAAGCCCGTCATCGGCCTGGAAGTGGCCTGGGACCTCCCCGGCCTCATCCGGGCCGCCAATCCCGGGGAAGCCGTGGAGGCAGCCCTGGACCGGATACAGGGTTCAGAAATACCGGCGGCCGCGGACCGCCCTATTATTTTAGACGGCAGTTAGCCGCGATCCGTTAGATGCAGCCGCGAAGGTTTCGGAATCTTGAGCCAACGTCCAGCAGGCGGGCTGATGAGTGGTCATGCCGATATGAAGATATAAGGATGGCGGGCACGGAGGCCCGCCCCACCAGGCCCGCCCCTAAAGCTTCGCTGGAAGAAGGGAGTTTTCGCACCACAGTTGACAGCTTACAGCTTACAGTTGACAGTTGACAGCTTACAGTTAACAGCTTAGAGCAGGCAACTCACTGTTTACTGGTCACTGCTCACTTTCCACCGGCGCTTTCCGCCAGAAGGCCAGGGACGTGAGGCTTTTCCAGAGCTTCTGGTGCAGATCAATCGCGGGCCAGTTCACCACGCTGACAATATTGGAGAAATCATCGGTCCAAAGTCTGGCCCCGGGTTTCCCGGCCAGCCGCTGCCACTGCTCCTTCTGCATCAAGTCCCCCAGGTCCTCGGTCCGCCGGGCCATCACCACCCAGGTGGTGCGGATGTAATACGCGTTTTCCTCCTCTTCGGTCACTTCCCGGCTCTGCAGCAGGGCCACCAGACCGGCATCCTGGGCCAGGTTGGCCAGCACCGGCTGGAGGTCCAGGTAGCGGTTGCTGATGTGAAACACCAAAATTCCGCCCTCAGCCAGTTTGTCCAGGTAGAGCTTCACGGCCTCCCGGTTGACCAGGTGGATGGGTACCGAGTCCGAGCTGAAGGCATCGAACACGATGAGGCCATATTTGTGGTCCGGAGCTCGGGTGAGGGATATCCGGGCGTCTCCCAGAATCACTTCCGTTTTAGCCTGGCAATTCTGCAAGTAAGTAAAATATTTGGGGTCCCGGGCGATGCGCACCACCGCGGGATCGATCTCGTAAAAATCCCAATTTTGGTCCGCGGCGGCATAACATGACAGGGACCCAGCGCCCAGCCCCACGATGGCCACGTTCCGGGCAGTGGCCGAAGCCCCGAAAGTTTCGAAGACCTCGCCCACCGGACCGCCGGGCAGGTAATAAGTCAGGGGTTCGCCGAGGCGCTGGGGATCGGTGCTCTGGGCGCCGTGCAAGGTGGTGCCGTGGTAAAACAGGTGGTAATAGCCCCCCTGGTCCGTGAGCACCTGAAGGGTGCCGAAAAAGCTGCGCTCGCCGTACAGGACCCGGTATTGGCTGTTGCTGCAAAACATCCCGGCCAGTAAGATGGCCCCCACTCCCAGGCCGAACCTGAGGGGCCGGGAGGCAAAACTGTAAACCACTATGGTCAACAGGCAGGAGAGGATGAGCATCTGGGTGGTGAGCCGGGTGGAGGAAGTTTCCATGTCATAAACCACGGCGATGAGCAACCCTCCCAGAACCAGGGGTAGGACCCAGTCCAGCCAGGGCCGGTGGGGGGTTGAGCTGTCCAGCCGGGGCCTGAGCAGGCAGGCTAAGGCCAGGACCAGGGGATATTCCGCCAGGGTCTTGAAGATCAGGGGAGCTATGATGGCATTGAATATCCCCCCCAGGACGCCGCCCACGGCAATCCAGAGATAATATTCGGTGAGATACGCGGTGGACGGGCGGTCTTGGGCCAACTCACCGTGACATACCATGGCGGTGACGAAAAACGCCAGCAGGTGCAGGGGGATCACCCAAACGCCTTCCGCCTGGACATTCCAGAGGAAGAGAATGGCCAGGGGCAACACCAGAAAGGGCTGGGCCCACACCATCAAAGAATGGCGCAACAGGGGCCGGCGGGCGAACACCAAAACAAAGGTGAGGAGATAAAGGGCCAGGGGCAGCACCCACAGGAGGGGCACCGCGGCGATATCCGTGGTGAGGTAGGTGGTCACCCCCAGGAGCAGGCTGGAAGGCGCAAAGGACCACAGGATCCACCAGATTCTCCGGCTCGCGGTGACCTCCCCGGAGAGTTCCCCCGAGTCTCCGGGGACCTCCCCGGCCTCCGGGTCTGCCGAAGCCTTTGGGCCGGCAGGGGCGAGCCATAAAATCAGTCCGCAGCCCAGCAGCAATACCCCCAGCAGTCCATAACCCCAACTCCAGACCCGGGCCTGCTGGGCCAGGCTGAGATAGGGCTCCACCAGGGTGGGGTAGCCCAGCAAGGCCACCATGCTCCCCAGGTTGGAGGCCGCATAGAGAAAATAGGGGTCCCGGGCTGCGGGGTGGCCGGTATACGCGAACCATTTCTGGAGCATGGGCGCGGTGATGGAAAGCACGAAAAAGGGCAGCCCCACGGACACCGCCAGGAGCATCAGCAGCCAGGGAGTGGGATCGGCCTCGGGCGGCGGCACCCACCCCAGGGCCACGGAAAGGGGCAGGAAGAGGAAGACCGCCAATAACCACCCCACATGGACCGCGGCCTGCCACCTGACCCCCAACCAGCGGGCCGACAGGTGGGCATAAGCATACCCGGCCAGAAGCGCGGCCTGGTAGAAGACCATGCAGGTGATCCATACCGCAGGCGTGCCACCCAGCCGGGGCAGCACCAATTTGCTGAACATGGGCTGCACCATGAATAACAGGGTGGCGCTGACGAAGAGCGCGATGGCGAAAAGAAGCAGCAAAATCAGACCTTCCTTTTTCCCTTATTCAGGTTGATATGTAAAGGGTTTGCGGTTTTCGGCAACCAATCAGCGGTTAGTTTTCAGAAAAAATGCGCAAGCTTTCGGTGGCCGCAGACTTTATATGGAAAAACCACCAAAAAATTTTAACCACAGAGACACTGAGAACACCAAGGTACACAGAGGGAGGAATATTTTGGCCTTGCAGGCGCAATCATGGTTCTCTGTGCTCTCTGGGTTTCTGTGGTAAATCTCTTAGCCAACACTTACCTTCAATTATTTTCACACTCCGTTAGAGCACCCCCCGGACCATTTCAGGGGAGGCCCAAACTTGGAATTCACTATAACCATTTTTTAGAGAATGGCTACCCGGTAAAATACTGGAGCGGTATTTATCCGGTTAAGAAGGGAGCTATGAGTATAGACCTTACAGTGACCGGCTATATTAGCTGAGGAAACTGGCAAAAGGCTGCTTAATCGTCTAAAATTGCCTAAGGGGTTTTTAGAGTGGGGCGGGACCGTGGGGAGACCGGGTGGGGCGGGCCTCCGTGCCCGCCATCCTTAAGACCAACCGCCGATTAACCCGGAATGACGCAGATATTGCCATGCCCCGGCAACTAGGCGGAGCCGAAATAATTTCGGCAAAGGAAAATCAACCGTGAAGTTCGTCAACTGGAAAGTGATGTTGAGTCTGACCCTGATAGGGTCATCGGCGCTCATTTATCTTACTAATTTTTTTATTTTCAAAGATATGAACTACATGCTCCGATTGTTCCTGGCGCAACTGGGGTTCCTGCCGATTTCCGTGCTGTTGGTCACCATCATAATCAACCAATTGTTAAGCCAACACGCCAGGCGCTCGAAATTAGCCAAACTCAACATGGTGATCGGCGCCTTTTTCAGCGAGGTGGGCGCCTCGCTATTAAAACTATTGGCTTCCTATGATGTGGATAAGGATAATTTTCCAAAAGAGCTAAACTCCATTAGGGAGTGGACGGAGGCCGAATTTCCGGCTTTTACCCGGCGCTTGCTGACGCATGATTTTCAGATAGCCATGGACGACGCCGGGATATCAGGTCTGCGGACTTTTCTGGTGGGAAAACGGGATTTTATGCTGCGCCTGCTGGAGAATCCCAACCTGTTGGAGCACGACTCTTTTGCGGACCTGCTGTTGGCGGTGTTTCATCTGACGGAAGAGATAGCCGAGCGCACCTATTTGACCCGCCTGAGCCCGGCGGACCGGGAACATTTGACCGGAGATATATTTCGGGTTTATACTCGGCTCACCGGGGAATGGCTGGCTTATATGGAACATCTCAGGAAAAATTATCCTTATCTCTTTTTCCTGGCCATGAGGACCAATCCCTTTGACCCCCAGGCCTCCGCAGAAATTAAATGAACTTATTTCCGGTTGGTTCGCAGTTTGCTGCGCAGTGCGCACCCTACGGCGTTTTGACCCGTAGGCATTAACGGAAATTATGGAAATCATTTCAAGTAGCTTTTCGTAGGGTGCGTCTCACGCACCATCAATGGCTGGCGGGCTAAAACAAATATGGTGCGTGGAACGCACCCTACTTTGGCGGGCACGGAGGCCCGCCCCACGACTCAAAACTCAAAACTCAAAACTTTTCAAGGCAGTTTCATAGGGCGGCCCGTGGCCGCCGTTCTTTTTAGCGGCGGCCATGGGCCGCCCTATGAAAGAATATCGCCCCGGCCGCTAGCCCTGCTTCTGCTCTTCCACTTTCCCCGTGGTCTTGGTGCCGCACAGGGGGCAGAGAATATCCAGCTCTTTCTCGTCCCCGATAAACCGTTTCTGCAGTTCCTCCGGCCCCAGGAAGGTTACGTCCCCGCAGGCGCATTGGGGGCACTCGGCCCGCACCAGGTATCTCTTTTTCTTGGCCATATATCCTCCTTCCCCATCTTGGATAGCCTGCACGGCTCATGGTTCTCCAGCCTCTGCAGGTGTGCCGGGCGCACCCCGCCTCCAACCCGGGTGCGCCTCCAGGTCCTGATCATAACTTGGTATCCGATGGTCCCATTGTCAAGCGGAGCTTGGCGTACAAAGCAGTTCCCAAGCGGTTGCTCCTGAGCCTTTGGCTCACCCGTAAACCATGAAAAGTGGCAAAAACTGATGGTGCGTGGAACGCACCCTACTTTGGCGGGCACGGCGGCCCGCCCCACGACTCATACGGAGTTGCAGTCAAATAGGTATTAACATGTAGCCCACGATTCAGGGCGAACACAAGGTTCGCCCCTACGAAAAATAACCGTTTGATTGCGAATTGGTATCGAAACTTGAAACTCGAAACTTTTCAAGGCAGTTCCTCATGAGCCGTTGGCTCACTACATTTCTTACTGATCACTGGTAACTGGCCACTGGCAACTTTTCAGACCAGCCTCCTTAGATTTCCACGGTCTGGTGCAGGGAGGGGATCATCACCCCCTTATAACCCAAATCGTCGCGCAGCCGGGCGGCCAGGGCCTGGGCCGCTTCCGGGTCGCCGTGCACGATAAAGGTCCGGTCCGGGGGCTGCTTAAAAGCCCGGGCCCAACTCAACAGCCCCGGCTGATCGGCATGGCCGCTGAAGCCGTTTAAGGTCACCACTTCAGCTTCCAGGTGGTATTCCATCCCAAAGATTTTGACCGTGGGCGCCAGTTCCACCAGACGGCGGCCCAGGGTGTTGGGGGCCTGCCAGCCCACAATCAGGACCGTGTTGCGGGGGTCCTCGATATTGTTTTTCAAATGGTGCTGGATGCGCCCGGCCTCGGCCATGCCTGAGGCGCTGATGATCACGCAGGGGCCTTTAAGGGTGTGAAGCTGCTTGGATTGTTCCACGTCCCGGATGTAGCGCAACCGTCCGAAGCTGAAGATATCGCCCTCGGGGTCATGGCGCAGATAGTCCCGGGTTTCGTCATCAAAGTATTTCGGATGCCGGCGAAAAATGTCGGTCACATTCACCGCCAGAGGACTGTCCACATAAACCGGGATGTCGGGCAGACCGCCCTGATCGGAGAGCCGGTTCAGGAGGTAAACTAAAAGCTGGGTGCGCTCCACGGCAAAGGCCGGAATGATGACCTTGCCCCCGCGTTGGCTGGTGCGTTGGATGATTTGTCGGATAGCCTCCGTGGACTCCTCCAAGGGCGGGTGGACCCGACTGCCGTAGGTGCTTTCCATGAGCAGGAAGTCGGCGGTGTCCAGGAGGGTGGGGTCGCGCAAAATCGGCAGGTTCGGCCGGCCCAGGTCGCCGGTAAAGACCAGGCGCCGGTTAGGCCCGCCTTTGTCAGGTTGCAAATCCAGGGCGACGATGGCTGAACCCAGCATATGCCCGGCATCGTACAGAGTCAAGGTGATGCCCGGCAACAGCCGGTAAGGCCGTTCATATTCGATCCCCTCAAAATACCGGAGCGCCCGGGCCGCGTCTTTCTGGGTATAGATGGGCTCCACCGGAGGCTCGCCATACTTGCGCCGCTGCCGGTTGACATACTCCACGTCTTCCTCTTGGATATGGCCGCTATCCAGGAGCATGGCGCCGCAGAGGTCAACCGTGGCCGGGGTGCAGACAATTTTGCCCCGAAAACCCTGTTTCACCAAGTTGGGTAAATTGCCCGAGTGATCGATGTGCGCGTGAGACAGCGCCACCGCGTCTACCGCGGCGGCGTCGAAGGGGAACTCCCGGTTGCGTCTCCGGGCCTCATCGCGCTTCCCCTGATACAGGCCGCAGTCCAGGAGAATTCTCTGCCCGTTCACCGTGAGCAGATGCTGAGAACCGGTTACCGTCTGGGCCGCGCCGTGAAAACTGATCTGCATGAAGTAACCTCAAGCCTGGGTTGTGGGGTTTTCGGTTTTCGGTTGGCGGTTTTCGGTTAAAAGAAAGTGGATTGTCAATAAGAGGCTCTTGCAAAATTGCCCGTTCCAAACGTGTGTCATTCTGAGCGAAGCGAAGAATCTCGTATTTTAAAGGTGTTGAGATCCTTCACTTCGTTCAGGATGACAAAAAAATGAATTTTGCAAGAGGCTCCCTTCATTAAGAGCAGCTTAAACCGGTTCCTGTTGCAAATGCAACCAATCCAGTTATAATCTATTGATAAATCTGGGTTTCTTTAACAGAAAACAGAAAACAGATAACAGAAACCGGGGCTTATTCCTCTACCAGATCGGCTTCCGAATCCAGGGTGAGGTAAACGTGCTTGCCCACCATGACCCCGCCGTGCTCCATCTCGGTGTTCCAGACCATGCCGAAATCCTCGCGGTTGATCTTGGTTTCGGCCCTGAAGCCGAAGGTGGTGTAGATTTTCACTTCATCGTCAAAGCGCGACGGTCCGGCCCACCGGACGTCCAGCACCACCGGGCGGGTCACGCCCAGCAGGGTCAGATCCCCCCGGACCCAGGCCTGGTCCAGGCCGGCGGGCTCAACCCCGGCGCTTTTGAAGGTGATGGCGGGGTATTTTTCCACGTTGAGGAAGTCGGGGCTTCTCAGGTGGTTGTCCCGCTGTTCCCCACCCGTATGGATGACCGAGGCGTCGATTTCCACCTCCACGGATGAGGCCGCGACGTTCAGCGGGTCAAAATAGAGCGTGCCCGTGATTTTGTTGAACTGGCCGCGCACCCAGGTCACCATCATGTGGCGCACGCTGAATTCAGCTACCGTATGGTCAGGATCCAGTATCCATTTCGGCATGATCTCCCTCCCGGTATGGCGTTGGTCTTCCCCCGGTGCAGCCGCAACAGCCCCGGTGGCGCAATATTCCCAAAAATTTCCCCCCGGCCCCATACTTCTCACGGCGGGCGATTACCTTATTCAAATTAATCACCGGATGATGGGTGTCAACAAGGCTCTGCCGGCAAGGCCCGGAGAACTCGGAGAAAATCATGGGGCAGGCGGGATAGTAAAATTGTAGATATTTTGACCACAGATTCAGGATAATTATTGAAATTTGCGGGGATGCTTATCTGGCAGCGTTCTCCCCCTGGCAGCGTTTTCTGGCCTCCTTGCGGCACAACTCCCAGATGACGCAGCCCCGGCGGAATTTGCAGTAGAGGCAGGGATCGGTGCAGGCCCGGCACCGGTCCAGGCACTCCTGGCAATACCAGTATTCCATCTTCTGGCATTCCACCACCGCGGCCCGCCCCGGATGTAAACGGCATTCCATATTTCCTCCCCTTGATGATATAATATCAAAATTATTTCACGCCAAGGGGCCGAGGCATGGTTTTTTAAAAACCGATTATGCCTTTACCTCCGAAAATAACCGGTAGGGCGGGCCTGGGTGCCCGCCACCGTAGCCGCAGGCTTCAGCCTGCGTCCGCACAGGCTGGAAAGCCTGTGCCACCGGAGATTCTTTAAGCAACTTGATAAAACTTAGCCTCAAAAATAATTTTGCAAAAGGCTCCGTATTTATGAATTACTGCACTAAGGTTCGGGAAACCATGGCCAGCCCCCCTGCCGGAAAAATTTCTCGTGTTACTTGTCAAGGCCAGCCGCCGGGTAATGGCGGGCACGGAGGCCCGCCCTACCAGTCATACGGCATGGAGTAATACCATTTTCGCATTGAAAAACCACAAACGCCGTAGGGGCGAACCTTGCGTTCGCCCTTTGATGAGGCCGAAACCTGGGATGGCCCCTATGATTTGTTTCATCTCAATAGGACAACGGTATAACCCTATCAAGAGGACATCACATGCCTGAAGATAGATTCGCCGCGGCCCGGAGTCAGATGGTGGCGACCCAACTGATGCGCCGGGGCATCTCCGACCCCCGGGTCCTGGCGGCTATGGGCAAGGCGCCCCGGCACCGCTTCATTCCCGCCGCCCAGTGGGACCAGGCTTATGGCGACTATCCCCTGCCCATCGGGGAGGACCAGACCATCTCCCAGCCGTATATCGTGGCCCTGATGACGGAAATCCTGGAAGTCAAGGACACGGACCGCATTCTGGAGATTGGCACCGGCTCGGGCTATCAGGCTGCAATCCTGGCGGAACTGGCGGCCCAGGTCTATACCATCGACCGCATCGCCCCACTGTCCAATCTGGCGCAAAAGGTATTGGAAGAGTTGGGGTATAAGAATATTCACGTCCGGGTGGGGGACGGCACCCTGGGGTGGCCGGAGGAGATGCCCTTTGACGGCATCATGGTCACCGCGGGCGCGCCCGAGATTCCCCGGCCCCTGACGGAGCAACTGGCCCTGGGGGGCCGCCTGGTGATCCCCGTGGGGGACCAATATTCCCAGACCTTAACCTGCGTCCGCAAAACTCAAGAAGGGCTGAAATTTGAATATCACGGGGGCTGCCGCTTCGTGCGCTTGATCGGCCGGCACGGCTGGCAGGCGGAGGGGGGGTTGTTGTAAGTCCGATTAGTTCCAGGTGGAAACGCCCCAAAAGGCTCCAACGCGTCCGCGCCTTGGCCGTCGCCCACGAAGACTATTGCTCCGCTTTTCAGATCCGATACGATGGTCAGATAGCGATGCTCCTTATCCACGTAACTCTCGTCAATGAGGAGGCTTAATCCGGATGAAACTGGGAAAACTCTTTACCCCGGTAAGTTCCATGGATGCTGATGAGGCTCAGGCTTACATGGCCGAACACCCTGAGGGGACTTACACCCTCCTGGATGTGCGCCAGCCGGGGGAATATGAAGAGGAGCACATCCCCGGGGCCAAACTCATCCCCCTGCCCCAGTTGCACGGTTCCTATCAGGAACTGGACCCGGAGAAGCCTACCCTGGTGCACTGCGCCATCGGCGGCCGGAGCCGGGTGGCGGCCCAGCTCTTATCGGGTCTCGGCTTTCAAGAGGTCTATAACCTGGCCGGGGGCATCAAGGCATTTAAGGGACAAAAAACCACGGGGCCGACGGAACTCCATCTGGAGATGCTGCGGGGCGATGAAACCCCCAGGGAAATCCTCATCCTGGCTTACGGTATGGAACAGGGGCTGCAGATCTTTTATGAGGCCGCGGCGGCCCGGACCCAGGACCGGGAACTCCGGGAACTGGCGGCGAGGCTGGCCCAGGTGGAAATCCAGCACGAACGGAGCCTGTTCCAGGTGTACCGGGGTTTCGACCCCGAACCGGATCAGGGAGCGTTTGAGGCCGCCATCGCGCCCCGGGTGATGGAAGGCGGCTTTAATATTCAGCAGTTCCTGGCGGACAATGCCGCGCATCTGCAAACCGTCCGGGACCTGCTGGAGCTGGCCATGATGCTGGAGACCCAGGCCCTGGACCTTTACTTACGGTTTGCCCACCACAGCGGCGATACCCAGACTCGGGAAGTCCTGTTTCATCTGGCGGACGCGGAAAAGGCCCATCTGGCCAGCCTGGGCCGTCTTTTGGAAGAGAAGCTGGGTGGGTCAGGGGACAGGGGTTAGGTTTCAGGTTGCATTTCCTCCTCTCAGCCCCCCAGGACCGCGTCGGAGATTTCTTTGAACAATTCGCTCAGGCGGATCATGCCGGCCACCTTGTTGTCCCGCACCACCGGCATCATACCCACGTTCTCCTTGATCATCAGTAACACTGCCTTGGCCATGGGGTCAGCCGCGTCCACCGTGACCTGGATGGGACTCATGACCTCGCTCACCGGCCGATGGGACTGCTCCCGCATCCGGGGGCCGAAGAGATCGCCCATGAGGACCGTCAGGCTGGGGTCCCCCTTGACATAAGCGGTTTCCTGGAGAAACCGGGGTTCCAGGCCCTTGATGATGTCCCTGAGGGTCAACATGCCCATGAGCTGATACTTTTCGTCAAACACCAGCACCGCCCGGGGCTCGAAGGTTCCTTCAAACTTGATGGCCGCTTCCCGGACAATGGCCATGGCCTGGCGCAGGGTGAACCAATAGGGGATGTGAGGGTAATCCTCTAAGGGAATCATCAGGTCTTTGACTTTTTTCTCAGAAGCCATACACCACCTCCGCAAATTATAACCGTTTTCGGTTTTCGGTCTTCGGCAACCAGCGGTCAGCTGTCAGCTTATACCTTTCGCCTTTCAGCCAAGACCAGCAGTTGGCGAAGACGAGGCAAACGTAGGGTGCGCGCCGCGCACCGCCAAACCCGGCAAGGCACCGCCGGGGGCGGCGGTGCTACATTTTTTCTTTGCGGTCTTGGCGTGAGACATTTTCAATTTTCAAAATTTTACCATACACCAATTTTTCTTAGTATGATAAAAGAATTCAAGCGGTTATCCGACGACCGGCGGCGAGCGGAAATTTTACCTTAAACGTCATATATCACAGGTTCCTCCAGGTAAGCATGAATTTTTCGCCCTTGCGCTATTTGACCAGGAATAAGCTCCAGGTAGCCTGCTTTTGCACGGTTCTGGCCATCGGCCTGGTCAGTTACCTGGTGTTCTACCGGGAAGGTCTGCGGCTGGCCGAGGCCGGGGTGGCCCAAGCCCAGGAGCGCCTGGCCCGGATCGGCGAATTGCAGAATCATATCGCCGCGGCGGAAAACGCCGCCAGCGGCTACGTGATCACCGGAGACCCTGAGAAACTGGCGTCTTTTGAAGCCCCAGACCGGGAAATCGACAAGTTTTTTCCCCCGAAAGGGAGATTGGCTGCGGATACCCCGAAAAAACAGGAACGACTTCGGGAATTGCAGACCCTGGTCCAGGAGCGGCGGAAAATTTCGCAAAGATTAATCGAGGCGCGCCGGAGCCAGAGAAGCGCTACGGAACTGATGGTGGTGATGGCCCAGGGCCAGGCGATTGATGACCGTCTCTACACGGCGCTGGGCGACCTCCAGCGGGATGAGAGAACAATCGCCCTCACCCAAGGGGCGCAGACGAAAAAGCAAATCAAACAGTGGACCTGGGTCTTTACCGGGGGCGTCTTATGGATTTTAGCCATGGTGCTCCTGGTGCTTTATCTCTTTTACCACGAGATCATCGAACGCCGGGGGGCGGAAGCCAAGCTGGTGGACTACCAGGAGCGCCTCCGGTCCCTGGCGTCCCAGATCACCCTGGCCAAGGAGCGGGAGCGGCGGCGCATTGCGGTGCTGCTCCACGACCAAATCGGCCAAAAGCTGGCGGTTACCTATATCAAGTTGGGACAGGTAAGCGGATTGTCACCACAGGCCCTGGAAGCCGCGGTGGGTGAAATCCGCCAGGTGGTCAAGCACGCCATCCAGGACGCCAAATCCCTCACTTTTCAAATCAGTTCTCCCATTCTCTATGAGCTGGGGTTGGAAGCCGCGGTGGAGTGGCTCGTCGAAGAACTCCAGAGTCAGCACGGCACGGTGGCGTATTTTGAAGACGACGGTCAGCCCAAGCCCCTGGAGGAGGACCTCCGGGTCTTGCTGTACCAGGCGGTGAGTGAACTGCTGCTCAACGTGGTCAAGCACGCCCGGGCCCGCCACGTCCAGGTATCCGTCTGGCGGGAGGGCGAAACCCTCCGCCTGGGGGTGTACGACGACGGCGTGGGCTTCGACACCGCCGCCATTCGGAAACGCTGGGGCCGACGCGAGGGCGGGTTCGGCCTGTTCAGCATCCGGGAGCGCCTGCGGTCCTACGGCGGCGGGCTGGAGGTGGAATCCCGGCCGGGCTTCGGCACCCAGGTGGTCATGACGGTGCCGTTGAAGGCGGAACCGGGGGAGTGAAAAGATCTCACGCAAAGACGCCAAGGCGCAATGGAAAAAAGGTAACTACCCATGAAAATAAAAATTCTCCTGGCCGATGACCACCAAATCGTGCGTGAGGGCTTGAACGCCATCCTGGCCAAGCGCCCGGACATGGAGGTGGTGGGGGAGGCCCAAGACGGCCGCACCGCGGTGCGCCTGGCCCGGGAACTGGCCCCGGACGTGGTGATCATCGACATCGCCATGCCGGTGCTGAACGGCATCGAAGCCACCCGTCAGATAGTGGCCGAGATGCCCGGGATCAAGGTCATCGCCCTGTCCATGCATTCCGACAAGCGCTTCGTCACCGGCATGTTAAGGGCCGGGGCCACGGGGTTTTTATTGAAATACTGCGCCTCCGAGGAGTTGATCAAGGCCGTTCAGGCGGTGAGGGCCAACCGGGTTTACTTGAGCCCGGAGATCGCCGGCGTGGTGGTTGGGGACTACGTTAAGAAGCTGGATGAAGCGGACGCCTCGGCCTTCAAAGTCTTGACCCCCCGGGAGCGGGAGGTCCTCCAGCTCCTGGCGGAAGGCAAGTCCACCCGGGAGACTGCCGAGTTGCTGCACGTTACCATTAAGACTGTGGAGGTCCACCGCAAACAGATGATGGACAAGTTGGGACTCCAGAGTTTTGCCGAGCTGATCAAATACGCCATCCGGGAGGGACTGACTTCCGTAGAGTGATCATGGAGCAGGCGCCCTCGCCTGCTCATGCACAGGCTGGAAAGCCTGTGCCACCAAAGAACAGCCATGGGCGGCGGTTCCACATTTTTTCTTTTGCGTCTTGGCGCCTTGGCGTGAGACATTTTCAGTTTTTGTTCTCTCCACAACCCTGCCTTTTTCCCCACCCCTTCCATTTCTCCTGAAAAAACTAGGGATTGCGACACCCAAAACTAGATAATGGACAATAGATTGGGCCGGACGGTCTTTCTATGATGTAGTCGTAATACCAAGTTCTGTTTCCAATGCAACAAACTTAAATTCCACTTGCTGATAACCCTGGTCTTTTTAACCGAAAACCGATAACCGGAAACCGAAAACGGTATAAAAGGGCTTCAGGCTTAAGACGGGCTAAACTCAAGCCTTCAGTTCCCGACAGATCGCCCGGATAGAGGGTCGCCACGGTATGAATCTCAAGATTATCATCGTCGAACCCCATGAACCCATCCGCCAGAGTCTGCTGGCGGTGCTGCAAGGCCAGGCGGGGTTGGAGATCGTGGGGGAAGCGCCCGACGGCCCCGGCGCCCTGCGGCTGGTCCGGGACCTGGCGCCGGATTTGGCCCTCATGGACCTGGAAATCCCGGAGTGCAACACCCTGGAGGTGGTGCGCCGGATCACGGCCCAGGCCCCGGAGATCAAGGTCCTGGCCCTGGCCCTGCACACGGACAAGCGCTTCGTGCGGGAGGCCGTGAAGGCCGGGGCCGCGGGTTACCTGTTGAAGTTCGGCATCAACGAGGAATTGCTGCCGGCCATCGCCCAGGTGATGACCGGGGGCCGGTATTTCAGTCCGGGAATCGACCTGGGCGATACTTCTTCGCCCCAAGAGGCTTCCCTGAGGGAAATCTCTTTCCCTTTTGCCAAAATTCATCCTCACAAGAAGGAGGCTCCCATGCCACAGCAAAAAAAGGTTAAGGATCTCATGATCCCCCTGGAGGATTATCCTCACATTCCCTATTGGTTCACCCTGCGGCAGGCCATGGCCATCGTCCGGGAAGCGGCGGTCAAGTTCGAAAGCTCCTTTGAACCCCGGTCGGTGCTGGTGTTCGACGAAAAATACCAGCTCATGGGGATCTTGACCCTCAGGGACATCATCAAGGGGCTGGAGCCCAGGTTCCTCAAAGAAAGCCTCCTGGTGAAGATGGACCCCAGTCTCACGGTTTTGTTGGGGGACCTGTTCGGGCCCAACGTCAAGCAGGAGTCCCAGAAGCCGGTGAGCGACGTGATGACCCCCATCAAGGTTATGGCCAACGCCGATGACCCCATCGCCAAGGCGGTTTACCTGATGATCAAGGAAAACGTGGGCATGATGCCGGTGATGCGGGACAACAAGGTGGCCGGGATGATCCGGCTGAGCGACCTGTTTAACGAAATCTCCAAGCTGGTGCTGGGCGATTAAGCCGCCGGCCTTCTAAAAGAACCTAAAGGAGCTGAATCATGGCGGAAGAAATCATAAAAATGCCCATCGGCGCCGGGCTCCCGGAGATGCCCGAAGATATCGTCATTGCCCCCAAAAAGGTGGCAACCGACTGGAAACGCATATTCTTTATTCTTCTGGGGCTGGCCTTATTTTTTCTGTTCTATTTCATGCCGGAGTTAGGGGACGCAGTGGACCCCTCGGGGAAACGCTTTCCCCTGCCGCCCCAAGGCCGCATGGCCTTAGGGCTGTTTCTCATGGCCGCGGTGTGGTGGATTTTTGAGGTGATGCCCATCGGGGCCACCGCCATCGCCATCGGCCTGTTCCAGACCATCTTCATGATTCGCACCGCGGACGCGGCCTTGAAAGACTTCTTCGACCCGTCCGTGTGGTTTATTTTCGGTTCGGTGGTGATGGGCCTGGCCTTCGCGGTCTCCGGGCTCACCAAGCGCATGGCCTACAAGATGCTGAACATTGTGGGGGAAAACACCAATTTCATTCTCTTGGGCACTTTTCTCATCATTGCCGGGATGACCCTGCTCATGGCCCACACCGCGGTGGCCGCGGCCATCTTCCCCCTGCTGGTGGCCATCCACTCTCTGTACGCGGAAGGCGACCAACCCACCCGGTTCGGCAAGGGCCTGTTCATCGGCATGGCCTGGACCGCGGGCGCGGGTTCGGTCATTACCTTTCTGGGGTCGGCCCGGGCCGTGGCCGGGGCCGGCATGTTCCAGAAGTTCACCGGCGGCACGGAAATCGGCTTCTTTCAGCTCACCTGGTACATGCTCCCCCTGGGAGTCATCATGGTCTTCTTTATCTGGCTCACGGTGATCTTCTGCTTCAAACCTGAAAGACCCCGCATCGACGGCTTGCGGGAACGGGTGGCCGCCCTGGGCAAAGAATTGGGCCCCATGAATAAGAAGGAAAAGTTCGTTATCTTCATGGTCATCGTGGTCCTGGGATTGTTCATGATGAAATCCTTTTCTCCCATCCCCTTCTTCAAAGACATGGACCGGGCCGCGATCATGATCGTCGCCACCGTGCTCTTTTTCCTCACCCGCACCCTGGAAGTGGAGGACATGGAGACCATTCCCTGGAACATCATCCTGCTGTTCGGCGGGGCCATGTCCATCGGCTACTGCCTCTATGACACCAAGGCCGCGGAATGGATGGCGGTTAGTTGGGTGAGCTGGTTCCAGACGGCGCCCTGGCTGGTGTTCGTGCTGGCCATCGCCTTCTTCGTCCTGTGCATGACCAACTTCATCATGAACGTGGCGGCCATCGCCATCACCCTGCCGGTGTCCCTGGTCATCGCCCGATACCTGGGCGTGGCGCCTGAAGTCATCTTCTTCGCGTCCCTGGCCACTGCGGGCATGCCCTTCAACCTGCTCATAGGAGCGGCCCCCAATGCCATTGCCTATGAGAGCAAGCAGTTCACGGCCGGGGAATTTTTCATCTGGGGATGGATTCCCAGCTTCATATTAATGGCCTTCCTGGCGGGGTTCTGCTACTTCATCTGGCCCCTCATGGGGATGCCGGTGCTGCTGCCCAAGTAAGGCTTGATGGTTATGGTTCGTTCTCGTTCCCAAGTTTAACTTGGGAACGAGAACGGAACTCCCCCTCCCCATGGGGGGAGAGGGGTGGGGGGAGGGGGGCGACTATATTTTCACCCCCACCCCAACCCTCCCCCCCCTCAAGGGGGAGGGGGAAAAGCCCCCAAAACTTAATAAAGACAGCCCTGGGGCTCTCCACCAGCAACAAGCAAAGGGGATTGAACAATGCACAAGCGGGTAACTACCTTACTTTATATATTGGCAGCCCTGTTAATCACCAGCTTCCTATCCAGCTCCGCGGCCTTGGCCGCCCCCGCCCCGGCTGGAGACCGCCTGTCCGTCTCCGGCCTCATCACCAACCCCATGGGCAAGGGCCTCAAGGAAGTGTCAGTGGAAGTGCTGGTGAACAGCCAACACGTCAAGCCGGTGGGCAAGGATGCGGAAGTCGTCACCGGCAAGCCCGGCGGTTTTGTGGCGGATTTCATCCTGCCCGCCGGGACCCTCCCCGGCGCCAAGGTGGAGGTCAAGGCCGGCAAACCCTCCTGGAAGCCCATCCCGGCCACCCCGGTGAAGGTGGCGGAGGCTGGGACGGACGCCCAGGGCAACAAGCTCTTCCAGGCGGCCCATAACCTCACCATGGAACGCACCATCACCATGGGCTTCTGGATCGCTGCCCTGGTCCTGCTGCTGGTTTACGTGGTCATCTCCCTGGAGTTGATGCACCGCACCCTGTGCGCCTTCTTGGGGGCCTCCATCATCCTGTTCGTCACCTATACCCTGGGAACTTGGGACAAGTCCTTTTTTATCATCTCCTTTGACGACGCCATGGGGGCCATAGACCTCAACGTCATCTTCCTGCTCATGGGGATGATGCTCTTTGTGGGGGTGATGAAAAAGACCGGCATGTTCCAGTTCCTGGCCTTCAAGGCTTACGCCATGGCCAAGGGCAACGTTTTTGTGCTGTCTTTCGTCCTCCAAATAGTCACCGCGGTGATTTCCGCGTTTCTGGACAACGTCACCACCATGCTGCTGGTGCTGCCGGTGACCATCGAGATCGCGGTAACTCTGAAGATCAACCCCCTGACCCTGCTGGTCCCCGAGGCCTTCGCCAGCAACGTCGGCGGCACCGCCACTTTGATCGGCGACCCGCCCAACATCTTGATCGGCTCCTATGCCGGTCTCACCTTCGGCCAGTTTGTGCAGAACCTGGCTCTCGTCTGCGCCATCTGTCTGGTGGTCTCCTCCTTGTTCTTAGTGTGGTGGAACAAGAAAGAATACCTCAAGGCCGAAGTCAAGGATGTGCCCCGCACCATCGAGTTTTTAAGAGAGCAGTACAAGATCACCAACAAGAAGCTGATGATCCAGGGCCTGATCCTGTTGGGCTTCACCATCCTGCTCTTTGCCGTCCACGGGTTCCTGCACATGCCGGTAGCCATTGCCGCCCTGATCGGTTCCCTGGTGCTGGTGGCCATCTCCGGGGAGGACATCGTGGAGCTGCTGGAAAAAGAGGTGGAATGGCCCACCCTGGTCTTCTTTATCGGCCTGTTCATGGTCATTGCCGGGGCCGAGGAGACCGGTCTGATCCAGATTATTGCCAACTTGGTGAAAGACGTCTCCGGCGGCAACCTCACCGTGGCCATCATCCTCGTCCTGTGGGTGAGCGCCATTGCCTCGGCCTTCATTGACAACATTCCCTTCACCGCCACCATGTTGCCCATCGTCGCGTTTCTGAACCAGACCATCCCCGGCGCCGAAAGCGGCGTGCTCTGGTGGTCCCTGTCCCTGGGGGCCTGTTTAGGGGGGAACGGCACCATGATCGGGGCCTCGGCCAACGTGGTCACCGTGGGCCTGGCGGAAAAGGCGGGCTACCACATCTCCTTCC
>CAZUBT010000047.1:13381-25603 GCA_964618815.1 uncultured Desulfobacterales bacterium | reverse complement strand
TGGACATCGGCATGGCATGGTATGATCCAGGCCAACGCCAGCGTCGATAGGAGGGATAGTCCTACGAGCATTATGCCCAGTCTGCGGGAACCTCTCGATGATTTCATGAAGTAATTGATAATCTTTTCATAACCCCCTGTCAAGTTATTCTCCAAGAACCCGGCCCTGAGATAAATGGTGTTATTCTTTCAAGGATATTGATGGCCTCATGCTTTCCAATATATCCAGGTAGATGACCAATGAAGGTCATTTATAATCGCGGCAATTTTATCGTGAAGGTACTGCCCTGCCCCGGGGTGATCTCCGCGTCGATGGTCCCTTGGTGGTCAGTTATGATTTTTTGGGTCACCGCCAGGCCCAATCCGATGGCCGGCAACTATCTTGCCACCAACGAAACTTCTCAATAATTCCGAAGAGTTGCTGATAAGGTCACCCTATAGAAATGGGCTATTGGAAAGGCGTATTTTTAGGGTCCAGAAAGCCGAAGAAAGTACGGGAATCCCCAAAATACTAATGCTAACCTCAAGTTGTCGAACCAAAAGGCAACGTGGTCACTGCCGGCGCTCCCCTTGGGAAGTAACCCTGGTAAATGAGTTTTTGGGGCAGCTTGAACGGTTTAGCGGAACCTTTGTTGGCGCTACCAACCTCCGAGAAAGCCTGGACTTGGCCGTGTTCCGGCGGTTTGATTTTAAGGTGGGGTTTGATTATTTGAAGCAGGAGCAGGCTTGGCTATTGTTCAAGGCCATAGCTGAGAAGATGAAGGTATCTTTTCATCCGTCGGAGGCCGAACAGTTAAAGGCAAGACTGGCCCACCTCCATCACTTGACGCCCTGGGATTGCGCCGTCATCCAGCGAAAAAGTCTAATGGTTGAGAAAAAGCCTACTGCTGATTTGCTCCTTACCTGGCTGGAACAAGAGGTTTCCTCTAAACCCGTTCTGAAAAAGGGCTTGGTCGGCTGTTGATGCCGGCATATCTACTACCGTCATTCAAATGAATGATATGTTCCAACTCGGTTGAATTTTTGGCCGCTTGATAAGTTTCGGATCAGGGCAGTTATTTGTCAAAACCGAACACATATCCCTGAGTCGTAAGAAATCCAGATATGGCACGGCACATGTCCATACGTGGGAAACTCTTCATCAATCGGGTGGTCTCCCAAAACGTTCCAGGAGGTCATTACCCCAGTTGAATGTTGTCAAGAAAAGCAAGACTTCTTCAGGCAAATTATTTTCGAGATTGTTAAAAAACTGGTGCATAAGGCGATTGCGGTATGAAGGCGGTTCATAAGGACTACCGCTCCAGTATTCCCCTTCATCATTGAAATATACATCCGCATACTGCAGTATTGGCGGAATCCATTACCTCAAAGGGATTTTCTGGAAAGCCAAGATCTGGCCTGATTCTGTAGGCGGCGTCCAGCCGCAGCGGTCCCCGATGAGGCCGAGAATGAAGTGGCGGCTGCGCTCAATTTCACCCAGGCAGAATTTGAGGATGAGGAGCTCCTTAGGTTTGTTCCCTGGCGTCCTCCTCGGCGTGCTTCTCCCCCAGGGTGCGGGTCTGCACCCCCCAGCGCAGGTCGATGGGCTCCAGGTGATGGAAGCGGGCCTTGAGGCGTTCCTCCAATTCGGGAAAGACCACATTGCGCAGGTGGTCACGCTCGGCGTGCAGGTCCTGGAAGGTGCTGGTGATAAACAGCGGCCGGGATTGCCAAATGGCGGTGGTGGTCATTGATGGTCTCCGGCCTCGGGTTATTCCAACCGGCGTATTTCAAACCCCGCGGTGGCCAGGAATTCCGGAATCCCCCGCACCGCCTGGCGGTCTTTCTCTCTTTCGTCATCCGGCAACTCTTCCCAGGGGACCAGGCAGGGGTGGGTCTTCTTGACATCGTCTCTGGGAGGCGGGGCGTAGGTCCAGCCGGCTGCCATCTTATTCGCCATCCACCGGTTGTGTTCCATTTTGGCCAGCAGTTCCACTTCTTCTGGGGTAAATTCCCTGACGCCGGTTTCCCCGCTTCCCGCGGGGCGGATGCTGCAGCCGATTACCTTAAGCTTTTCGGGAATCTGGTCCGCCTGCTGCCGGTTAGATTCCTTCAAGTCTTCCCGGAGCCTCTCCCAGGGCTGCATGCCCGGGTCATCGGCGGATTTCGTCCCCCGCTGGTTTTTAAGGTAGTTTTCGTGAATCGCCCGGGCCAGCTTTTCTCTTATGCTGACGAACGTCTCATTGAGTTTGGTCATCAAAAACATCCTTTTAATTTTGCATTGTTAATCACGCCTTTTGCGAAAGGCGAAGCAAAATCATTAGACTACAGCCTCTACATCAGGATCGCCCTCCGGCTTATCCTCCCGGTAGACCTCCAAACCGACGCTGGCCAGCAACTCAGGTATGGCTCTCATAGTCTTGAAGTCCTTAACTTGCTCTTCTTCCGTTAACTCGTCCCAGTCCAACAGGCAGTTATGGATCTTTTTGGGATCATATTTCACCGGACCATAGACGTAACCGGCGTTTCTCTTCTCCAACAGCCAGCGCTCGTGTTCCAGTTTGGCTATTGTCATAAGCTCACCGTTATCGAATTCGATCTTTGCTGGAGGAGACCCGGATCCAGGAGACTTCCCTTGCTCAACTGGTTTGTAAGCATAGCCGATGGCCTTGAGTTTGACCTCCGTATGCCTGGCCTGCCCCCGATTGGATTCCTTGTAATGTTCCGCCAGCGCCTCCCAGGCTTGCATGCTGAGATCATCCGGGTCCTTTTTGGGGTTGTCCAAGATAAATCGCTTATGGATGGCCCGGGCTACTTGTTCCACCTGGATGTCATAAGGTACATCACCGATCACCAACTCACAAAACTTTTGCTCTGCCACATGCAGCTTCAGTTGCTCCCGGGGCGGCAGGGCCGCGGCTTCGAATTTAGGGGGTCGCGGCCGCCCACTCAACCGGCTCATGTCCAGCACTGCTTGCAAGGAACGCACGCCGTGCTTGTAGCGGGGGACCTTGAGCAGGGCTTGCAGCACCCCCCAGTCGATGCGAAGACGCTTTTTGTGGCGGTCAAAGAAATCCGGGGCCTGATTCATAATTAGATTCCGGAGCAGCAAAGCCCGCCGGATAAGATAAGACCGGTCATTGGGGTGGTCAGAATCAGGATTAATACCGGGGATATTCACATAACCCCTGAGGCGGCTGACAAAATCAGGCCCCTTGGCAGACTTGAACTTTACCCTGTTCTCCTCTTTTTGCTCCTCCTTCAGACCATTTTCATTGGGGAAAATTTCCCGGGAAAACTCCTCCAGCGTAAAGCTGGTGCCACCGGCAAAGACGAAGATGGCCTTTCCCAGGTGAAAGGTGATGCCGCCTTGCCTGAACGCGCCATCTTGCATCGGCCCCAGGAAATATTTAAGCCAGCCCAGGGATTCATTTCGATAGCGGCAGTCAAACTCATCAAAAAAGACCAGTGGGAACTTGCCCCGCAGGGTGACATCCCGGACCTGGTGGAGCGCAAAGGTCAGGTCGTCCGGGGTCTCCCACTGTGACAGATTGAATTCCAGGGGCTTCAAGTCGTCGGGGGCTACACTTTCCGCCACCTGGGTCACCGTGAAGGATTTCCCCGCCCCGGGGGGGCCGAACACCGCTAACGACAAGGGACGCTGAACGCGGTCCCGGCTCAGGTACTCGCGCAAAAGGTTTTTTATGGCCTGAAGGCTTTCGATCTCCTTGCGGTCCACGGTTTTGAGTTTACCGAACTGCCCGGTTGGCATCAGGTCCAGGCTGGCGCCTTCTTCCAAATATTTGCAGGCCACATATTCTTCCTGGTCTTGGGAGGTCTTTTTCAGGATGCTCCAGTCTTCCAAATCTTTTACCTGAGCAGGGTCTATGGAAGGAAGGTGCAGGTTTAACTCGGTAATCTCCGGGTTTTCTTTCTCCGCAGCAAAGATATCCTCTACAGGGTAGCCTTGGGGCGCAGCGCCCTTTCCGAAGCCCTCCATCATGAGTCTGCGGGCGCTTCTGATGCCCTCCCGGACTCCCAGGCCCACCACTTCTTCCAGGGCTTCCTCGGCCCGCTTATTTTTTTCTCTGCTGTGTTGCACTACTTGCCGGGTTAGGGCGGCTACAAAGGCGCTGGCCAGTCCCATCATCTTACCCTGGCCGATCTGTTCCTGAAACCCGCCCTCCAGCCGCAGGGGATCATAGTAAAACCACACCCGTCCACCTCCTTCTCCTTTCCGGTAGCGGATGGCTCCATCCAGCCCGAAGCGGACGATGAGGTGGGAACATTCTTTCAAACCCGAGAGTTTATGGTGGTGGAGCAGATGCCGAACAAAGTCTAAGAAGGTGCGCTCCCAGGAAAGCTGGCGGGAAATGTTGATGTCTTCGGCCCGGAGATCGTCCGCGTCGATCACCAATACCAGGCGGTCGGCATGCTTGGCCGCCAGCAGCTTCCACAGAGGCCCTGCTTGCAAGGGACGGCTCATTTTCAAGATGACCAGGGGCTTCTTACCATCTGTGGTGATGGCCTGGGGGAGTTTCTCTTGATGGCGGAAGCGATTGCCGGCGTCGTCCAGGATAACCAGGTCGGCGTCCGGGTCGTCATCCAGCACCTTCAGCCGATCCAGACCATCTCCAGGGCCGTAGTAACCCAGGTACTCCTTCACCCGGAAGACATATTTGGCCTTATCCGGCTTTCTTTGGGATTCTTTCAGGGTATGGGGGAAGTTGGCCACCAGGACGTTGGAGTGCAGGACCTCGTTGGGCGGGATATTATGCAGGTCTCCCAGTTCCGGGGCCAGGACCGGCAGACCGGTGGCCGCAGCCACCAGGTCGGCCAACAACAGGGCGCCGCCCCTAAGAGGCGTCATCGCCGTGCCCTTATAGAGCTCCCAGTTGGGCCGTTTCCGGCCCTGCTCATCTTCCGGGTCCTGTTCCCCCACCCGCCACTGCAACCAGTCAATGGTCACATCTCCCGCCACCACGATTTTTTCAATTCTTCCAGACATGAGTGATCTCCTCTGTGGCTTGTGGTGATAGTAATATCAGGTTCAAATCGACCAGGTGTGCATGAATGCTAAACTTCTCCCGATTCTCTAACTCAATATCATTACCGGCCCGGTTGTTCACGATGAAGGGGTTGAACTGAGGCCAGGCTTGAAAATCTTACATCTTGGCCCCATTGCCATATTCTATTGCTTCCGAAATCAGGTGAGTTTCGGTATCCCGGCGCAAAATGAGCGCCTCCTGGAAGCGCAGCATGGATAACAGGGTGGCATCCAGGCCTCTAACCTCGCCCGTTAATATGTCCTGGCAAACTACCAAGGCCCGGAGAAGATCACCCGAACGTCTCAAAAGGTCAACGATCAAAGCTTTTTCCAGCTCCGCCGACGCGGCGAATTCCTGCCGGCGGTGCCGGGCCAGTTCAAAAAAATCCACTGCCCTGCGCCGGCACCGGGGCGCGGCGGCCACAGCCCCGTCATCGTCGCAAACCCAGGCGGCGTACAGGCAGGCCCACCCTGCCGCGGCGAAGTCATGGTCCTGCTCGGCAATAAGAGAATAGCACAAGAAGGCGTTGGCCAGGTCCGGAAAGTCAGGGTTATACAGTTGCTCTCGGTAAGGGCCGGTGGCCACGATCCGGGCGGCTTGGGGCGAGCCCTCCGAGAGGTCGGGAGCGCAGTAACCGCAGCGGGGACAATTTTCCATCCATAAAATGTCGGCCCTCATGGGCATAGAGGGCCTGGTATCCAAATCCGGGGAATCGATGGCGTGGGTGGAGTTCAGGCTTGCGCGCCATCGGCGCTTACCGCACACCCGGCAAGCCTTCTTTTTCCGGCTAAAAGTCGTCATGGCAATAGACCGTCCGCCGACAAGGGGGTTTTTATTAATAGGAGCATGAAAGGAATCCCACCTTAATCCCCTCTCCCCCATTGGGAAAGAGGGTTAGGGTGAGGGGGAATGCCATTGATTATCCGCTGCCCTTAATAACTGCGAATAGCAAGGATGCCTGACCTCCTCCCCCAGGCGCAGGATGGGCAGCGTCCCCCCGCTGGCATAGCGAAAGGGAAAACCGGAATCGTTATGGGTAAACTCGTCGCCTTCCTGGTCGATCAGGAAGGCATCCAGCCCCCTCTGTAAGGTGGCCGACTTAGAAGCAAAGTCGGGGATGCGCCCCAAGACCGCGGGTTTGGCCAGGCGCTGGGTAATGGCCGGGGTAAGATGGTTAAAACTTACCTGCAGCTCGGTTCCTTTCCCTGTCCTTTGCATAGTGAATTGGGTAAGGAGCAGCTCCAAAAAATGGTTCTCCGCCAAGTGCAGCGGGCGGATGAATTTGTCGTCGGGGGGATTCATAGAGGCCTCCTCTCCATAGCTGGTTACGAGTCGCCTGCTTCGGTTAGCCGGGAGCGCACCTTATCCAGGATGGGCTTGATCTGCCCAGCCAGGGCGGCATAACCGTGCTTAGCGCTCCTCCAGCAACATTTGATTATTGGATTAAAACGCGGCCTTGCACCACTTACAGACCCTCGCCCCCGGAGGGGATTCCAGCTTACAAACGGGGCAGATGGGTTTGCCGCCTGCCGAATAGCTGACCCTTGGTCTTTTCTTTTTCTGCTCATTTTTCCTTATAGTGCCGCGCACCAGGTCAAGGATGGCCTTGATCTGCCCAGCCAGGGTGGCATAACCGTGCTCCGTAGCTAGGCGGTAAGCTTCCTGGGCCAGGGCCAGGGCCTCGTTCGGCTTTCCCATCTCGCTCATCAGTTTTGACTGGTTGGCCAACGAGCGGGCCAGGTCTTTCTTGTCCCCCAGCTCCCGGCAGAGGCGCTCCCCTTCTTGAAGTAGGGCCAGGGCCCGGTCAAAGTCGCCCTGGCCATATAGGATTCCCACCTGGTTGCCCAGTGAGCGGGCCAGTCCTTCTTTGTTTTTCAGCTCCCGGAAGATCCGCTCCTCTTCTTGATGTAGGTCTATGGCCCCTTCCAGATCGCCCCAGTCACTCAAGATCACCGCCCGGCCGCCTAAGGAATTGGCCAGCCCCCGCTTGAACCCTAGCTCGCGACAGAGGCGTTCTTTTTCCCTATAAAGAGCCATGGCCCCGTCCAGGTCGCCCCGGGAATATAGGATATTCGCCTGGTTGCCCAATGAACCCTGCAGTCCTCGCTTGTCGCCCAGTTCTCGGCAGAGGCGCTCCTCTTCCTGATGTAGGTCCATAGCGCGGTCCAGGTCGCCCTGGGAATAAATGATTACTGCCTGGTTGCCTATAGTTTGTTCCATCCCCTGCTTGTCACCGAGTTCCCGGCAGAGACGCTCCACCTCATTAAACAGGGCCAGGGCCAGGTCCAAGTCGCCCTGGCCATAGATGATCAGCGCCTGGTTGCCCAATGAAGCCTTCAGCCCTCGCTTGTCGCCCAGTTCCCTGCAGAGGCCCTCCTCTTCTTGATGCAAGGCCATGGCCACGTCCAGGTTGCCCTGGTCACTTAGGATCACCGCCTGGTTGCCCAGACAACTTGTGAGCTCTTTTTTGTTCCCCAGTTCCCGCCAGAGGCGCTCTGTTTCTTTATGTAGGGCCATGGCCCGGTCCAGGTTGCCCTGGACAAAAAAGACCACCGCCTGGTTGCCCAGTGAGCGGGCCAGCCCATTCTTGTGTTCCAGCTCCCGGCAGAGGCGCTCAGATTCTTGATGGAGGGCCAGGGCCCGGTCCAGGTCCCCCCTGCGATAAAGGATATTCGCCTGGTTCCCCAATGAAGCTTCCAGCCCTAGCTTGTCGCCCAGTTCCCGGCAGAGCCGCTCCTCTTCTTGATGCAAGGCCATGGCCCCGTCCATGTTGCCCTGGGAACTTAGGATCAGCGCCTGGTTGCCCAGGGATACCGACAGATTGTTCAGGTCCCCGGCCAGACGATAGTGCTCGACCAAGTGGGTACGCAGCCGCAGGGCCTCCCCGGGGTAACCGGTATCATCCAGTAGCAAGGATAAATCCAAGAGATATTGAGGATCATGCTCCCCCGGTGCCTCCAGCACCCCCTGGTATGCTTCCACCAGACAAAAGGGTGAGTTATTTTCTATCTTCGACCAGTAAGTTTTAACTTCAAATTGGTCTGCCTTCCAAGCACCATGGAAGAAGGCCGGCGCCAACAATAGATTATAGAGCCTTTGCCAGGCCGCGGCCTGGGCCAGTTGCCAGGGGAGTTCGTCGATCTTGCGGAGATTGGGGCGGTCGCCGATTTCCAGGTCCTGCCGGTCAAAGTAAGCCGCCAGGCGCAGGTGGGTAGCCTGGCGCGTCGCCTCCGTCGCCAGATAGCGGTCCTGCACCGCGTGGCGGAAATAGTCGTGGCCAAAGCTGATGAGCCCGGCCCGGTCCATCAGGGCGTGTTCCGCGGCCAGGTAGAGGGGGGACCACACCGCCCCGGGGAGGGGCTCGCCTTCTGTGCCTAACAGGTCCAGGAGCTCGGCCTGGGACAGACCCCGGCGGGCCGCGCCGATGAGGGACATGGCCTCCTCCACCAGGCCCGGCCGGTCCCCCTCATAATCCCCTTCGTAGCGGGCCAGAATCAGTTCGTAGAGTTCCTTCACCCCGGGGGCCGTCAGGTAATGGTCCAGCCGCGCTTTCAGGGTGTAATGGTCCCCGTAAACCCGCAACTCCTCCAGCAAGGCCCGGAGATACAGAGGGTTGGCGGTGGGCGGGGCCGCGGCCAGGCGCTCCAGCTCAGGCGGGCTCAGTTCCTTGGTGTACTGAGCCAGGTAGGCCCGGATGAGTTGCCGCCGCTCCCCGGGGTCCAGGGGCTGCACCGTCAGGGTGAGCCAACCCCGCCTGGTCAGGTCATCCAGGGGCCGGCCGGGGAGGGTGGAGAGGATCAGGCGCACGTTGGCAGGAATCACCGGCGGCAGCCACACCAGGTCCGGAGCGGCGTCCCGGTCCTCCAATTGGTTCAAGGCGTCGATGATGAGGATGACGCGGCCCCTCGCCGCGGCCATGCTGAGAAAGTTGGCGAAGGCCAGGCGCAGGGCGTCGGGCTGATCCGGGATTTCCTGCTGAATATCAAAGCGGCGCTTCAGCTCCCCCATAAGGCGGCGCAACATGGCGGCCCAGTCGGCGCTGTGGGGGCCGGCGCCGATGTAGTGCATGATTAGCAAGGGGGGCGCGTCAGCCGGGAAAGAAGTGGCAGGCGTAATAGCATTTTTCAGTTTGCCCCAGAAGGAGCGCTTGGGGGTCGGTGGGGGTGCGGCCTCCTGGGTAAATGACGCCCGATAACGGAGGGCCCAGTTGGCCAGGAGCGCCGACTTGCCCATACCCGATTCCCCCAACACCACTAAGGGCGGGCCGTCCCCCCATACATGGGCGTTTAGGCGCTCCAGGTAATCCTCGCGGCCGACGTACACCCCGGAGAATTCCCCGGGCCGCACCTCCACCACCGCCCGGCTCCGGGCATAGGCCTCGTGCTCCGCGGCCTCCCGCGCCAGGGGGGTGAGCTGGGAGCCTTCCGGGAACAGCCGGTTAATCACCCCGGTCAAATCCCGGAGCACCAGTTGCCCCAGATCCCGGGGGTCCAGGTAATTCTCCCGCAGGGGCAGACTGCTTTGGCGGATTCGTTCCTTCAGGGCGGCGAGCTTGCCGCGGCGGGCTTCGGCTCGGCGCCGGGCTTCTTCCGGGCCGAACCGGCTGATTTCTTCCGGAGTCGGGATCTCGGCAAAATCCGCCCGTTTTTCCGGGTCCAGGGAATCCGTATAGGCCGGGTCCCGGAAATAGAAGAAGGTGTGATCCGCCATCTCCGGGTAGTTCAGCACCCCGTGGAGGATTTCCAGTTCCGTCACCGAACGGTACAGATGCTCCTTAAGCCAGGGTTCCCGGGCGATGAGATCCGGGGGGATTTCATCGGGCACCCAGCCGTAGCGCTCCCCCAGCAGGCCGATGAAATAAGGGCGGCAGCGGTGAATCTCCGCCAGGCAGATGGGCAGGACCTTGCCTTCCGCCTTGGCCTCGTCGGGGATGCCCCAGCGCAGGTCCACTTCGCCCCAGATGACCCCCCGAGACTCGCACAGCTTACGAAGCTGGGGAAAGATGCGCTTGATCAGCTCCTCCCGTTCCTCGGCCATATCCCGGAAGGTGGAGGAGACAAAGACCCGGATGAACCGGGGGACCGCGGTTTCCAGAGGTGGTTGAGGATCAGTCATAATCCAGTCTCCAATTTGGAAAAAGGATACTCGATAGTGATTCAGAGAAATATATGGCAGTGGCCCGATTCATATTAGATCTGAAATTTTGGTTTGAATGTTTAAATGGGTGCTACCTCAAATTCGCTCAATCTTATGACAAAACTTGGTAATTTTAAAATTTTTTAATTTTTTTTCGCTTTTATAAAATGTTCCATCCACCTGGACCTCATCCGCCTGAATCTTCAACAAATGAGAGTAGATACAATAGATCTTGCCATGAAAATGACTTATCGGATTTCCTGAGAATATTGTGATATTTTTTAAATATGAAAATTTTTGGCTCTGTGAGAAGTTTCGGACCAGGGCAGTAACATTTCATTCAGATGTGTGATTCATAGACATTCTTTCAACAGAGTGGTAAAGATTTTAGAAATTCGAGGTGTCTATGGATTCGGAAATTCGCAAGAGGCTGGAGTAGGGCAAGGTTCATGAACCAACCGGGAAGGTAGAAAAACTTGTTTACCAGGGAATTCCGCAGGTTAATTAGCGTATCCGGCTTTATTTTCAGTATGTCTATCTGCCCTCTTATAAAAAAATAAAAACCTTCACCTTACTTTTTCCAGAATTTCCACCCTGGCTTTGGGGGGCTAATCTCGGTCTCGTTGAGGTTGAAGGCTGTTTCTCGTTCTCCGGACTGAATTCTGTCTTCTGGCTCCGGGGGTGTCTGCCCTGGCGGTTCTGTGGTATGGTGACTTTCGGCTTCGGCAGTGGCGTGCGCTTCCAGTTCGTCGAGGGTGATGGGGCGGTTGCCGTGGTAGAGCTGGAGGATGCAGAACTGGTTGTTGGCTTGGGTGACCACCGCCCGGCCGTCCGGTATGAGCAGGTGGGCCCAACATCTTGAGGCGCCGTGCCAGACGATGGTCTGGCTGTGGTCGCCTGCCAGAAGGGCAAATTTATCCCATTGTGTCAAATATGCATTCCCATAATAATTTGGGCCATGAATTGCTCTCTTCGCCTCATGATATAACCGCAGACCCTCCGTTAGCCAGTAAACTTCAAGGGGTTTGCCTTTGTTATCCCAAAGCCTGATTGTCGCATCCCCAGACCAGGAAAGTATCCTCCCGTCAGGCAACGCCAGCGCTCTCTCGACAGAATCGGTATGGCCCTCCAGGACGGCCAGGGGCTTCCCAGCCCGGTCCCAGAGCCTGAGGGTCTCATCCTCCGACCAAGAGAGTATCCGCCCGTCAGGCAAGGCCAGCGCTCCGCAGACTATAGCAGTATGGCCCTCAAGGACGGCCAGACAGGGGGCGAGGCTGGCAGGGTCCCAGAGCCTGAGGGTATGATCTTTTGACCAGGAGAGTATCCTCCCGTCAGGCAACGCCAGCGCTCCATAGACCCGAGCGGCATGGCCCTCCAGGACGGCCAGGGGCTTCCCAGTCCGGTCCCAGAGCCTGAGGGTCTCATCCTCCGACCAAGAGAGTATCCGCCCGTCAGGCAAGGCCAGCGCTCCGCAGACTATAGCAGTATGGCCCTCAAGGACGGCCAGACAGGGGGCGAGGCTGGCAGGGTCCCAGAGCCTGAGGGTATGATCTTTTGACCAGGAGAGTATCCTCCCGTCAGGCAACGCCAGCGCTCCATAGACCCGAGCGGCATGGCCCTCCAGGACGGCCAGGGGCTTCCCAGTCCGGTCCCAGAGTCTGAGGATATTATCATAAGACCAGGAGAGTATCCGCCCGTCAGGCAATGCCAGCACTTCTATTACTCCACTGCTATGGCCCCCAAGGGCGGCCAGTGGGGTCCCGGCCAGGTCCCAGAGCCTGAGGGTCGTATCAGACGACCTGGAGAGTATTCGTCCGTCAGGCAACGCCAGCGCTCCTATGATAGCCTCAGTATGGCCATCAAAAACGGTAAGGGGTTTTCCGTCCCGGTCCCAGAGCCTGAGGGTATGATCTTTTGACCAGGAGAGTATTCGTCCGTCAGGTAACGCCAGCGCTCCATAGACCCTAGCGGCATGGCCCTCCAGGACGGCCAGGGGCTTCCCAGTCCGGTCCCAGAGCCTGAGGGTCTCATCCTCCGACCAAGAGAGTATCCGCCCGTCA